>JAKJAC010000362.1 GCA_022707705.1 Chloroflexota bacterium
GCACTGGCGGGAGCTGCTCACGGGCTATGCCAAAGACTATCCCGCTGAAACTCAGAGGTTACAGCGTTATCTCAGCGGAGAGCTCTCACCCGACCTGGAACGCGCCGTCCCCAGATTCAGCCCGGATGCCGGGCCGCTTGCGCCCCGAACGGCATTGCACAGAGCGGTAGGCGCGCTGGCGCCGTACCTACCGGAGTTGCTTGGCGGAGCTGCCGAGCAGACGGCAGAAGCTCCAGCGGCGCTCGAAAAACCGCCAGTATTCCAGAAAGCCACGCCGGAAGGCAGTTATCTCCGGTTCGGCGCGCGCGAACACGCGATGGGCGGCATCCTGAACGGCATAGCGCTTTATGGCGGGTTGCGCGTCTATGGCGCGACCCGGCTGATTCGCTATGATTATCTGCGCCCGGCGCTGCGGTTGGCAGTGCAGATGCGACTGCCAATTATTACGGTATTCACACACGATTCAGTCTTCGACAGCCCGGAAGGTCCAGCGTTGGCGCCGGTGGAGCAGCTGCTGAGCCTGCGCGCGCTGCCCGGCATGGTGGTGCTCCGCCCGGCGGATGCTAACGAAACCGCGGCAGCATGGCTCATCGCTTTACAGCAACGGCGACCGGTGGCGTTGCTCCTCAGCCAACAGGCATTGCCTGTCATCCCAGAAACACAGACTCTGGCGCGGGAAGGCGTGGAGCATGGGGCCTATATTCTCCGCGAGGCGCCGCGAGAACGGATTGACCTGCTGCTCATCGCCTCCGGTTCGGAGGTAACGCTGGCGCTAGAGGCGCAACGGCTCCTTGCCGAGCGGCGCATCAGCGCGCGCGTCGTGAGCATGCCTTCGTGGGAGCTCTTTGAGACGCAATCGCTGTTTTACAAGTTGAACGTGTTTCCACCTTCGGTGGTCAAACGCCTGGCAATCGAGGCGGGGGCGCCCTTTGGTTGGGAGCGCTATGTGGGACCCCAGGGAGCGGTGATGAGCATCCAGCGCTTTGGCGCTTCAGCGCCTGCTGGCGTGCTGCGCGAACATTTCGGTTTCACCGCCGACCGCATTATCGAGCGAGCCGTCCGGCTCATTGCGGAGTAAGGCATGCGTCAGGCATCAGGAATCAGGCGCTATCTGCCCTGGGTGCTGCTCTGGGGCGTGTTCTTCGCCCTATACGCAAGCACCACGGTTCGCGATGTGCTGCCGGCGGATAGCGGCGAATTCCAGCTGGCAGCGGCGACCTGGGACATTCTCCACCCACCGGGTTATCCACTGTACACGGTAGGCGGGGCGCTGTGGGTGCGCCTGGCGCCGCTTGGAAGCCTGGCTTTCCGGCTCAACCTGTTGAGCGCGGTGCTGGCGGCGACCACGCTGGCGCTGACGGCGCAGGCGGTATCCCTCTGGAGCGAGACCTGGGGATTGGCGCGCCGCGCTGCACTGACGGGCGGCATCGCTGCCGCGGTGTTGCTGGGCAGCTCGCCCACCTTCTGGGCGCAAGCGACCACCGCCAACATCCGCATGCCCACCCTGCTGTTTGGAGCATGGGCGTATCTCGCGCTGGCGCAGTATCACCGGGGACTGGCTGAGCCGCGCGTCGCCTCTCGGGCGCTGCTGAGCCTGGCGCTGGCGCTGGGCATGGGCGTAGGACACCATCCTTCGCTCATCTTCATCGCGCTGGGATGGGCGGTGTATCTGCTGCTGCTCGACCCCAGCGTGCTGTGGCAACCACGCCGCTGGTGGAAGGCGGTACCGGTCGCGGCGCTGGCGTGGGCGCTCCCGCAGCTCTATCTGCCGCTGCGCGGCGCAAACATCGAAGGGCTGCAGCTGGCAACGCCGGGCTTGAATACGTGGGCGGGGTTCTGGCATCACGTGCTCGCCCGCGGTTTCTCCGGGGATATGTTCGCGTTTGCGAATGCCGCAGATTTGAGCCTGCGCCTGCCGCTGCTCGGACCACTGTTCAGATTCCAATTCCCGCTGCTCGCATTGGCGGGCATTCTCGCCGCGTGGCTCTGGTTGCTGCTGAGCCAACGGCGGGCAACGCGCCAGCTGGCACTGGCGCTGGCGTTGTTCGTCTCATGGATACTCCACACCTTTGTGACGCTCACGTACCGCGCACCGCAGACGGTGGAATACCTGATGCCGGCTTATCTGCCAATGGCGCTGGTATTCGGGTTGGGGGTAGCGAGACTGACGGGATGGCAAAGATCGCCGAGTAGCAAAAAAGAGCAGCAGGGCGCCCGGCTTACACCGCGATTCTTGAATCTGGCGCCGGCGCTCATTCTGGCGCTGCTGGTGCTGCGAGTGATAGGCATGACGCCCGACTTTCTGACGCTGGCAGCGGATACGTCCATTCGCGACCGGGTTGCGCCGCTGCTGGAGCAAGCTCCGCCCAACGCGCTGATTCTGGCAGACTGGCATTGGGCAACGCCGCTGTGGCTGCTGCAACGCACCGAGGGACTGGGCGCCGGGGCAGAGGTGGCTTACGTCTACCCGCGCGCGAATGAGGACTACGAGCAAGTCTGGCGCACGTGGGCGGAAAGCGCCAATGGACGCCCGCTATTCAGCACGCACGCCTACGAGTGGAGCGAATGGACCGCTGCCCCCGTGGGCGGCGGTTACCGGCTTTTCCCGCGCCCACTCACGGCGCTGCCGCCGGAGCTGGGGTATACGCCGCTCGAAGCGGAGCTGGGACCTGTGCGCCTGTTGGGATATCGCATCGCCGGTGCGGGGCAAGGTGGCGTGCCGGTGCCCCAGGGCAGCGCGGTCGAGCTCCAGCTGGCATGGCAGGCAACCGGCGCGCAAGAGCCCGTCCCCTCGCTCACCGCCCGCTTTTTCGATGCCCAAGGGGGATTCATCACCAACGCGGACAGATGGCTCGGCAGCGATACCGCTGAAGGTGAGGTGCGGTTCACCCATCTGAGCTTGCAGCTGCCCCTGAATACCTGCGCCGAGACGCTTATCCCGAATGTTGGCGTCTATACGGTGGATGCCAACGGCTTCAATACTCTGGGCGAGCTCAACCTGCCGGCGCTCGCCATGCGCTGCGGCGGTTCGAGCCTGCCGGCAGCGCACTTCAAACCGGGATTGGTGCTGTGGAGCGGACCCTTTCTCTGCGGCGCGGATACCGATAGCCGTGACAGCGCGACGATCTACCTGCACTGGTGCGGACCAGGGCGGGGGCTGCGCGTGCAAAGCGGTGAGGCGCAAGCCATTGTTTCCCCGCTAGGAGTGGGGCAGCGCCAGACGATTGCGCTGCCGGTTGCGGTGGGCACGCGCCCCACGTTTGCCTTGACGCGGCTCGATGGCGCGCCCGCGCCCTTGCTGGCGGCGCCGTTTGCGCAGGTCACGCCGGGGAAGCTGTATATTCCGTTCGGGAATACGATGGCGTTGA
>JAKJAC010000363.1:0-3041 GCA_022707705.1 Chloroflexota bacterium
GCACGGGCGGATTTCTCGCTGGTGGGGATGTTGCCGTTCCTGCCGGTCGCTGTGGCGCTGGCGCTCACCACACCGCGGGGCGCCTATGCCTTTACCTGGCCCGTGCTCATCGGCTCATTAGCCTGGATTGCGGCAGCTGCCGGGGGAGTCAAGCCTGCTACGTGGGCATTCGATCTGGTACCGTTGGTCGCGGCGTTGCCCTTGATCGCGCTCTTGGTGCCCTTTCTTCCTGGTACAATCATGGCGGACGGGATGAAGAGTGTGGCGATACTCGCAGCGGTGGAGGCGCTAATCCTGGGGGTGTTGTTGCCCGTGGTGGATGGTGTGTTCAAGCGCGAGCGAGTGAGGGTGTGATTTCCTCAGGTGGAACGCACCTGTGGAAGGGCTTACGCCTGCGAGGGCGGTTCGGATGCGCCGGAGGCTGTGCCAGCGGAGGGAAACTGGAGGTGCGTCCCACCTACTAGCGCTTGAGCGTCTGGTAGAGGGCATGGGTTTCGGGGGAAGGGTTGGCTTCGAGGTGCTGGTGCAATGCCTGGACGCACTCCCGGTAAGCGTGCAGGGCTTCACTACGGCGCCCCAGGCGCGCCAGGCAGGTCATCAGCGTGCGCCAAACTTCCTCCAGCCACGGCTCGTGTTCGAGGATGTGCCGCGCGAGGTCCGCGCCTTCCTGCCATGCCTCGGCGTTCACGCAGGCTTCCAGCCTTGCAGCAAGCGTGTTGATGTAGAGCATGCGCAGCCGTTCGCGCGGGCGGAGGACCCAATCGGCGTAGGGCTCTTCTGGCAGGAGATCGCCACGGTAGAGGGAGATGGCGGTGGAAGCGGCTGAGGCGCCGGCGCGCACGGCATCCTCGAAAGCCCAGATATCACACCAGAGGTATTCGAGCTCGCAGAGGCTCACGGTTTCGGGTTGCCGGTCCAGGTAGTGCGAGGGAGTGCCGCGGCTGAGCTGGGGCTCAAGGATGCGGCGCAGCTCGGAGAAGGTGGTATTAAGCGCGAGCGCCGCCGAATCCGGGGGCAAGTGAGACCAGAGCGCCTCGAAGAGTTCCTCGCAGGCAACAGGGGCGCGGCGCAGCAGCAGGTAGACCAACAGTTGCCGGGTGGTGCGGCGCTGCCACGCCGAAGCCGGAATAGGAATACCATCGCGGAAGACCTGAAAACCACCCAGGGTCAGTATTCGGAGTGGAGGTGGAGGCAGGGCGTCGAGCGCCGCTTGCAGGCGCACCGCGAGCTGCGCCGCGGCGCCCTGAGCGCCGGCATAGGTCGCGAGCAGGCTGTGGGTCCACGCTTGTTCGCGCGCCACCCAGAAAGCAAAGCCGCCGTTGAGAATGCGGGTCACGGCTTCAACCCAGACCGTTTCGGCGGCGAGGTCGCCTTGCGCCTGGAGCGCACGGGCGAGCAGCAGCGACGACCGCGCGAGGTCGAAGTTGGCGTGCAGCGGCGCGAGCACTGCCATAGCAGCGCGGCAATCAGCTGCCACACGCGCCCAATCTTCGAGAACCAGCGCGGCACGCGCGCGCTCGATCAGGGCGCGTCCCTGCATGTGATGGTAACCGGTACGTTCGGAAACGGCAAGCGCGTCACTCGCCCAGGCGAGCGCGGCAGGCGCATCGCCGGTGGCGCGGCTGAGGCGCGCCTGCGCCAGGCGCACGAGGAAATCCAATTCGGGCAAACTGCCAGTCTCGGCGATAGTGCGGCAGGTGGTCAAGTACGCGCGGGCGCCCGCAAAATCGCCAATCTCGCGCGCCAGCTCTCCGTGCAGAAGATACCAGTAGCCCTCAGCGAGCGTGCCGGGCACGGCAACCGTGCGCAATTCCTCCAGCCAATGCAGAGTCCGGTCGCGCTGCCCGGTGACCCAGCATGTCCAGCTCAGATTAGTGAGCTGCGACCACAGCAGCTCCGGGCGCTGGTGCAGGTGCGTAAGGTGGTGCGCTTCCTCATCAGCGGCGATAGCCAGCGCAAACTCGCCGCGGGGCACGTAGATGCCCGCCGCCAGACAGTGCAGACCGCGAATCATGAGACGGGGGATGGAGAGCTGCCGCGCCAGGTCAATGGCTTGCTGGAAGAAGTCCTCGGCAGCGGTGAGGTCATCCGTCTCGGCGGCGCAAATCCCCAGAGCCACCATAATCTCAGCGCGCAGTTCGGATTCCTGCGGCGCTTCCAAGAACGCTTGCGTCAGGATGCCTTTGGCAGTCGTGTAATGCGCCAGCCGAATGTGAGCATAGGCAAGGGCGACAGCGGCAGCAGTTTGCAGCGCGTTATCATGCGATTCGCGCGCTAACGCCAGCGCAGCCTGCGCATGACGGATGGCTGCAGCAAGCTGCCCCTCATGGAGGGATTTGTAGCTGGCGGATAAGCAATCAGCAGCCGTGGATGGCGGTTCCATGCTTCCATTTTAACTGAAATTCCGAGAAATGGCAGCACACCCATGGGCACGGGTGCGTTTCAACTTCGAGGCAAAAATAAGACAAACATCATGCAAATACCTTTTCTTTAAGTGATTTTGTGCGGTGGGACTGCGTCCCACCGCACAAAATCACTTATTTCCATTGTCGCCCCAACTTTGGAATGTACCCATGGACACTACGACAGATTGGTGATGGAAACTGAGAGAGGTTCTGCAAACAGGTGAAGAGGGTCTTTTTTTGTGTTTTTTGGCCGCGCTTCGCGCGGCCAAAAACACATTTAGGGAAGGCAATAGGGAAAATCTCAAGATTGACATTCGCGGCGCGGGAGAGCCCGCGCCGCGAAACGTCATCACTCGAGTTCATTCTGCCGGTAGAATGTGGATGCAATCCTCGCTGAAAGTTAAGGTTACTTCACTGCCTTCAGGATATAGCCGCAGGTGCGAGGGGTCAGTCTCCACGGCAGTGAGCACCTGCCCATTGACTTCGATATCGTAGTCAATGCTATCCCCCAGGTAAGCCGCGCGGCGCACAATCCCGCGCAGATGTCCCCCGGTCTGCCGCACGCGAATCATCTCAGGGCGCACAATCATCGTGACCTGGGTTGCTGCGGCGGGCATCTCGGTCAGCCCGGTGAGA
>JAKJAC010000363.1:3075-3365 GCA_022707705.1 Chloroflexota bacterium
GGAAGTTGGCGCCCAGAGCATCCACATGCAAGACGCCGGGATCGCGCCCCTGCACTTGCCCGGCGACGAAGTTGGCGCGCCCGATGAAGTCGGCGACGAAGCGCGTTCGCGGATGGCGGTAGACTTCCATGGGCGGACCGATTTGCTCGATGATGCCCTGGTTCATCACGACCACGCGGTCTGAGAGCGTCATGGCTTCAATCTGGTCGTGGGTCACATAGACGCTGGTGATGCCCAGGCGCTGCTGAATGTGGCGAATCTCGGTGCGCATCTGCTCGCGCAACTTGGCA
>JAKJAC010000364.1 GCA_022707705.1 Chloroflexota bacterium
TGTTGTCTGGCAGCGAACGTTTCGATGCCCTCTGGTCTCGGGCCTACGAAAACCTGCCCCCGTCCTGAAACGCACCCATGTACAACGACCCTCTTGCTTGTTTTACATAGCTGGGTATACTTATTTCCAGTCATCGTACACGACCATAGCCTTAAGCCACTGACATCGGAGTTGCCCAGCCATGTTCGATCTTAGCGGTAGGACAATCGGCAGATACCGCATCGGCGAACGCCTCGGACAAGGGGGAATGGCGCAGGTCTACAAAGCCTACCAACCGGGCCTGGATCGCTATGTTGCTCTCAAAATCCTGCATCCGCACCTCACCACGGATGAAGATTTCGCCATGCGTTTTCAGCGCGAGGGTCGCGCCATCGCCGCACTCGAACACCCCAATATCGTCCGTGTTTACGATTTCGACACTGTTGATGATCTCACCTTCCTGGTCATGGAATATCTGGAAGGCATCAGCCTCAAAGCTCGCCTGCGCGAGTTGGCAAATCAGCAGGAGCAGATGGCGTTGCCCGAAGTCGTCGCGATTGTCTACGCCCTTGCAGAAGCGCTTGAATATGCGCATCGAAAGGGTGTTATCCATCGCGATATCAAACCCTCCAACGTTCTCATCACCAGCGATGGCAGGGTGGTCCTGACCGATTTTGGCATTGCGCGCATGATCGAGGCCACTGCTATCACCGAAGGCAGCGCCACCCTCGGCACCCCGGCATATATGTCACCCGAGCAAGGACGCGGAAAACCAGGGGATGCACGGTCGGATATTTACTCTCTGGGCGTACTGCTCTACCAGTTATGTACCGGACAGGTTCCCTTCGACGCCGATACCCCCTACGCCGTAATCCTCAAGCACATCAGCGCCCCCCTGCCTTCCGCACGTTCACTGCGTCCAGAGCTGCCCGAAGCTGTCGAGCGGGTTATCCTCAAAGCCCTGGCGAAAGATCCCGAGGATCGTTTCCCCACGGCGCTGAGTCTGGCAGAGGCGCTATGCCAGGCACTTGATGGCACGGCGTTGGGGACAACGGCACCGGAGGCTATGGCAAATGAAGAGGAACACGCAGCAGCGCCACATCGACGCTCACGCTGGATGTTGCTTCCCATAGCTGCAGTGCTGATGTTTGGAGCAGGACTATTAGCTTTGCTCCAACCCTGGCATCAAGCCACTACACCTCCGCCGCCCGCAAGTCCAGAGGTGCTTGTGTTCAGCGGACCCGCACAAACCGCCGATACCTGGCTTGATCCCGATGTGCCGGATTCAGTCTGGGGGCAAGCCGATCTGGTGCATCTGCAGGGACCCCTGACGCCCGACCGAGTCCTGTTGCGCTTCGACCTTAGCGAGCTGCCGCCAGATGCCAAAGTGCTCACCGCCACACTTACGCTGCAAGTCACGCTGTGGGGTGAGGAAAGTTTTCCCGGCGCGGCAGTGCTCTATCGAGTGCTCACGCCCTGGGATGCTGCTACTGCAAACTACAACTTCCCGTGGGTGCAGCCTGGATTGGCTGCCGGGGTTGATTATGATGCTACCCCGCTTGCCATTCAACCTCTGGAGCCCAAAGACTCCTTGCGCTTCGAGGTAACCCAGGTCGTGCGCGACTGGCAAAGCGGAGCCTGGGCGAATGAAGGTTTCGTGATCATGATGTCTGAAGATAGCCATAACATGGCACACTGGTGGGTCTCCTTGAGTGAACAAACTGATGCTCAGGCGCAACCCACGCTACGGATTGCGATTCAAGCACTGCCATGACTGAGATTGACCCTTATCTACTCGATAGCGGCGGGCGCCGCTTCCCCCTCGCCACCCCCATCACCACACTGGGACGCTCGCCAGAGGCACAGATCCTGATTGTAGAGCGTAGCGCTTCGCGGCGCCATGCGGAAATCCGCTGCGACACGAATGGTTGCAGCATCACCGATCTGGACAGCACCAATGGCACTACCCTCAACGGCTTGCGTCTCACCGCTTCACAGACGCTACACCCCGGCGACGTCATCGGCATCGGCAGCGCTATTTTCACCTTTCACGATCCAGAAGCTACATTACGCGAGAGCCATGGCCCTCTGCTGGTGGTCAGCCCAGATCGGCGTGAAATTTGGGTCAACCAGCGCCCAATAATGCTCACCCCTAAGGAACAGCTGCTTTTCGACTTGCTCTACGAGAGCCGGGGGCGGGTAATCAGCAAACAGCAGATTGCTACCGCCGTATGGCCCGAATATCAGGCTGAGGTTTTCGATTATCAGATTGAGAGCCTCATCAAACGTTTGCGTGAGGCGCTGGAACCCGATCCGCGCCGCCCCGTTTTGCTGCTCACCGTCCGCGGGCAGGGGTATCGGCTCATAGCAAGCCATGGAGGCTGAGTTTTCATCCCGACTCAGCCGAATTTCCTCCCGTTGAATACAACGCGTTGTACCCAACGCTCTGTAGTTTCCGCTCGATCTGCCTGAAAAACACCCCTCGCCGTTTTGTTGGCTAAATGTTGGCTGAATGCTGGCATTTGTTCAAGCAACGCTCCACTCCTGCGAGTATGCTATAGCTAAGCCATGTGTAGCTCTGTTTAACAGCACGACCGTGGAAGTCCTTCTCCGACCAGTGCCTATCCGACGCCGCACCACACGAGATAACAGAGAGCCACATGAGTTCGTCTCTGCCTTTTGTGTCATCTGAGCCAACCTTCAGGAGGAAGTGCGATGAACCACCAGAACAGAATGATCAGGTTGAAGAAGGGAGTTGGGATGGCGCTGAGCCTGATACTGCTTTGCTGCACCCTGCTTCCCACTGCCAATGTAGGAGCGGCAAATCCACCAGTATCAACACCCACCTCGGCACCAGCACCGGTCACGGTGGAGCAAAAAACCGAAATACCGCTCACAGAAGCCGAGATCGAAGCCATGACCGATGTCGCCATAGCGGAAACGGCAACCGCCGCCGGTGACGCGACGATGGCTTGGGATCTGCCCTTTGTCCGGTTGGGGCACACAGGCACCCTGGATGCTATGAACAAGCGCGTCATCGTCTTCGGCGGTTACAACGGACGCGAGTTCTTCAACGATGTGTGGGCGCTGGATGTCTCGACCACGCCAAGCTATAGCTGGGCCAAACTCAACCCTACCGGTCCCTGGCCCGCGCCCCGAGCGCAGCACACTGCGATCTATGACTCTGTAAATCATCGAATGATCGTCTTCGCCGGGCACAGTTTCCATTACAACTTCGACGACATCTGGGCCCTAGACCTGACGACGCCTGGCGCAGAAGCCTGGACGCAGCTCTTCCCTAGCGGCGAAGGTCCCAGCGCCCGCCGCTGGCACACAGCCGTATATGATCCAGACCAAGACCGCA
>JAKJAC010000365.1 GCA_022707705.1 Chloroflexota bacterium
AAGATGGCACCTGCACGCCCCACGCGCTCCGGCGCGACCAGGGCCACCGTCTGCGAGGCGATGCCCAAAAGCACGCGCGTTGTATGGGCGCAGTCCCGGTTATCGTGCGTCAACCCGCGCTCGGCGTCCAGCCCTCCCACCTCGAAAATCACCAGGTCAGCGCGCACGCGCCGCAGCGCCTCATCTTCCCCGTGGAGTCCATAACCTGGCGCGACTTGCCCGCCGATGAGGTGCAAGGTATGCAGGACGGGCTGCGCCAGCCTGGCCTGCTGCGCTATGTCCCACGCGATATCCAGGGCATTGGTAATGATCGTCAGGTGGGCATGCTTGTTCAGAAAGGGCGTCATAGCACGGGTGAGTGCGCCTGACCCTAAGAAAACGACGCTGTGATCCGGGACAAAACGCGCCGCGGCTTCGGCGATACGCCTTTCGATGTGCTGCTGCTGGTCGATTGTCGCAAGCGAGGGAACCCCTGTGGCTGTCTGCCCGGCGCGCAACATCGCGCCCCCGTGTACCCGGTGCAATTGTCCAGCCTTCTCTAGCTCGGCCAGGTCCCGGCGGATGGTGACCGCATCCACTTGAAAGGTGCGCGCTAATTCGACGACATAGACGCTGCCGGTTGTATGGAGCTGCTGCATAATCCGATTATGACGTTCGCTTCTGAGCATTGTCCCCGTCCAACGCATCTACTATAGCACGCCTCGCACGCTTTGTCAACGAAATCAGTCCGAAGCGTGCGCAATCGTGCATTATCGGACTTTTGTGAACGTCCCTAGCTCTGCCAACTGGCTGTGGGTGGCGTACACTCTCACTTCAGGATTTGAAAGAGATTGCTATAGTCGTCAGTCCATAGGTTGATGTCCTTCGCTGTAGCCTCACGCGTGCTGGCGCGTTCGGTAATGGCGGGGACATTGAGCAAAGCGGGGTCTTGCGCCATGAGTGCCCATAGTACATGGGCTGCGCCAATCTCCTGGTTGCCCGGCGTTTCAATGATGACCAGATCAAGGTCGAAGTAGCTGGCGAGCTGCTTGAAAACTGGCACGAGATCGAGATAGTTGTTCGAGATATTCGCCGCCAGGATGCCTTCGGCAGACAGGTGTTGAAGGTAAAGGGCGACCGCCTCTTTTGTGGTCAGGTGGACGGGGATGGAACCGCTGCTGAACGCATCGAGGATCAGGAGGTCGAATTGTTGGTTCTCTCCTTGCGCCAACTCACGTTCGAGTGCAATGCGTGCATCACCAAGCACGACTGACACATCCGCCTGACTATCTTGCAGGAATGAGAAATACCCCCCATATCCTTCTGCCAGTTTGATGACCGATGGGTTAATCTCGTACAATCGATATTCATCACCCGGTTGCCCGTAAGCAGCCAGTGTCCCAATGCCCAGACCCAAAACGCCTACTTTCATGGAGTGGTTGCGTTTGGGGTGGTTCTGAATGGCTAATCCTATTCCGCTTTGTGCGGTAAAGTACGCTGTAGGTCTATCCTTCGCTTCTGCCGCAATAAACTGAAGACCATGCTCGGTACGCCCATGAACCAGAATGTTGGCGGCCTGGTTGCCATATTGTTCGATTCTTCTGACTCTGACAACACCGTAGAAGTTACGCTCGCTCATCAGCGCACTGGAAGAGATGACGATTGGATAGTAGACTGAGAATATCAGTGTCAGGATGACAATGGTCCCTACCAGTAGGTTGAAGAGAAAACGTGGACGTTTGGCTAATCCCGGGGTCGGACGAATGAACATCATCGCTGCTAACAATACCCCAACCAGGGCCAGTCCATACGTCAATTCCCAGTAACCTTTGAAAATCAATGGGGCGACGAAATTGACGAAGATCCCTCCCACGGTGCCGCCAATGGATACCACCAGATAGAACATCGTAAGGTGGTCAGGTTGGGGACGTAACCGGTACAGTTCTCCGTGACAAATCATGAAACAGGCAAAGGCCAGTACGCTGTAAACGCCAATCTGAATCACATAAGATATGGTGGGACGCACAGCGAGGGTAATAAAGCCCATTGTCGAAATCAACAGAAGTGCTGAAAAGATAGGGCGGTTGTACCAGCGTTCGTTTTCGAAGGCGAGAATGAACGAAAGCAGGTAGAGGGTCAGTGGTAGAATCCACAAAAAAGGCGTGGCTGCAACTTCCTGGGTAATCTGATTGGTGACCGCCAGGAGCATCAGCGAGGCGGTTCCACTCAAGGCAATCCAGAGTGCGATGGTTTTTTTTGTGGGGCGGGGACTTACCTCTGTTTTTGGGGGCGTCGTTAGGGTTTTCGAACGCTTGCCAATCAACGATGCATACCCGGTTAATGCGCCATAAACAATGTATAAACCTGCCCAAATCCACCCTTGCCAACGTAGCGCCAACAAAGGCTCAAATATGACCGGATAAGAGACGAGAGCCAGCAATGAACCGAGATTGGACAAAGCATATAGTCGATAGGGAGATCGTTCTGGAAACATGCGGCTGAACCAGGATTGTATAAGTGGGCTGTTTGTCGAAAGCATGAAATAGGGCAAGCCCACCGAAACTGCCAACAGCATAAAGATGTGCCCGATTGGGTTCTCTCCGCTGACGGGTTTCCATCTGGCGGGTGGTGAAATGGGCGATACCCAGAGGAATCCCAGAACCACGATCAAGCCGACCGACAAGGCCAGTAAGGCCACATGGACCTTCCACTGCCGTGATACTTTAATGCGCCCAATCAGGTAATGACTATAGGCATATCCTCCGGTGAGCAAAATCTGGAAAAACAGCATCACGGTTGACCATACCGCCGAGGTTCCCCCAAACCAGGGTAGAATGAGTTTTCCTATCATGGGTTGAATCTGAAATAACAAAAATGCGGAGAGGCAAATGCTTAGGGCGAAAACGATCATTAGTAACCTCCAGTTTTGACGTTAATCCCCTTCCGGCACGGCGGCGGGGGTAGGCAGCGGCGTGATTGGCAGTCCATAATAACCTTCGAGTACTTGACGGAACATCGGCGCGGCAACGGTGGAACCTTCCCCTGCATTTTCGACCAACACGACCATCGCAATCTGCGGATCGTCTGCGGGGAAGTAGCCGGCGAACCAGGAGTGCGGCAGGGCATCCTTGTCTGATTGTTCTGCGGTGCCGGTTTTCCCCGCGACCGGAATGCTCAAACCCTGGAAACGGTGTGTCGCTGTGCCCACGGATGCGGTTGTGACGCCATACAGGGCTTCCTGGATGATCTGGAGATTCACTTGGGAAATGGGCAGCCGGCCCGTGGCTTGAGGCTGGTTGATGGGTTCGACTCCGCCGGTGCTATCCACCACCCG
>JAKJAC010000366.1 GCA_022707705.1 Chloroflexota bacterium
CGCGTGGACGGTCTCCGCCGCCGCTGCCGCACGGAACAGCTTGGCAACTTGAGGATGTCCCGCGGCATCAGCCTGCCGGGCAAAAGCCGTGTACTTGCGATTCGCCTGAGACTCGCCAGCGAACGCGGCATGCAAATCATCTATTACCTTCGACATTCTATCGCCTCCTATGTGTGATCGCTATTGGAAAACAACCAAAGTATAGACTCAAATGTGAGAAGACACAAATGGCAACCCAGTTAGGGTGCATTTCACGTGAGGGCAAAAATCTCAACCGCCGCAAAAAATCAATAAGAGAGAAATCTTTCGTATGACAATCGGCTACCTTCTGCCCCGAAGTTGAAAACTACCCACCAGTTAAGGTTTTTGATACAGCTCCATCAACACGCCGCGCGTGCTCTTGGGATGGACGAAGACATAGCGGGTGCCGTTATCACGGGTGCGGATTTCACCGGTCATGCGCGCGCCCTGCGCTTCCAGCTGGGCTACGGCAGATTCGATATCCTCGACGAGCACGCAGATATGGTGAATCCCTTCCCCGCGTTTCTCAATGAATTTGCCGATGCTGTTTTCAGGGTCCAGGGGGCGCAACAGCTCGATTTCAGATTCACCCATGGGCAGGCAGGCGATTTCCACACCTTCGACGGCGACTTCGGTTCGTTCTGTCACTTCCAGGCCTAAAGCGTCACGGTAAAACTGCAAAGCGGCTTCGAGGTCATTGACTGCAACTGCAATATGGTGGATGTGCATCGTTCCTCCTTAGGAAAGTGATGTATGGGCTCTGTAAATCAGCGCAACCTGATGGTATGGTTGCAGGTTTAGGCTTCACTATACTGAGATTTGAAAAGGCGTCAAGCGCCTGTTGGTATAGGACAAAGAGCACACCGCTTATTGGGAAGTTCAAGCGGTTGAGTACAACCGCGCGGTTGAGTACAACCGCGGTCAGATTGATGAGACAATGGCGTTGAGTACAACGCGTTGAGTACAATGGCGTTGAGTACAACGCGTTGAGTACAATGGCGTTGAGTACAACGCGTTTAGGCACTTTGACGCGCCAAAGAGACGCAGAGGTGTTTTTTCTAGAGCGGCAATAGTGGCTAGACTAACGAGCATGTGGGCGATGCAAGAACACAAAGAGGTAGCTTTTTTGTGATTTTTGCGGGCTGCGCCCGCAAAAATCACGCTCGCGGAGAGAGGCGCAGAGGGTTTTTGAGTGATCTAGCCGATTTTGCCATTGTAGTTTTTTTGCATGCTAGCCCGATTCTCCAGACAACAAATGTCTCAATGTTTAAGATGAAGCCTGGAATTTTTAGAATTTATTAATCTTTAAGGTGTCCCTTATTCACCTGTTTCTGGAATAATAAGGTCGGATTGATAGAAACATGATACACGGATGGCATCACTGGGCAATTCAACAGGTGTTAATGGGATTTAAAGGAGGATTTGAGATGCGTAAGGCAATGCGGCTTATGGTTTTGTTGATAGTGGTCGTTTCGACTTTTGTGTTACCGTACCAGAGAGTAACCGCTGCTTCAATCGAGGATATTGCCTGGCGGCCCCTGGATTGCGGCGCAGGGGACCCTTTCGAAGACGAAAACCCGGATGCGGTTGACCTGGTAGGAGATACAGCCAACGGCTTTTATAGCGCTTACTATGCCTTTGATGAGACTTACCTCTACCTGCGACATCGTGTAAATGGAGACGCCACCGGCACGGACGGGTTTGCGCAGTACGCCTGGACGATGTTGATGAACGTCCCTTCAGGCTCCGCGTATGAATATCAGTATATGGTCAGCATGAACGGAAACAATTCGCCCGGCTACGCAGCAGATACGGTGGAATTGTGGAGAAACACCCTACGAGCCCCCATAGATTGGACGCCCATCTTCCGCGACTACGGAGAGACTAATCTGTGGAAAGTCGTCTACACTACAACTGGCCCATTTGGCGGCAAGCTGGCTTCAACAGAACCAGCAGGCTCCAACCTGGGGAACTATGCAGATTACTTCGTCAGCTGGGCAATTCCCGTGAGCACGCTCATCAGCAATGGCGTCATCACTGCCTGGACCGACCTGGAGAAGGTGCTCTTCTTCCCGGCAACGGCAACGGACCCCAATCAATACAACAAGGACTATCTCAATTGCCCGTTCTTGCCCAGGGCAGAACTGACCATTCAAAAGAGCGTCACCCCTGAGATCATCTACACCGCACCGCCGCCAAATGGGACGCCAACACCATGGGATGTCACCTACACGTTTGTGGTGAGCAGTGTAGGAACAACTGCTGCCATCGGGGTGGTATTGGAAGACTTGTTCGAGAACTTCGAACTCGCTCCAGAATGGAGTTGCCTCAAAATCAAGGATATTGACACCACCATCGGCGCGAATTCCGGTCCAGTGACCATCGTCACTCCAGCATCACTCCCCAGCGTTCCGCCGCTGAAAATCACAGCCGATAAGCTGGCAGTCGGCGAACAACTGACAGTCGAGCTTGTTGCTAATGTTGACGAGTGTGGCACTGCAGGCACTTTCGTGAATACAGCCAAGACCTACGCCACCAATGCATCCGAAGTCCAGGATACGGCTGTCCTGTTACTCGATCCAGACCCCACCGCTATAGAGCTTGCGCGCTTCGAGGCTGTAGCGCAGGATGACGGCATCCTCATCGAGTGGGAAACCGCGACGGAGATGGATAACCTGGGCTTCAACCTCTACCGCAGCACAGCAGCGAATGGCGAGTACATCCTGCTGAACGGGGCGCTGATTCCTACGCAGGTTCCCGGCGCAACCTTCGGCGCGACCTACACCTGGTTGGATGACAGTGCGGTTCCCGGCGTGACCTACTTCTACAAGCTCGAAGCTGTGGACATCGAGGGTCAAGCGACGCTCCACGGTCCGATCCAGGCAACGGCGCTCTCTACCGGTCCCAGCGCGGTCAGCCTCACAGCCTTCTCCGCGGGCGGCGGAAGTGGCTTGTGGCTCCCTCTGGCGCTGAGCGCGATGGCGTTGCTGGGAGGACTGCGGCGACGCAAGTAGTTTCGATTCGGGCGGCACGAGAAGGAAGGGCAACCAGAGCCACCGCAAGCGATCGCTTGCGGTGGCTCGCTTTATTCGCAAACGGCAAGAGTTTTGAGGATTTTTTAAGATTTTAGAGCGCCATTCTTAACCACCTACGGCGATAATAACAATCAGGTAGACAGGTTTTATTTGTAGTTCGGAAAGGAATGATCGAGATGAAAACCATGCAGAGAATTTCAGCGCTAGTGATGGTTGTGGTGCTTTTCATGGCAGC
>JAKJAC010000367.1:0-2990 GCA_022707705.1 Chloroflexota bacterium
CCGGCAATCCCAGCGCAAAGAGCAGCACAATCGCGGCAGTCTTGGGACCCACGCCATCCAGGTCGCGCAACCAGGCGCGGGCTTCCTCGAAGGGCAGTTCGCGCAGGAAATCGAGGCTGAGCTCGCCGCGTTCTGCGGTGATGCGGCGCAGCACCGCCTGGATACGGGGACCCTTGCTAGGAGCCAATCCTGCTGGACGAATCGCTTCGATGACCTCTTCGCCAGGGGCGTCGCGCACGGCTTCCCAGGTCGGGTAGCGCGCCAGCAGCTGCGCAAAAGCGATATCCCGATTGCGGTCATTGGTGTTCTGGCTCAGGATAGTGTTGATCAATTCTGCCAGCGGCTCACTCGGCGTTGTTGTGAACGGTCCGTAGCAATTTGCCAGGCGTTCATGAATCTGAAGCACGTTGTCTTCAAAGTCCGCCATAGGCTGGAGCTGCGGTGTGCTCATTCCGCTATCCGGTTGAACGCCTGGCGGGCGCGGCGCAGCCATTCCCGTTCGGCTTCAAAGGTGAGATGGTCCAGCGCTTTGTCCCAGGCGACCCAAACCGGGAAGAATTGTTCGTCCATCGGCGGTCGGTCGGTCTCGTGCCGCGAGCGCGCCCGCATCAAAAAGAACGTTTCTGTGCGTCGCACGCTCTGGTTGCCAAAGGGATAGGCGACCAGCTGATTGCCCAGAGGCGCGATGAGCTCCAGGTCGTCATAGCCGGTTTCTTCGGTCACCTCGCGCAACGCCGCAGCGCTGGTCGTTTCACCCGCTTCGACATGCCCCTTGGGCAGGCGCACCTCATCCCGTGAGGGGCGAATGAGCAGCAACACCAGCTCTCCGGTGATATCGGTCACCACGCCACCCGCTGCAGCATACGTGATAGGAGCATCAGCTGAATTCATCGCACCTCCAAAAGCAATGGTGAGGAGGTTTTTGGCTGCCGTGCCTAACGCCGTACGCTGTACGCTGTACGCTGTACTCAGCGCCTCAGCGCCACGGCAGCCCAAAAACCTCTCTAGAATCGCGGCTTTAGCCGTCCTTCTTTGTGCTAAGTGAGAGCACGTTGCACAGTTGCGAATCTACGCTGTTTCCAGATACCGTTCCAATTCCCACGGCGTGACCTGGATGCGGTACTCTTCCCATTCTGCGCGTTTGGCGCGCAGGAACGTCTCCACAATCGGAGCGCCCAGCGTGTTGAGAATCACCTCATCCTTTTCCAGTTCATCCAATGCCTCAGCCAGCGTTCCCGGCAGCGTGCGGATGCCGCGCCGCTCCAGCTCTGCCTCATCGAAGTGGTACAGGTCTTCGTTGACCATATCCGGCGGGGTCAATCCCCTCTCGATGCCGTCCAGGCCCGCTGCCAGCATGGCAGCGAAAGCCAGATAGGGATTGGCGCTCGGATCCGGGCAGCGCAGTTCCAGGCGCACGGCGGCGCCATTCCCGTTGTGGACCGAGGGCACCCGAATCAGCGCCGAGCGGTTGAGGTGCGCCCAACCGATGTAGACGGGGGCTTCGTAGCCGGGTGTGAGTCGTTTGTAGCTGTTGACCGTGGGCGCCAGAATGGCAGAGAGCGCCCGCGCGTGCAGCAGCTGCCCGGCGACAAAGGCATTGGCGAGCTTCGAAAGGTGATACGGAGCATTGGGATCGTAGAACAGGTTGCGCCCGTTACGGTCTGCCAGGCTTTGGTGTGTGTGCATGCCGGAACCATTGATGCCGAAGATGGGCTTGGGCATAAAACTGGCATAGAGGTCTTCGGCGGCGGCAATAGCGCGCACCGTGTATTTGAAGGTGATGGCATTATCGGCGCTGCTCAGGGCATCGCTGTACCGGAAGTCAATTTCGTGCTGCCCGGTCGCCACCTCGTGATGGCTCATTTCCACTTCGATACCCAGGGCTTTGAGCGCCAGCACAATCTCGCTGCGCACTTGCTGGGCTTTGTCGCGGGGGGAGAAATCGAAATAGCCCACCACGTCGTACGGCACCGGATGCGGGCGATCGCCGTTGGTCCGCTCGAAAATGAAGAACTCGATTTCGGGACCGGTGTTGAAGGTATAGCCCATATCGGCAGCCCGCGCCAACACGCGTTTGAGCGCCTGCCGCGGATCGCTAGGGGATGGCGTGCCATCGGGACCGTAGACATCGCAGAACAGGCGCGCCCGGCGGCGTTCCGGCGCGCTCCAGGGCAGCACGCGATAAGTTGTCGCATCAGGGATGAGCACCCGGTCACTCTCATAGATACGGGCGAAGCCCTCGACCGAGGAACCATCAAACCAGATTCCCTCTTCCAAGGCGCGGGGCAGTTGGTCTACGGGCAGGGTGACGCTTTTGACATTGCCTAGAATGTCGGTGAATTGAAGGCTGACAAATTTGATATTGCCTTCTTTGACGCGGGTAAGCAGTTCTGATTTCATCTTACTTTCTCCTTCTGTAGTATAGGAATGGACCTTGAAACTGTCAAGCAATGAACGATTGTCACGATGGATAGCATTTCCCTACAATTTTGATGGCACACCCCCTTCACATCTACCTCACACCAAAAGATAATGACCTTTGCCTGCGCTGATAACCTTGAAAACAACAAAAAAAGCCAGCCCCCTGAGCGGTAGGCTGGCTTGAACAACGCAACTCGGCGCTACACGCTCCCGGGTGGGGGGATCGGCTGCTGCTGCTGCTGTTGCTGCTGCTGGTCGCTATCGTTGACTGGCGAGCAATTCCGGTTCACCATCATCGTCATTCATTCTCCAAAAACAAAACAGTCACCGGGACCGGTGACTGTTTTCGTAGCTATGCGTCAACAACCGGTGCCTTTAGCACGGCATCGGCTGCTGCTGGAACTCTTTATTCGAACTTGCGAAAGCCTTTGTGTTTTCCATTTCGGCTTCATCTTAGCACAAAGCCTTCAACTGTCAAGCGTTTTGTGGCGGAGGGTGCGTTTCAAAACGGGGGTGAAAATCTCAGGCGCCCCTACAGGGCACAAGAGAAAATTGATTTTTTGCGGCGG
>JAKJAC010000367.1:3000-3260 GCA_022707705.1 Chloroflexota bacterium
CCGCCGCAAAAAATCAATAAAAGAGAATTCTTGGGTGGTAATCGGCTACCTGTTGCCACAAATAGCTGCTGTTCAGGTGTCTTCCGCTCGATATGACAGAAGGCGCCCTCCGTCCGCGCTCACTCCGCATCACCGGCGCCTTCCGGATTCAGACTGCCGAAGTACGTATGCACCGCCGAGCGCAAGCCCGGCGGCAGCGGTTGGCGTGCCAGCGTCGCCTCCGCGGCTTTGGCATACGTGGGGTAAACCTCGCTGTACGG
>JAKJAC010000368.1:0-2843 GCA_022707705.1 Chloroflexota bacterium
TGGAGCGCGCACTCACCGATTGGACCTCAAAAATACCCCTGGTGGTGAAAATGAACCCGCGCGGCTTGCAAATCGACCTCCAGAACGCACAGCTGCTCGATCCGGCGGCACTGGAGCAGCTGGTAAATCTGGGCGTCGGGTTGGTGCAAGCGTGGCAGGCATGAAATACGTATGCAACACGCGCACAATGCCGTTAAGTGGCCAATTTCATAAGTCCCCGTTTCTCTATTTACTGGATATTCCGGCAGTACGAAGGAGTGAACGATGAACCAGCAACCGAAGATCTGGATTCTGAGAGCGATGTTGATATGGTTGATAGTGCTCGCGGGTCAAGGGTCGTCCCTGTCCCCTTCCCTCGCGGATGCCGCGCATGCGCTCGTGCAGGTGCAGGACACACATGGTCCCTGGGTGAATTTGACAATCATTCCAGCACTAGATAGCGAAGCGGATGCCGGTCTGCAAGCGGCTTCGGGTCAGCCCCTCGCGCTCACCGCCGCTGATTTCGACGTAAACGGCACACCAGATATCGTGGTCGGCTACGCCACGGATGCGGGCGGGCGATTGGCGCTCTATCATGGCAACGCGCAGAGCTCCCGCGACGCTGTATCCTTCGCTGCGGCACCTGCGCTGCTGGAGCTGCCCGGCGCGCCCGATTTCCTTTACGCAGGGGACTTCAACGCCGATGGGCTGCCCGACCTGGTTGCAGCAGCGCGCGGCGGTGAAACGCTCTGGTTGCTACCGGGAAAAGGTGCAGAGAGCTTTGGCGCGGTCGAAATGTTGAAATTGCCCGGCGCGCTCACCGCGCTCACGGCAGGCGAGCTCTACCGTCAGGATGGGCTGAGCGACCTCGCCGCGGGAGTTGAGACGCCCACCGGGGCGCAACTGCTTGTTTTCGCCGAGCGCCATGGCGCCCGCGATGGCGCCCGCGATGGCGGCGTGCTCTCCCCCCCCGAAGTCTACGAACTCTCTAAACCCGCTGTAGCGCTCGCCATTGGAGAGCTGGATGATGCCTTCCCCTACGATCTCGCTATCGCCGCAGGAAGCACATTTGCTATTCTGCACGGACATGACCAACTGGACACGGAGGCGAGTGTCGCGACACTGGAGACCTTTGCGTTAGATTTTGCCCCCGTATCGCTGGCGTTGGGCGATTTTCGCGTTGACGAAGCGCAGCTCCAAGAGCTCGCACTGCTCGGCGAGGATGGCATTATCCGCCTGTTCGACCGCCAGGGCACATGGCTAGGCAACCTGCCCGTGGCTACAAGCGGTCGCGGCAGGCTATTACCGCTGAGAATCTCCAGCCTTCCTGCGACCGAGCTGCTGGCAATAGCACAGGATCAGGCGCAGATTCTGACCGCCGATGGGCAATGGATGACGCCTGCAGCAACCTTTGAGCAGGTCATGGCGCCTGGAGCGTTGGCAACGCTGAGCGCCAACGAGAGGGTCGCGGCAGTATTGCCGCTCCGCCTCAATGATGACCAGCTGGATGACCTGGTTCTTCTCACCGACCAGGGATTAACGCTCGCACTGAGCTCGGCGTTTTCGACCTACCTGGTCAATACCGGCTTCGATGGATCGGACAACAATCCCGGCGACAACAAGTGCGAGGCCACGCTCGTCAACGGGCTGAAAGCCTGCACCTTGCGCGCCGCAATTCAGGAAGCCAATGCCCACCCGGGTCTCGACGTGATCGAGTATAACACCGAAGGCTATACTACCTTCACACCTGAGACGTTCCTGCCGGATATTACCGAGACAGTAACCCTAAGGCACACCCTGGATAATCGCAACCTGGTCTTCGATGGGCGCTCACTTCCCGCCGGCATTGGCATCAACATCCGGGGCAGCGATATCGCCGTGAGCGAGATGACTCTGGCCAACTTTGCAGTCACCAGCGCCGCGATTCCAGTCATCAAGGTCAGCAGTGGTACTAACAACACGATTGGCAAATGCCAGATTGGTCCCAACAACGGGGGATTAGGTGTGCAATTCGCGACGGGCGGCAACCGCATACACCACAGCGTCGTCGCCGGCAACGGCACTGGCGTATTGGTCAGCAGCGGTAGTGGCAACATCATTGGACCCGAAAATACAATTGGACGCGGAATCGCGGGGTCAAACGCTACCAATAACACAGCTATTGAGGTGTTTGGTGCGACCAACACCAGAATCAGCGCCGCGGATCCTCTCTACGGTTACTATTGGGGACCCAATGTCATCTCTGGCAATTCGTGCCAGGGAATCATGGTCCGGGGTACCGCCACCAATGGGACGGTATTACTCAAGAACCACATCGGCGTCAACGCAACTGGGGATCAAGCCCTAAGCAACGGCTGCACAGGCATTTACATTAAGGATGGCGCCGCGGCAACCACCATCGGCAATGACATCGCAGGCGATCGCAATGTCATTAGCGCAAACTCAACAGGAATCCTGATCAGCCAGGCTTATCCCGCTACAGTCAGCATCCGCGGGAACTTCATCGGCGTCAACGCTGCGGCAACTGCGGCTTTGCCGAATGCAACCACCGCCATCTACATTGACACAACGGGTGTAGTCCAAATAGAGCATAACTGCATCGGCGGAGCATCCACTTCAGAGCACGCAATTGAGATGCAATATTTCATAGGTTCAACGGTAGCACATCAGATCATTGGCAACCATATTGGAACCAATAACGCTGGGACCGACTTCGGGCATGGAATGAGCGGCATCTCCATCTCCAAAATAGCCGGCGTGCAAATACGGGAGAATACCATCCGTTACAACGGTGAGGAAGGCATCATCACAAACGAGGGCGGTCAGTTCACCATCAAGGATAACACGATTTCCAACAATGGCGG
>JAKJAC010000368.1:2864-3243 GCA_022707705.1 Chloroflexota bacterium
TTTTCCTCGGTGGTGGCGATTCTTCCGTCACGAACAACACCATCATGTACAACGGACCGGGTCACGCCGGGATTCTGGTCACGGGGTATGGTAATACCCTAAGCAACAATACGATCAGCAACGAAATTCAGTCCGGGCAAGCAGGCATCAGCGTGAGCGGCAGTCACAACACCATCAACAACACCAGCAGCGCCCAGATTAGCGGAGGGCAATTCGGCGTGGCGTTATCGGGGGTGTATAACACCCTTTCGGGCTACGCCATCCGTGATGCCCATACCGGGGTGTATGTTCAGGGCGACAACAACACCATTGCCACGGGCAACCGCATCTATAGCAACCTCATCGGTATCCATGTGGATAGCGCTGCAAGTGGCACCCA
>JAKJAC010000369.1 GCA_022707705.1 Chloroflexota bacterium
TCTGGGTTACGCCTACCGGCAGGTCAGCGATTATCCGACGGCGTTGACGCATTTGGAAGAGGGGTTGGCGCTGGCGCGCAGCGTGGAAGATGCGGCGCTAAGTACGGCGGCGCTTATTGGCTTGGGCTGGTCGCTGATGGGGCAGGGGAATTATGAGGCGGCGCTGGAGCAGCTAGAACCGGCGCTGGCAGCGGCGCGGCAGGGCGGCGATTTGCATGGGGTGGCGTTAGCGCTCTCGCATCTGGGGGATGTGGCTTACCGGCGGGGAGATAGCGCGGCAGCCTCGCGCTACGCCTGGGAATGTCTGACGCTGTATCAGGCGCTCGGGGACCGGCAGGGGATTGCGGGGGCTTTCCGGGTGTTGGGCTTTGTGAGCTATATGCAGGGGGATTACGACGATGCGTTGCGGTATCACGAAGCGAGCCGCAGCATGTATCTGGAAATCGGCGACCGGTGGGGTGTGGGAACGGGTTACATCAATCTGGGCGAGGCTGCCCGGCGTTTGGGGCGCTTTGCGGAGGCTGCGGAGTATTATGCGCGCAGTCTGCCGTATTTCAAGGAGATTGGGAATCGTTTTGGCGCGGCAATCGCGACGCTGAATTTGGGACATGCCACTCAGGGACTGGGGGATTTGGAGCGGGCGCGCGAGTATTTCTGCGCCTCGGTGGAGCAGTCGTGGGCTTTGGGCGCGCTGGCGGTGGCGCTCGAAGGGGTCGTGGGATTGGTGCGGCTGCAATTGGAGGCGCCGGTGGCGGGGATGACGGTGGAGCGCGCCGCGGAGGCGTTGGGGTGTGTGCAAAGCCATCCGGCGTACAACGCGGAGATCGCGCAGTTTACGGGAGCGATCATGGAGTCGCTGTGCGCGCGGTTGGATGAGGCGACGCTCGCGGCGGCGTTGGCGCGGGGCGCGGCGCGGGATGTGGAGGGGGTGTTCGCGGAGGTGCTGGGGGAGAGGCTTGGGACGCAGATGAACGCAGATGAACGCTGATTTGGGAATTTAACGCAGGGGCGCGAAGAACGCAGAGGGTGACGGAGGGATTTTGGGACCCGGGATACGTCGTGATGTGCCCCGCGCTAAGTAGGACCGGGAGGCGTACCGTAGGGACGTCCGCCGTCCCGTGGGGACGGCGGAAAGTAGGCAGGCACTTGAGTGCCTGTACAACCACGTGGGTTACCAATCCCGCCCTGTGGGGGCGGCTGAAAAAAGCTTGAGCACACTCTATCAGCAGTCTTATTCCTCAGTGAGGTCCACAAATCCCTTCGCTAGTATCTCCGCTGTAGACAGGACTTTGCCATAGCTGCCGTTGAGGGCGGCGAGGAAGGCGGCATGCACGTCAGCTGCGGGAACGGTCCTGCCGCCGAAGTTTAGGGTGCGGGTGGCGCAGGCGTCGTGCGCGATGAGGCATTCAAAGCCGTGATCGGTTGCTGCCCGGACGGTGGCATCTACGCACATGTGTGTCATCATTCCGGCAATGGCGAGGCGTTTGACCTGATGGTGTTGGAGCAGCTGCAGCAGTTCGGTCTCTCTGAAGCTGTTGGGGAAGTGTTTTTGAACGACGATTTCGTTTTCGAGCGGCTTCACCTCGGCGTGGATTTCCGCGCCGGGGGTACCGGGGACAAAAAAGGCCGCGCTGGGGCGGGTGGCGAGATGCTGGATGTGGAAAACGGGCAGACGGTGCGCGCGGAAGAAGTCTAGCATCTGCCTGGCGGTTTGGGCTGCCTGGTCGCTGCCCTCCAGCTCCATTTTGCCGCCTGGGAAGTAGTCGTTTTGAATATCAATGATGAGAAGACCTGTGGGCATGATTGTTCTCCTGGTGCAGGATCTTTGATTGGATTGTAGCGTTGTTGTAGAGTGTACTTCACTTGGGTAGTGGCGCAAACTGTCTTAAGGCAAAAGCCGCAATTTGTCGCATTTTGCGATTTGCAGCGTAAAAACCGCTGCCCTTGACAGAATTGGGGTTTCTTTTAGAATTCGTCACTCGCGTTAGCCATCGCTGAATGGGGTGGCGCGCGAGGATGGTGTGGTGCGGGATAGTGCGCCACGGCATCAATCGCCGTGTTTGGCGAATTCTAACGGTTGCATGCAACCGCGTTGCATGCAACCGCGTTGAGGTGAATATGGTGATGAAAAGCACGTTACTGCTGACGGCAGCGGTGACATTGATTACGGGTATGGGAGAGATGGGTTCGGATACGAGTGCGGAGCCAATGGTGTTGACCGGGATGGCGAGCCAATATGGGCAAGGGCGGATGGAGGCGACGATCAAGGTGCGGCAGGCAGGGCGCACGGCGTATGGGTTACCGGATCCATTGCCACCCGCGGAGGTGTATTTCGCGACGCTGGACTGCCGGGATGTGGGGCGCCGGTTCGAGATTCGACGCACAGGCGTGGATGCTGAAGGCAATCCGTATGCGTGGGAGAGTGCACTGGCGACGGATTGCGCAGGGCTTAGGGATGGCGGGATTGGCTTCATGCTGTTCAACCGCCACACGCCGATGAGCCAACGCACGGCAGACGAATGGCTGCGGCGGGTCGCTGCCGGGGAGTATCAGCCGGTGTTTGTGGCAGAGGTGGATTATGCGACCGCGGTCCGCTGGAATACGGTGGGGCGTGGGCGCGAGGTGGAGCTGCGGCGTCTGGAAGCAGCGCCGGGCGAGGTGTCTGTGGCGCAGTAAGACAAAGAGCTTGCGCAAAGGCGCAAGGACGCAAAGGGGAAGTTGTGCTTCCCGGGTGTTTTGGGAAGTAGGAAAAACTCAAGCAAAGGCATTGCAGGAAAGGCTTTGCTTACATAGGCTTTCTTGCAATGCCTTAATTCGGGCTGAGGCGCAAAGGCTTTGCAAGCAAAGACGCAAAGGGGACAAACCTTGGCGTTCTTTGCGCCTTTGCGTGAGGCGTCTTTGCGGTGAATTAGGGTCCGCCGCCGGTGGAGTTGATGACCTGCCCGGTAATCCAGCGGGCGTCATCGGTGCAGAGCCAGGCGATGAGGCGCGCGGCGTCGTCGGGTTCGCCCCAGCGCCCCTGCGGTTCGAGGGCGCGCACGGTCTCGTAGAGCTCGGGGTCAGCGTAGCCGGTATCCGTGGCGCCGGGGTTGACGATGTTGACGGTGATGCCGCGGGGCGCGAGGTGGGCTGCCAGGCTGGTGCACAGGGGGTGCAGAGCCCCCTTGG
>JAKJAC010000036.1:0-25789 GCA_022707705.1 Chloroflexota bacterium
GGTGACATGCCTGCCACCGCCAGGCGCAACTCGCCATCGCGGCTTTGGTCCCTTTGGTTGGGGCAAGCGGGGGAACGTTGAACAGTTACGGCAAAGGCTTCATATTGGGAATTGCTGGCCTCTAGGACGTTTTGCGGTGACAGGCGGTAACCTGCCACCGCAACAATGTTCTTCCCCTCAGCGGATACTCAGACCATGACGTTCCAGAAGTTCTGTGATGATCACAGGTTGCCCCGTCTTGACGGATTCCTCAGCGGCGACGCCCACCACCACCGCCCAGAAGCCTTCAGCTGCTGTAGCGGTCTGTGTTTGCCGTCCTTCGATGTTCTCGATGAAATTGACGTGTTCATAGAAGGTGCCGCCATTGTGTCCGGTCTCCTCGATATAGGTGGGATAACCGGGTGAACCGATGCGCGCAGGTTTGCTTTCGCCGTGCAGAATTTCTAGATGTGTGCTGGGGCGCGCGACGGCGAGGAAGTCCTGATTCTCATAAGCCTTCAGCCTTCCTTCGTCACCGCAGATGACGAGTTCCTCGTAGAACATCGGCGCAAACATGCACAGATTGAAGCTGCCCAGCACGCCGTTGGCATAACGCACCGTCACAAAGGCGTTGTCGAGGATATCGGATTTCTCGCCGTTGTATTGAAATTCGCGGAAATTGACTGCCATGCTGCCCGTAGCGAAGACCTGTGTGGCTCTGGATTGCGCAAACAGGTTGAGTAGGTCGAAATAGTGACAGCATTTCTCCACCAGGGTACCGCCGGAATATTTGGCGAACTTGTTCCACTGGTTGACCTTGTCCAGGAAGGGGATTCGGTGTTCCATGATGCTGATTTGTTTGACCTCGCCCAGGGCGCGACGCACCAGTGCTTCGTGGATGGCTTCGACGTAGATGGCTTTATAGCGGTATTGCAGACCCACCTGGAAGATGGCGCTGTAGCTTTGAGCCGTTTGCATAATCTCGTAGGCATCGGGGATGGTGGTCGCCATGGGCTTTTCCAACAGGATGTGCTTGCCCGACTTTGCAGCGACGCGTATCAGGTCAATGTGTGTGTAGTTGGGGGTGCTGATGATCAGCCCATCTACTGCCGGGTCATTGCATGCTGCCTCCAGCGAATCATAGACCACCAGCTCACCCTGCGGCACAAATTGCTTGTACGCGCGTTGCGCGCCCGCGATGCTGCCGGGGTTGGGGTCATAGACTCCGTGAATGGTCGCGCGCCCTTCCAGCAGGGTCACCCGAATGTGCTCCTGCCCATTGACCCCCAGACCGATGACATTGAAGCGATGGCGGGGTTTTTCGCGCGCCATCAGATAGCGATCATGCTCGGGCAAATAGCTGAAATGTGGATTCAGTGTGAAAGCGCGGCTGCGCAGTTCTTTTCCAGTCATAGAGAGTCTCCTTCAGAGCGTTGTGTAGCGATTACGGTTACGGGCGACCGGTTATGGTCAATGGCAGCGTCGTCCTATGCGCTGCGGTAGAGTTTGGTCAGCACAAATTCGTTGTGACGTAAGCCCTCGGCAGCGGTGAGGCGCCCGCAGATGGTGCGCTCCAGCATGCCCATCAGTTTGTCCGCGGCTTCATCGAGATTCATTTCCACGCGCACCAGCCCTGTGAGGTCCACATCAATGTGCTCTGCCATCGTCGCCACGGTGAGCGGGTTGGCGCAGAGCTTAATGACCGGGAGGATGGGGTTGCCGATGATGTTGCCTTGTCCTGTGGGGAAGAAGTGGACTACCGACCCGGCAGCGGCGCAGAGCGTGACCATCTCTGCGGCAGCGCTGGAGGAGTCCATAAAGTGCAACCCCGGTCCCGGGGGTTCGACCGCCGGTTCCAGGACGGATTGTACCGTGCAGCGCCCCATTTTCTGGATGTTGCCGAGCGCCTTTTCCTCGATGGTGGTCAACCCGCCGCGGATGTTGCCCTCAGTGGGCTGCGAACCCATCAAGTCCACGCCCTGACTTTCGATGAGTGCTTGATAATCATCGAAGGCGCGTTTGAACTCGGCAGCAACTTCCGGCGTCGCGCACTGCCCCATGATGATATCCTCGCCGCCGGTCACTTCTGTTGTCTCGCCGAAGATGAGTGTCGCGCCGGCTTCTGCTAACCGCTCGAAGACGCGCCCGACCGTGGGGTTGGATGCCAACCCCGAGGTGGTATCCGACTCACCGCACTTGGTGCTCATCCACAGCTCGTTGATAGCGAATGGCTCGCGCTGCAGTTCATTCGCCCATTGGACGAATTCCAGCGCTTTTCGTGCCGCCATCTCGATGGTTTTCAGGTCGCCGTAGCGCTCGATACTGAATCCGGCAACCGGTTTGCCCGTTTCGGCAATGCTATCCACGATGCGTTGCGTCCACTTAGGCTCGATGCCGATGACAATTACGGCGGCGACGTTGGGATTGCGCCCCACGCCTGCCAGCGTGCGGAAGGTGAGCTCGAGGTCCGCGCCAAACTGCAGGCGTCCGTAGGGATGCGGCAACGCCATCGTTCCCTTGATTAGAGTGCTCACGCCCTCAGCAGCGGCATTGGAGATGTCATCCACGGGCAGGATGAGAACATGATTGCGGATGCCCACGCGCCCGTTTTCGCGCCGGTAGCCCAAGAGTTTCAGCGTTTCTGGTTTGCGCCCACCGAGTGAGAGCCGTTCCGGGGGTTTGACCGTGATGTCGGGCTTGATTGCGCCTTCCATATCCCAGCGCATGGTTTTGAGATTGTGCGTGTGGACGTGCGCGCCCTGCGCGATAGGTTGCGTCGTCTTGCCGATGGGACGTTCGTATTTGTGCAGCACATGCCCGGCGGGCATGGCGCGCATGGCGATCTTATGCCCCAACGGCACTGCCTCCACCGCCTTGAGCGTGGTCACGAAACTCCCTTCCAACGTGACGACCCCTACCTCGTCGTTGAGGGCGAGATCCATGACTGCAACACCTACATCGTCGTGTGCTGCATGAACGAGAATACCATGTTTCATGAGAATGCTCCTTGTCACTATAGATATGTGTTGATCCCTTGGTGGATGGCCGAAAACCGGGGATGGATGGCTTGGAATGCCGTTTTTGGGTTGCTTGTTGCCGGTCCTTGGTTATTCATACGGTGTTTGATCCCAGAAACTCTGGAATCGTGCTAACCCCAGGTGCGTGTAGGGGTGATCGAAGGCTTCCTGGTAGACGGTAAATCCGGCGGTGACGATATCGGCGCCGGCGATAGCTCCATCAACGATTTGCCGCCCATTGCGGACTGCCGCCACCAACACCTCCGTGTTGAAAGCAAAGTTGTCGCGAATGGCGACGATATCCTGGATCATGCCCACCGTCTCTTCTGCATTGGCTTCTTTCCACCCGATGAAGGGGGAGACATAAAACGCGCCCATACGCATCGCGTGGAGCGCCTGTGCTGCTGAGAAGATAAGCGTGAGGTTGCTGCGAATCCCCATCTCCTTGAGCACCGCGATGCTTTTGAATCCGGCTTCGGTAGCGGGTAGCTTGATGACGAAGTTGGGGCTGAGCGCCGCCAGTTTTTCTGCCTCAGCCACCATCGCTTCGTGTGTTGTCAGGTGGGGGTTGACCTCCACCGAGACGGTTTTTTCCGTGCCCACAAACAGTGCTGCGATTTCCCGAATCACTTTTGTGAATGGTTTCCCGGATGCCTGAATGTGTTTCGGGTTGGTGGTCACCCCGTCAAGGTTCCACATCTTGAGCGCGTGCTCGATTTCGTGAACATGAGCGCTATCGAGGAAAAACTTCATGGTTGTGCCTCCTGAAATGGCTGAATCTTGCAAGTCAAGGATTCGATCATTTGCTACCGCGGTTGCCCTGGTCTCTGCCTCACAGCCCCAGCTCGGCAAGTTTGGCCGCCGATGGGCGCCCCTCAGCATTCCAACCCCGCAGGGCGTAGTAGTCGCGCAGTTGCCGCGCCAGGTCGGGGACTTTGCCTGCCGCTTCGCCAGAGGGGCGCGGGGTGAGCAGGCGCTTCGGCAGGGTATCATCCGCTGCGGTGACGCCTAGCCGTAGATTGATTAGTCGCTTGAGGTTGAAGAGCCGTTCGCCAATCAGGCGCAGTTCTCCGGTATCCGTATTCCACCCCGTTGCCGCCTGGATTAGCGCCGGCAGATGTTCGTGGAGCGCACCCACCTTCCCGGCAAATTTGCACAGCCCCAATGGGTTGAACAAGCCCATATAGTCCTGGAAAGCAATCGCGTGTGCTGCCGCACCGTCGTCGGAGAAGCGGTCGTAAGGTGTGGAATTCCAGGCGTCTGGCGCAATGCCGTACATGGGCCAATACGTCAGGCCCTCCAGATGGCAACCGCCACGGTTTGCCGTAGCGTAACTCGCCGCCATGGAAAAGAATGCTCGCGGATCGTGATACGCGATTTCCAGCCCTTTGACGTGAACGGCGTAGACTTCGGAGCCGTTCCCAAGATGGGCAGCTGCTGCGCGCACCCCGCGCGCCAGGTACGCACCCGCACCGCGTGACTCCAGCAGCAGTTCCAATACCTTGAAGAGCGCTTCCACACTGCCCCATATCAGTGGAACGCCATCCGTCTCTTCTGTGGAAATCAAACCTGCCTCGAACGCCTCGAAAGCAAAACCGGCAATGCTCCCGGCGCTGATGGTATCTATCCCCATACGATTGCAGATTTCGTTGGCGCGATTCACCGCTTCCAGGTCATCAATATCCAGTATTGAACCCAACGCCGCCACCGTCTCGTATTCTGCTGCCTCGCCGCGTACGCCTGCGTAGGGACCTTCCTTGATCTCGATGAGCTTGCCACAGCCGATGGGGCAGGCGTGGCAGAAGGTGTCTTTGATGACGTACTTCTCACGCAACACCTGACCCGAAAGCGCGTGGGCGCCCTCGACAAAGGACCCCCCTGCCCAATTGTGGATCGGCAGGTCGCCACGCAGTTCCGTGCCGGTCATGCCGCCGGTGGTGCCGTAGCGAGATGCCCCCGCCTGGTGTTGTTTGATGATGGGGGTGAGCTCCTTCACTGTCGCACGAAAGATCCCGGCATCCGCATATTCCGGCTTCTGTGCCCCACGCGCCACAAGCGCTTTGACCCGTTTGCTGCCCAGTACCGCGCCCATACCGCCCCGCGCTGCAGCTCGGGTGTGCTCCCGCCCCCCTTGCAGGATTGCTGCAAAGGGAATCAGCGCCTCGCCCGCCGGACCGATGACGGCGGCGCGTGCTTTACCATCGGTCTGCGCCAGAAGTGCATCGTAAGCATCGAAGGTATCCAGGCCCCAGATGCCCCCTGCATCACGAATTTCGACGACGGGTTCCCCGGCGGAATCGTGCACATAAATATAGACGGGTTGTGCCGCCTGTCCGGTGACCACTAAGCCATCCACGCCCGCAGCCCGCAACTCTGCCCCGATGTGCCCGCCCACGTTGGCTTCGTTCCAGATGCCGGTGAGCGGACTGCGTCCACACCAGCTGGAGCGACAACCTGTGGGGGCGAAAGTTCCCGTAAGCAGACCGTTAAAGATGTAGAGTGATGCGCGCGGATCAAGTGGGTCGAGTGCGGGATCCAGCTCCTCGGCATAGAGTTTGGCTGCGTAACCGCTGCCCAGCAGGAATTTCCGCACATCTTCCTCAGCGATGGGCTTGAGCTGGTTCTCGCCGGTGGTCAGATTGATGTGGAAGTATCGGCCTGTATAGGGATGGTTCATAAAATCACCTCTTGAAGAAGTGTTGAGAAACCTGCGCTAAAGATTTGAATGATCGCTGCTTTGTCGGCTAAGCTCGGCACGGAACAAGTTTCTGTTGGTATAGGGTATTATTTCATGCCGGTTGTGGCAATGCCTGTAGTAATGTAATCCTGTAAAAAGGCAAACACCACACTGATAGGCAGCAGCGTGAGCACCGTCATCGCCAGGATGTACTGCCATTGGACGTTGAGCTCGCCCTGGAAGGCATTAAGCCCTACTTGCAGGGTGAACAGCTCGGATTTGGTGACGACGATGAGGGGCCAAAGGAAATCATTCCAGCGCCACATCACTGAGAAGATAGCCAGGACCGCCAGTGCCGGCGCCGCTAACGGCAAAACAATTCTCCAGTAGATGCGCCACTCGCTGGCGCCATCAATGCGCGCCGATTCCAGCAGCTCATCTGGAATGGTGAGCATGTACTGGCGTAACAGGAACACCCCTGTGGGCGTCGCCGCTCCGGGAATGATCAAGCCCCAGAGATTGTTGCTCCAGCCCACCTTGGCGATGACGAGAAATGCCGGAATGAGGATCACCGATACGGGCACCATCAAAGTGCTCAACATCACCAGAAAGATTGCATCGCGTCCCTTATACTGGTATTTGCTCAAGCCGAAGGCTGCCATGCTGTTGACCAGCAGTGTGACCAGTGTTGCGACCACGGTTACCAGAACCGTATTGCGGAGATATGTGACAAAAGGGAAGCGGCTGATTGCACCGGTATAGTTATCTGGGCTAAAGGAAACCGAGCGTACCGGTTCACGTTGCTCGATGCGTACTTCGATAATGCCATCTGGTTGCGCGGGGTCTACCATGCGCGCGACCAGTCCAATGCGCGAAACCTGCGCCAGACGGCGCACCGTGCCATCCTCCAATGTCACATCGAACAGGGGCAAAGGCTCCGTATGCCCTTCCACCATCGTCGTGTCCTGTTTGTAGGGCAGGAAGGTCGGCGGAAATTCGTACAATGCCTCCACCGATTTGAACGAAGACATAATCAGCCATAGAACGGGTCCAAACATCACGATGACCCCGGCGAGCAGATAGAGGTAAGTAATGGCATCTACCAGCGAGAATCGCTTGCCCTTGCGGCGCAACAGGAATCCCAGAATGCCTTGGCGCTTGTTTGTCGTTTGCATGGTACCCCCTATGCCACTTCGCTGCTGCGTCCTAGCCGCAGTTGCCCAAATGTGAGCACCATCAGGATTATTGCTAACACGAGGGATGCGGCTGAAGCCAGCCCGTAGCGTTGCTGGTCAAAGCCGGTGCGGTAGATGTACTGGACGATATACAGTGTTGCTGTTCCAGGACCTCCGTTGGTCAAGACAAAGACCTGGTCGAAGACCTGTACCGCGCGAATCAGCGACAGGACCAGCACCACCACCATGGTGGGCATCAACAGCGGCAAGGTGATTTTGAAAAAGCTCTGGAAGGTGTTGGCGCCATCAATGGAGGAAGCCTCGTAGAGTGAATAGGGAATGGATTGCAGTCCGGCGAGCAGAATGAGGGTGTAGAAGCCCATCTGTGCCCAAACACTGACAATGATAACCCAGAAACGCGCCCAATCTGCTTGAAGTAGAAAAGGAATTTTCTCTAGCCCTACGCCGACCAATAGGGCATTGAGCAAACCAAACTGATGTTGCAGAATCCATTTCCATATCAGGGCCACCACAACCGGAGAAAGCAATACTGGATAGAAGAACACGCCGCGGAATAGCGAGCGTCCCTTGATTTTCCGATTCAAGGCCAGCGCTGTAAGTAGCGCCATCACCACCATCAGCAATACCTGACCACCGACGAAGGTCGCCGTATTTGCGGCAGCGCGCCAGAAAAGGTCTTCCTGACAGGTCTGGATATTGCCATAGGTCTCGCAGCTGAGTAGTTGCTCCAGATTGGCGGTGCCTACCCAGGTGCGGTTCTCAGGGAGAATGGATTGCCCACTGGTGAAAGCATAGTAAAAGTTCAACAGCATGGGAAAAAGAATGAAAATGCCGAATATCAGCAGGTTCGGTAAGACGAAGAAATATCCCATCCGCTTGAAACCAATCAGCCGCTGCACGAAAGTCAGCGGTAGATCGAGAATACCCGCCAGCCATTGGACTGGTAGCCATATCATGCTGCCCAGAGAGCGTCGTTTGCGCCTGTGGGGTTGGGATTTGGTGATCATAGCCATTGCTGCCTCCTGAACACTAACAGGGGAGAATACCTGGCTTCTTTGAGAAAGATAGAATTATTCCGGTTTCAGGTGTTTTGCAGCGGCATCGCGCCGCTGCAAAACACCTCTTTTTTCATTTGTCTGGCTACTGGTTGAGAGGATTTCTCTCCAGGCCGTTCTTATTTCTGTTCGGCGACGGCTTGATCCATGCGCTCCTGGATTTTTTGGATGGCTTCATCCAGGGTCAATTCTCCCACGATAACCTGGCTCAGGCGATCGCGGATTTCAGGATTGAGAACAAAGGTGAGCGGGTGATACTGCAGGGCATAGGCTTCGGGCATGAGCTTGGGAATCTGGCTCACGAAGACATTGAGCGCCTCTTTGTTGCTCACAAAGTCTACGCCCTTCTCTGTCAAGCCCACGTGCCCGGGGATGAAGAGTGACTTGGCGGAGAACTCGCCGAGCACATCCTCTTGCGTCAGGTATTCCACCAACCGGGTGACCTCGGCGGGATGTTTCGTGCCATTGAAGGTGACCAACAACGCGCCGCCGGGGATACCCGTGCAACCGCAATCGCCGCAGGGGTTGGGAATGACTTCCCAATCGAAGGTGTCGCCGATGAGGTTGGCGAATTGTCCTACCTGCCAGCTGCCCGACATGTAGAATACCAGCTGCCCATTGACGAAGAATTCATTGGCCGCCGCATAACCGCCACCGCTGCCTGCCCATACTTCCAGCGGGGTGATGCCCTCCTCGTGCCAGCCGATAATCATCTCTGCCGTGCTGCGGAAACCGGGGGTGTCAATCTTGAAGCCGTCTTCGGTGATGTAGGTGGCGCAACGACTGAGTGAGGGACCCCAGAAACGGTGTCCGGTCCGGTCAATCGCCACGGCGTAGGGCGTGTTCGTGGCGGCGGCGACTTGCTTCGCCGCCTCTATCCAGGTCTCCCAGGTAACTTCATCAGAAGTGTCGCTTGGGACTGGAACTCCTGCTTGTTCAAAGAGAGTGCGGTTGATGAACGGTCCGGTCACCGTGAACTGTGTTGGGAAGCCGTGCAGTCCATCGGTGTCTTCGGGACCCCGCATCGAACCCAATACCGCCTCGGGCCAATTCGCTGCCCACCCATCAGGATCGGTCATATAGGGTCGCATATCCAGGTAGAAGGGCTTGAAGCGATTGACATCGGTAACCCGCGCCAGGTCCGGACCGGTGCCAGCTTCAACCTGTCCCTGAAGGATGGTGTGCAGGTCGGCGTAAGCCACTGTATCCATCACAACGCGGATATCGGGGTTGTCTGCCTCGAAGCGGTCAAGAAGCTCGCGCATGACATCCCCTTCAACGCCGTCGTTGTACCACATCATCCGCAATTCCACGACTTCCGCAGGTGGCGCTTCGGTCGGAGCTTCAGTAGGCGCCTCAGTGGGAGCTTCAGTGGGTGCCTCGGTAGGAGCTTCAGTGGGGGCTTGGGTGGGCGCCTGTGTGGGAACGGGTGTTTCTGTTGGACCACATGCGGTCAAAATCATGCTCAAGATGAGCAACAGGGCTAAACTCATTCGCAGTTTCATGGATCTCACTCCTTTTGCTGGATAAATCACGATACATTTCGGCTAGACTTCGGTTACCTTCAGATTTGTGTTTTGTGACTGCTGTCGGTCCCCCCCTTTCTAGTGTGAATTGGGTCGCGCGCCAATGATTGGCTTGCAGCTATGACTTACCCAGGTATAACACCGGAAGCGCCAGCATTTCCGCCAGCTTCAATAACGGCGCAAGGTAATTGCCATAGGTGAGACAGATATGATGGTCCAATCCCTCGTGCATGATGGTATCGAGGACGCCTTGGGCTGCGGCATCGAAGTGTAGCACGCCAGAGGTGCCGGAGAAACTGCGCGGCGCGCGGATCATTTCGCCGCTGCCCAAAACCAACCGCAACTCGTGGGTTGGTCCCGCATCCGTGAGCCTTGCCAGCGTCACCCGCCCCGGTTTGAGAGGAAATTCCATGAGCAGCGGCAATTTGCGATTGGAATGGATGGTCCCCCGCGGACGCACTATCGGATCAGCCATGGCTAACGGCGCCAGACCGCAATGCCACATCACCGCCGTATCCGCCTTCATGTCAAAACTCACCATATCCGTGCCAAAGGCTGGCTCGCCGCTGAGCCATTGAAGCAACAGCTGCGTCACATTGCCGTTGATATCCGCTTCACAGCTGCACGGGATTTGTTCATCGCTTAACATAGACATTGCACCGCAGGCTGCGCAGCCCAGCTCCGTGAAGAATTGGGGCCAGCAGCGCACCGCCAATCCGTCGAGATTTAATTGTGCGGCGAGGTCGCGGAGGGTGAGATAGGTGGCGAGCGTCCCTCGCAATGCTTCCTGGTTGAGCGTATCGAGAGCATCGAGACGCTGCTGCAATGTCTTCAGCGTGGCATCCACGGCGCCGGAATCCGTTGCCCGCACGGTCGCAAAGACCTCATCCAGAGTCAGCTGCACAATCTCCACGCCCAGGCGCGCCTTCAGGGCGGGTGCATCCAGGGCGCATGGCTCAAAGCCTTCAGGATTCTCACCCACTCGCCCAATACGCGCTCCCCGCAGCAGGCGCCTGAGCCTCCCCGCTTGCGCCAGGTTACGAACTTGCTCCATGGCGCTCGCGTCATCCGGCATGGCGTAGATATACTCATAGCTTGCCCCACGCCGCTTGAGCGTGAACGCTCCCAGATTGATGCCACACAACGAGTTGAGCCGCAACCGCTCCCCAGTGAGTGGTTCCGGCACTGCCCACAGCAGCAACGGCGCGTCTACCCTTGCGGTCAAATTTGCGACCATCGTGCTATCAGCGAAGGTCGCCTGGAACACCAGCAGCAAATCCAGCGGGAATTGTGCCAGCTTCTGTGCTGCGACTTCTGTCTCCTCTAGATTGGTCACCAGCGTTGGGGGTCCCGCGAGCACAAATCCTGCTGCTTCCAGGCAGATGCGCGCTTGCTCTGTCACCTTCTGTGCCAGTTCCATATCGAATGTTGTGCGAGCGAGCGCTACAAAGCCTATTGTCAGTGTTTGAGACGTCATCGTTGACTCCTGGAAGCCCGAGTTTTGCGTCGAATTCTGAGGGGAGCGTGAGACCTTGTTGTTATGCTTATGCTTTCTGATAAAAGAAGGTGTTGAGCGCCAGCGAAGCTGCGCCAATAACGCCCACTTCGTGCCCAAACTGCGTGATTTCCAGTTGCACCCGTTCACCTAGACCGCCAAAGGCGCGTGTGCGCATCGTGCCTTCGGCTGTCGGAACCAACCAGCGTTTGCCCTGGACAAAGAGCCCTCCCAGAACGATCAGATCGGGATTGAGGACGTTGACCAGGTTGGCGAGCGCAATCCCCATGTAATGTGCGCGCTCTTCGAGCATGATGCGGGTGGCTGTGTCGCCTTGCTGAGCTGCGGAGAAAACGCGATCAATCAACGCACCCTCACCTTCGCGCAAAGTTGTTGCCAAAAGCCCTTCGGGATGCTGCTCTGCCAATGCCTGCGCTTGCCGCACAATTACCGGTTCTGAGATCAACGTTTCCAGGCACCCGACGTTGCCACAGCGACACGGCTCACCGCCATTCGCCATCAGCGTGGTGTGCCCAATCTCTCCTGCGCCGGCAACGCTGCCATGATAGAGCTGCCCGTTTACCACGAACCCAGCTCCTACACCAATCCGGGCGTAGACGAAGGCTAACGCATTCGCCTTCTTATCCCGTTTGCCAAACATGGATTCGGCCAGTGCCATTGCCCGCACGTTGTTATCCACGCATACGGGCAGGTCCAGTGCTTGAGCGACCCAATCGCGTAGGGGCACCTCACGCCATCCCAGGTTGGGCGCGAGTAAATTGATGCCTCGCTCCAGGTCTACCAGTCCTGAGGCGCCCACTCCCACACCCACGATGGCTTCACGCTGGATTCCGCTTCGTGCAATGGCGTCCTGAACCAACGGGAACGTTTGCGCCAGCACATCTTCCGCGCGCCACCGCCACACGCACACTGCCCACACCGATATGGATACCGATAGCATAGCGCGCATCCGAGACCAGTTGCAGCGCAGTGCGAGGGCGTCCAACACTGGGGCTTTGTGACGAGCCTTCCGTCCCGATTTCTTCCACGACATGCTCTGCAAGCAATTCGGCGGTCAGGTTGGTAATTGTGGTGCCGGAAAGCCCCGTGAGCCTGGCGAGCCTCACGCGCGAGATGGCTTTTTGTTGGAGTAGCGCTAATAGCACTGCGCGACGGTTGTGTGATTTGATATCGCTGCCGCTACTTCCGGTAAGTTGGAGTTGTTTGATCATGGATACAGCTTGCTTCGGATCGCTGTGGTTTATCGCTTTGATGCTGGGGTCAGGTTTTTCGTCGTAATTATCTTACGTCAGAACGTTCTCATCTTTCCACCGTGTAATTAATTTATAAAGAGAACAAATTAATACCATTTCATTATATACGATCTTTTTTGCGGTGTCAATGAGCAAATTGCGAGGGAAATTAGAGCCTATCCGAAAACTATGGGGGTGATGCGATGCTCCATCGCGTCTGCGGTTAATACCGTTTTCCGGAGAACCGCGTCTTTAGGCGCAAATAACGGGCTAAGGCGTATTTTCGGATAGATTCTTAACGGGAAATGCTCAGGGAACTTTTCGAGGCGTTGCAGGGTCATAGCAGTGAAGGTGTTGATGCAAGCTCGCACACTTTCTGTGGGGCGAAGCGGAGTTTTGAGGTTTTCAGGAGGTAAACGATGAACAGGCGTATGGTAGTTCTGGGGGCGTTGTTGGTATTGGTATTATCGACCAGCGCGTGCGGGTCGCAGAAAGACCAACCCGCTGAACCGGGGATGCCTAATCCCGCTGCGGTGTATTGCGAGGAAAACGGCGGTAAATCTGAGATTCGCACTGCGGAGGATGGCGGACAGGTCGGTATCTGTGTCTTTGAGGATGGCAGTGAATGTGACGAATGGGCTTTCTATCGTGGCGAGTGTCAGTCCGGCGAACAGGGTACACCCGCTGCCGGAATCGCGAACCCCGCTTCGGTCTACTGCGAGGAGCACGAAGGTAAAGTAGAGATTCGCACTGGCGAAGATGGTGGGCAGATTGGCATCTGCATCTTTGAAGACGGCAGCGAATGCGAAGAGTGGGCTTTCTTCCGCGGCGAATGTCAGCCCGGAGGGGATTAAGCAGCTAACAGCCACCGCTATCGCTGAATCATAATCTGCCGGTTCTTTTCACTCACCTCCCTGATAAAGTGTTTTTGGGCGCGCTAACGCTGTACGCGGCGTCGCGCCCAAAAACACCCCCCGCTTGATTGCAGACCCTCCTTTGGTTTCCCCATCAATTTGGCATAGGCTCCAGCGCCAGCGTAAACCTGCGGCGCGAATTTGCGTTATAATAGGCTGCGGACGCGCACACGATGTGCGAAGATATTGAGGAGCGATTGGTGAGCGTTACCGAATTTCCTGAACAGGCGCCTGGCGCCTTATCTGTAGCCCCTACGTTTTGGGTGCGCGATGTGCCTATTTGTGGTGAGTTGGTGCTCGCGCCCATGGCAGGCTATACCGACAAGCCCTATCGCAGTCTGTGCCGCAGGTTGGGCTCAGCGTTTGTCGTCACAGAATTGATTTCCGCCGATGGCTTGCTGCATGCCAGCGAGCGCACCCGGCAGATGCTCGCTTTTGGCGATGACGAACGGCCTCTTGCTATCCAGCTCTTCGGGCGTGATGCGGGATTGCTTGAGGCGGCAGCGCTTCAAGTGGAGGCATTTGCCCCCGATTTCATCGACCTCAATCTGGGCTGTTCGGTTCCCAAAGTGACCAAGACTGGCGCGGGCGCCGGTCTGCTCTACGACCCTGCCAACGTCGGTCGCATCATGGCGCGTCTCACACAGGCAGTCAAGGTTCCGGTGACTGCCAAAATCCGCCTGGGACCGGAGCGTGAGATTCTGAATTACCTTGATGTCGCGCGCGCGCTGGAGGACAACGGCGCGGCGCTCATCACCGTGCATGGACGCACGCGGCATCAACGCTACAATGAGCCTGCGGATTGGGATGCCATCGCGGCGGTCAGGCAAGCAGTTCACATTCCGGTGGTGGGCAATGGGGATGTGCATGTGGTGGCGGATATCGCGCGTATGAAGGCGCATACGGGCTGTGCTGCCGTGATGATCGGACGCGCGGCGCAGGGGCATCCGTGGTTCTTTGCGTATCGCGATCGCGGGGATGTCTCCTGGGAGGAACGTCGTGAGCTGATGCTGGAGCATCTTGGGTTGATGGTGGCGCATTACGGACCCCGTCATGGGGTCATCCACTTCCGAAAACACGTGGTACGCTATCTGCGCGGGGTCCCCACTCCCAGAGGGTGGCAGGTGCACCTGCTGAGCCTGGAGCGCGTGGATGAGGTTGAGGCGCAGTTGCGGAGTCTACCGGGAGGGCGCACTGGCTAAGTCCGGCGCGTTATGCCGTTTGGCTTTCCTGGCTCTGGAAGCCGATTTTGCGATTTTTGGGGGGTTGGGGTGATTACACTTTCCGAACGACGCGAATTGCCTGATGGACTGGTCTTGCGCCGCGCTATACCTGCGGACGCGGAATCTATCGCGGAGTTGCAGGCGCGCGCGCAGAGTGATCCGGGATGGGATACGCCCGATGAGGGTGTGCGTGCCTGGGTGTTTGACCTGCTGACCCGTCCGCACCCTACGTTTCACCCAGAGGATTTCGTGGTGGTGGAGGATTCGCATACAGGCGCGATTGTCTCCAGCATGTGCCTGATTTCACAGACGTGGCGCTACGGGGATGTACCCTTCAACTTCGGGCGCCCGGAGCTGGTGGCGACGCATCCCGATTATCGGCGGCGCGGTTTGGTGCGCGCACAGTTTGAGCTGCTTCACGCGCTAAGCGCCGAACGTGGCGAATTGGTGCAGGGTATCACCGGTATCCCCTGGTATTATCGGCAGTTCGGTTACGAGATGACGGTGGAATTATTCGGTGCGCGCATGGGTTACGCGCCGCATGTGCGGGCGTTGAAGGAAGGTGAGGCTGAACCTTATCACTTGCGTCCGGCAATAGAAGCGGACATCCCCTTTCTCATGGCAACCGAGGCGCACGCGGCGACACGCTCGCTTCTGGGCTGCGTCCGGGATGCAGCTCTGTGCCGTTACGATCTTGCTGGGCGCTCTTCGGAAAACTGCGAGCACCGTGCATGGCGTATTATCCAGACGCCTGAAGGTGAACCCGTGGGTTATCTGGCGCACCCGGTGCCGCTATGGGGCAATGCAATCTTTGTCACGGCGTACGAACTGCAATCCGGAGTATCGTGGCTCGCGGTGACACCGGTCATCGTTCGCTATCTGTGGGCTTATGGGGCGCAAGCGAAGCCGAGTTTTGCCAGTCAAAAGGCGGTCTGTGAGAGTTTCGCCTTTGCTTTGGGCGGGGCGCACCCTGCCTACGAGGCTTTTGTTGCGGGATTGCCCCGCGTTCAACCGCCTTATGCCTGGTACATGCGTGTGCCTGATTTACCCGCGTTCCTGCGTCACATCACGCCCGTGCTGGAGGCCCGCCTGGCGCTTTCGATTGCGGCGGGACATAGCGGTGAGCTCACCATTGGTTTTTACCGCCGCGGACTGCGGTTCGTCTTTGAGCGAGGACGCATCACAGAAATTGCACCCTGGGAGCCCCAGGTCCGCGATACCGGCGCGGCGGAGTTCCCCGGTCTGACGTTTTTGCAGCTGCTCTTCGGACATCGCTCATTGGCGGAGCTGCGTTACGCCTTTCCCGATTGTGGCGCCAGCCCTGAGGCAACGGTTCTGCTCAATGCGCTGTTTCCCAAGCAAGCCTCATGTATCTGGCACCTATCGTAAGATGGGCCCTATCGTAAGATGGGCCCTATCGTGAGATATCCGAAGATTGCGCATTCGCTTGTGGTTTTGGCAGCGAACAGGCTTTTCTGTGTCGGTTAAGGGAGCGATAATGCAGATTCGACTCAGTACCGGTTCAGCGGTGGCATTAGGGTTGGCGCAGGCACAGATGGAGGCTGACCCAACTACCCTCTATGCCATGGTGGGAGAAGCCTGCCTGGGGGCATGTCGCTTCTGCGCCCAAGCCCGCGATAGTCACGCCGACCGCAAGTTTCTTTCCCGGATTGCATGGCCCTCGTATCCTTTGGAGGATGTGCTGAGCGCGCTCGCGGAGGAGCACAAGTTGCGTCGTATTTGTTTTCAGACCCTGCTGACGCCTGATTTGCTCCCAACTTTGCTGGAAATGGTCACGCGCATACACGCGGTCTCACCGCTGCCCATTTCCGTGTGTATGAATCCGGCCTCTCGAGACATTTTGCAACAGCTTAAGTCCGCCGGCGTCGAGAGAGTCGGTGTGGGTCTGGATTGTGCTACCGAAACCCTGTTCGAGGAAATCAAACCGGGATTTAGCTGGGAGCGCACGCATCGTTTTCTCGAGGACGTTGCTGCGGTTTTCGGGCGTAGCTCCGTTCACCTGATTGTTGGTCTGGGTGAGAGCGATGAGGAATTGTTGCGGAAAGTTCAGGCGAGCCACGATTGTGGGCATACGGTGGCGTTTTTCGCTTTTACTCCCTTACGCGGGGCGCGATTGCAGCTTTCGCCGCCTTCCATCGAGCGCTACCGGGCGCTACAGCTGGCGCGCCAGCTGCTCATCACCGGGAAGCTGCGCGTTGAAGCGCTGCGTTTCGATGCGGGACGGCTTGTCAGCCTCGCGGTTGAGCCGATTACCCTGGCAGCGGTGCTCGCAGCTGGGATGGCATTCCGCACCAGCGGTTGCCCGAATTGTAACCGTCCACTTTACAACGAGCGCCCCGGTGGCGTGATGTACAACTTCCCACGTCCATTGACCGAAGAAGAGAAGCGTTCGGCATGGGAGGAGGTGCAGGCTTATTGCCTGGTACACAATGTGGTGAGCGAGGAGGTGGCGCAGTGAGGCAATCATGGCGTCTGCTGCTTCATGGTGCGCGGAGCGCTTTTGACAATATGGCGATTGACGAAGCCATTCTGCGCTGTGTGGTTGCCGGCGATTCACCTAACACGCTGCGCTTCTACACCTGGGAACCATCGGCTGTCTCGGTGGGGTATTTTCAGGGCTTGGAGCAGGAAGTGGACCTGGAAGCCTGCCGGCGCGAGGGCGTGGATGTGATTCGCCGCCTGACGGGCGGCGGCGCGGTCTTCCACGACCGGGATGGCGAGATTACCTATTCATTGGCGCTCAAGGGTAGCACGCCCGGCATTCCACAGAATGTGTTGGAATCCTATGGTGTGCTTTGCCGTGGTCTGGTGCTGGGTCTGCAACACCTGGGCTTGGAAGCGTCTTTCGCGCCTATCAACGATATTATCGTCAATGGACGGAAGATTTCCGGCAATGCGCAGACGCGGCGCTTCGGCGGTATCCTGCAACATGGGACGATTCTCTGTGATGTCAATCCCGCGTTGATGTTCACACTGCTCAAAGTACCGGATGCCAAGATGCGGGATAAACTCATTCAGGCAGTAACAGAACGCGTGACTTCCATTCGCCGGGAACTGGGCGAAGTGGATCACGCTACCGTGATGCGGGCGCTGCAAACTGGCTTTGCCGAGGCATTGGACCTGGAACTGCTCCCCGGAACCTTGAGCGCGCAGGAAGAAGCGCTCGCTCAGCACATCAAGGCGGAACGTTATGCAACCCATGAGTGGCTTTTTAAGCGCTGATTACAAGGTCAAGGGCGGGAAATTGCTCCGCGTGCGGTTGCGGGTGGGCGAAGATGCGTGCATCGCGGAGATTCGCATCACGGGCGATTTCTTCATGCACCCGGAGGAGGCGCTCGAGGCGTTGGAGCAGGTGCTGCTCGGCGCGCCTTTGACGCCGGAAGGATTGCGTCCGCGCGTTGAGACTTTCTTCGCAGGTGATGTCCAGGTCATTGGCGCAGGCGTGGACGATTTTGTGCAGCTCTTGCTCGTGGCAAAATCCTGACTTTTGCTATCCGGAGGCATTGTGCCACACTTGAAAGTCTACCATCCTATGCCGCGTTTCCCGGCGCTCTCGCTTTCGGGCAGCGTCTGTGAGCTGCGCTGTCAGCATTGCACAGCGACCTACCTCGCAGGGATGATGCCGGTGACGACGCCGGAGATGTTGCTCGCTGCCGGACGGCGGTTGCAGGAGCGGGGCGCGCTCGGCGCACTATTGAGTGGCGGTTCCACCCGTGAGGGCGCCATCCTCAGCCTTAAGCCGATGCTGGCGGCAATTCGGCGTCTTAAGGCCGAAACTGGATTGTTATTCAACTTGCACCCCGGTTTGCTAGATGAATCCACAGCTGCTATGCTGGCGGGCGCGATAGATTTCGCCTCGCTGGAAATTCCTTCCACGGAAACGGTACAGCGTGTCTTTGGTCTTCAGGCAACCACGGATGATTATCGCGCGACTTATGTGCATCTACGCGGCGCCGGTATCCCGGTCATTCCACATATCACGGTATATGATGGCAGTGAGGCGGCATTGTTGGAGGGTATCACCTCACCGGAGACGGTCGTGGTGATTGTATTCTCGCCTACGCCTGGCACGCCGATGGCAGCGACCCCTCCGCCATCGCCGGAGACGGTGGATAAGGTATTTCGGCAAGTGCGGACGCTTTTCCCTGAAGCGGAATTGGCACTGGGCTGCATGCGTCCGCGCGGCGTGGAGATACGTGTTGCTCTGGAAATGGCGGCGTTGAAGGCGGGCGCAACCCGCATCGAATTGCCGGCGCGCGCCACCCTGGAAGCAGCTCGCGCCCTGGGTTACGCCATCATTCCCTTTGACACCTGTTGTGCTCTCCCGCGGCAGTTCGAGCCACAGCTTATGTCACCCCAATCCCCTTGAGGCAATCAGAAGGTTCAATATCGCCAGTCTGGTCTGCTTTGGGCTTGGTGCCGTTCGCGGGTATGGCAACGGGAATAGGGAGTGTGATTGCTTGTTTCGCCAAACGCACAGTTCACCGCTTCCTCTCTATTTCTACGGGCTGTTCCGCTGGTGTGATGCTTTATACTGAAGCTTTCATCAGCGCTTATGGGGATATTGCCGGGCAATAGATCAATGCGGTAGCCTTCTTTGGTGGGATTGCTCTGATTACGCTGATTGATAATCTGATTTCTGCTGCCGACAATCCCCATGCGGTGCACACGGAAGACGAAACCGTGTGTCTTCAATCAGACGATGCTGCTCCCCTTCAAAGCAATCGCAACTGCTCAGGTTGTGGAGATGCGTACAAGGGAAGTCGTGTGACGATGCCGTGTTGTTGGCACAGTGTCTCGCAGAAGTGGTACAGGCGCGAGGCATGCGGCACAGCGCAGGAGTACCGTTCGCCATACGTGAGTTCGTAGCGCTGGCGCAATCCTGGAAAGAGATGCTCCAGCTGCTGGTAAAAATACTCGCGTTGCCGGTCGCGTAGACTCATCCCCATCCATGGCAGAATGTAGCGTGCGCCCGCGGCTGCTGCCTGCTCCACGACGGCAGTGATGTTTTCCTCATTATCCTCGATGAAGGGCAGAACCGGCATCAGCGTTACCCCGGTCTGAATACCATGGTCGGCTAACACGCGCATTGCCGCCAGGCGCGCTGATGGACGCGGCGCTAGCGGCTCAACTTTCGCTGCGAGTGTATCATCCACTGTGGTGAGCGTGAAGCTGATACTCGCGTAGGTACGGCTGATGGCGCGCAAGGTATCCAGGTCTTTGAGCACCAGGTCGCTTTTAGTGATAATGTGGACCGGGAAGCCGAATTCGGCAATCATTACGAGCGCCTGTCCCGTGAGGTTCCACTCCCGCTCAATGGGCATGAAGGGGTCGTTCATCGAACCCAAGCCGATGACGCCCTTGACTCGCTTCCGCGCCAGCTCTTTCCGTAGCAGTTCCAGCGCGTTGACCTTGACGAGAATTTCGGTATCGAAACCATCAATGCCGTAGCATGCGCTGCGGCTATCACAATAAATGCACCTATGCTGACACCCGCGGTACAGATTCATGTTATACCGCAACCCAAAATACGTATCGGGCTGTGGCACGTGCGCCAGGAGCACTTTCGCTTCAATCTCCCTGACCTTCACTCCGCCTTCTCCCCATACCGCTCTGCGAGCGCGTGCACTTCCTGCCGCACTCGCGCGATCAGTTCAGGCGGTTCCAGCACCGTCGCCGTCATCCCCCAACTGAGCACCCAACCCGTAGCCCAATTCAGATTGTCTATCCCAAACCGCACGATGACTGAACCGTCGTCTTGATCGGCAATTTCCATCCAGTGCCCATAACGCTCGCGCACCATCATCGCTACGGTGGATTCCAACTGCACCGTTGCGGTGGTCCGCGCTTCGAACTGCATCGTGCGCAGCATATAGTCTCGCGCCGAAAAGTCCCGCGGCGGATTGAAGCGCGCATGCACCAGCGTGAGCTCCTGAATCCGGTCCACACGGAACGTGCGCAGTTCCCGGCGCAGGTGGCAGAAGCCCACCAGATACCACAACCCGCCGTAGAACGAGAGCGCATAGGGATCCACTTCGCGTGATGTCGGTATTTGCGAAAAACCTCGATAGCGGAGACTGACCCGCTGGTGGTGGTGAATGCTCTCGCGCAGGGTGCGCAAAGTGCCCTCCCAGGGCTGATAGTCTCGTGCGGTTAACCCGCATATCACCAGTGTATCCTGCGCCTCGGCGACCTCCTGCCGCAGGTCATCCGGCAGCACATTGTTGAGCTTTGCCCGGACTGAGGTGATGGCATCCTGATAGCTGCGTCCCCAGATTTGCTGCACCAAACTCGCGCCCATCGTGAGCACCGTCGCCTCTTCAGCGGTGAAGATGAGTGGGGGCAACCGGTAGCCGCGCAACAGTGCAAAGCCGCCATACGGTCCCCGCTCGGTATAGATGGGAATACCCATCTCTTCGAGCATCTCCATATAGCGGTGTACCGTGCGTTCAGAGACCCCCAGTTCTGCTCCCAATTCTGAGGCTTTCCACGACCCCTGCGACTGCAGCATCAGAATCAGTGAAAGTAGCCGCGTGGCAACATTGCTCATGCTTCACCCATGGCCCTCAACTTCGAATCGGTGCACACCATCATTATACTCCGAAATACGACGGTTTCTGTCATAATTCGCTCGGTCAGCGACCTCTGTCTTATGGAAAACTGCGCACAAGAAAAATTCATCCTGACTTCTGATTGCGCTTCCAGAGCGTAAGTCCTCAGACTTCTATCGCGAGGCGCAAAATTCGGGCTGAAACCCATTAGGAGAAGTGTTTTTGGCTGCCGCGCGCAGCGCGGCAGCCAAAAACACTTAAAAAAATCGCGGCTTTAGCCGCTCTTCGTTATGGCAAGCGGGGGAACGCTGAAGGGTTACTCCAGAGCTTCCATTCGTCAGAAATGCATCCATATTCTATAATAGGGATGGATTTCTATATTAAGGAGAGCTCTATGACCACGAGTATATTACTGGTTCTGATCGTTCTGAGCGCGATTATGGAAATTCGCGGTGAGTACCGCCCCACACGGACCTGGATTTATATCTTCAAGCCCCTCACGACTGCGTTGATTCTGGTGCTCGCGGTTAGCCGTGGCATCACCTCTGGCTTTGATCACTCGGTTGTGCTGATTGTGCTTGGATTGGCGTTCTCGATGTTGGGAGATGTCTTTCTTATGCTCCCAAGCGATCGGTTCATTCCGGGTTTGCTCAGTTTTCTCACGGCGCACCTGTGCTATATCGCCGCTTTTACAGTGAAGCAGGGATTCGGCTTCACCATCTGGTTGCTGCTGGTGTTTGCGTTGTTTGGGGCAATCTTGTTACGGTTGCTGTGGTCTGACCTGGGTAAGATGAAATTGCCCGTGATTGGCTATGTCCTGGTGATCATGACTATGGGATGGCAGGCGTGGGAGCGTTACTTGGCTGTGGGTGGGCTGCCGGCGCTCTCCGCTGGGATTGGCGCCCTGTTCTTCGCCGGTTCCGATTCGGTTCTGGCATGGAGGCGTTTCCGACAGCCATTCTCTAGCGCGCGGCTGATTGTGATGGTCACCTACTATACCGCCCAACTCCTCATAGCGCTGTCTGTGGGTGGCTGAACCTCTAAAAACAAGACACGGGTCGTGATTACCACGACCCGCGTCATGCCCTCAACGGGATTTGAACCCATGTACCAGGCTTGAAAGGCCTGTGTCCTGACCAGACTAGACGATGAGGGCACAGCGAACAAATTGTAACATAAAGGAAGCAGCTGTCAAGCGCCGAAGCATCGAATTTGACAGGCGCCTGTGATTATGTTACTATACCGTTGTTCTTATTAACGCTATCAGGATTATGGAATTTTTCAGAAACAAATGCGCGGCATGGTCCGCCGCCAGGTAGAGGTTATGGATAAGTTACAGATCATTCCCTTGGGGGGCTTGGGGGAAGTCGGCAAGAATATGACGCTTCTGGAATACGGTCGCAACATCCTGATTGTGGATGTGGGGCTGATGTTTCCAGAGACGAACATGCCAGGTGTAGATTTCATCATCCCCGATTACGATTATCTGCGTGACAAAGCGGACCGTATTCGGGGTGTGGTCATCACTCATGGACATGAGGATCACATCGGCGCACTGCCCTATTTTCTGCGCGAGTTCAATGTGCCGCTCTATGCTACCACGCTCACGCGCGGTTTGATCGAGGTCAAGCTGAGCAGCAGTCAGCGCAAACAAGCTTCCCTCCATACCATGGCGCCCGGTGACGTGATTCGCCTGGGTCCCTTCACGGTGGAGCCTTACCACGTTTGCCACAGCATTCCCGATGCGGTTGGGCTGGGCATCGAGACGCCGGTGGGATTGGTGGTGCATAGCGGTGACTTCAAACTGGACCCTACCCCCGTAGATGGCTTGCCGACCGAAATTGGCAAACTGGCGGAGTTTAACCGCCGGGGTGTCCTGGTATTGCTTTCCGATAGCACGAATGCGGATTATGAGGGCACTACTCCTTCGGAGATGAGCCTCACGCGCGCGCTTGATGATGTATTCCGGCAGGCAAACGGTCGCGTTATCGTTGCGACTTTCGCCTCGCTGATTTCCCGCCTGCAGCAGGTGACGGAAGTGGCTCACCGGTACGGGCGTAAGGTGGCTGTGGCGGGCGCCTCGATGGTAGCGAATATTAAAATGGCTCAACGTCTGGGCTATCTGGATATTCCTGCCGGTATGATTCTCTCTCTGCAGGATGTTCAACGCTTGCCACCCCATCAGGTGACCATTCTGGCGACCGGGTCGCAGGGCGAACCTCAATCCATTCTGGGGCGTCTGGCTATGGGGAGACATCCCTCGCTGCGAATCACGCGCGGAGATACCGTGGTGCTGTCTTCGCACACGATTCCCGGCAACGAGGAGACAGTCCATGCGGTCATCAACCGGTTGTTCCAGAAAGGCGCCAATGTCTTCTACCATCCAGTAGCGCCTGTGCATGTCTCTGGACACGCGAGTCAGGAAGAACAGAAGGCGTTGCTCAACATCCTGCAGCCCCAGTTCTTTGTTCCCATTCACGGTGAATTGCGGCATTTGCACCAGCATGCCACCCTGGCGCAACAGGTAGGCGTTTCCAGGGAGCGCATCGCCGTGGTGGAGAACGGTTATGTATTGCGCTTCACGAAAAACACCATGGAGATTGGCGAGCGTATTCCTGGCGGTTATGTCTTTGTGGATGGCGTGCTTGTGGGACCGGCGGTGGATCAGAGCGTGCTGCAAGAACGCGAATCACTGGCGGTGGCGGGTGTCTGCAGCATTGTCTTCCGCTACAATCAGCGCCAGGGGCGGTTGATCGGCGATCCTGAGATTACCCTGCGTGGTTTTGTGAATTTGCGCGTTGCACAGGAGTTGCTTGAAGGTGCACAGCAGGTGGTTCGCAGCACGGTCAATACCTGTCAACCGGGCACTGTCGTCAAGACGGTCGAACAAACCGTAGAAAAAGCCGTCTCCGATTTCTTCTTTCAGAAAGCGCGCAGTCGTCCCTTTATGCTAACCACAGGGGTGGCGTTGCTCTAAACTATTCAGATGCTGCAACGCCTCCCTCTTGCTTTAGTAACTTCGTGATTCAATAGCCCATGGCGCATATCCTGATTGCCTATAAACAATTCCCTGCATTAGGGGTTGGGCATGCTGGTGGGGAATCCGTCTACCGCCTCATAGAAGCCCTACACGGGCGTGGGCATCGTCTCACCCTGGTGGTGCGGATACAGGAGACTGAGCGCCAATTCCTGCCAGCGCTTGAGGCGCTCTGCGAACAGGTTGTGACCGTGCCCCATCATCGTTCCCTGCCTGGACCGCGTCCCCTGGCGCTGTTGCGCAGTTATCTCGCGTTGCGCCGTGCCACGCAGCGCACGCTCCACGAGGCATCCCCAGATTTCTTCCACGTGGAATTTGCCCAGACCGGTGCGGTCGTGTTGGGGTTGCGCGGCGTTCCCACTTCGATTCGTGCGCATGATGTCAACTGGTTCCTTATGGAGCAGCAAGCAGCGCAACAAGCGGGGACTGCGCGCGTGCGTAGCCGCGCGTTGCGGGCGTTATTCCTGGTGCTCGAACCATGGCTCTACCGGCAATTCGATCTGGTTGCTGCCATTTCCGAAGGTGACCGCCGGTTGCTTGTGGAGCGGCGCGCCTCGAAGTCAGTATTGCTGTTGCCCCTTGCGCCGGCGTTCAACCCTGCCGGCGCCGGTGAAGCGGCGGCGGTGCGCGGCGCGAACGTGCTCTTTGTGGGCGCTATGTCCCGTGCGTATAATATCCAGGCGGTTCTGTGGTTTCTGGATACCATTTGGACCTCTGTCGTGCAGGCTGTGCCTGAAGCGCGTTTTTATGTGGTGGGGTCGAATCCTTCAGAGGCTGTACTTGCCCGGCACGATGGGCAACACGTCTTCGTCACCGGCTTTGTCCCCGATTTGGCGCCCTGGTATCAGGCGGCGAATGTGGTCGTGGCGCCGCTGCAGGTTGCCGGTGGGCTATTACAGAAGGTGGTGGATGCGATGGGAATGGGCATTCCTGTGATCGCCACCACAGTCAGCAATCATGGGTTGGGAGCAACCCCGGGGGAACATCTGTGGGTGGCAGATGCGCCAGGTCCATTTGCCGATGCTGTCATCAGGGTGTTGCGGCACCCTGAAGAAGGCGCGCGTTTAGGACAAGCCGGGCGACGATTTGTAGTCTCGCATTATGATCCTGAAATCGTCATTCCACAATGGGAAGCTGCCTTGCTAAATCTGCAGGCAGGGACGAAATGACCGGCGCCTGAGGGGATGAATGACAACCAGAGGTGCGTTTTCGGCGCCGCATTTCGTTGTAGCCGGCGGGGAAGTGTTGAAGTGTTACTAAATGATTACTGAATTGTTACGCCAGCGGCTATCTTCATGGTATAATATCCCATGAGGGATTGCTATTTGGCGTTATAGAATTCAATGAAGGCTTCATCAGAGAGTTTGAGTTGCTATGCACCGTAGAGTATCCATGACCCGTAAAAAGAGCCGCATGCCTGCAATTATGACAGGCGTGTTGGTGCTGGTCTTTGTTGTTATCATCATCGCGGGCGGAGCGTTGCTGCTTTCAGTGGCGCGAAGCATTCTCTCCGATTCTGGTGCGTTGCCGGGATTGAGTGGCTCGGAGGGACCGGAAAGCCCGAATGTCGAACGGCGTTTCGGTCAGGTGATTCCCGGTTGGAAGGGCACCGAACGAGTCAATCTGCTCTTGTTGGGCGTAGATGAGCGCCCTCAGGAGAACGGCATGGCGCGCACCGACACGATGATGTTACTCACACTTGATCCCACGACCTTGCAGGCGGGGGTGCTTTCCATTCCCCGCGATCTGTGGGTACCGATTCCGGGTTACAATCAGGGGCGCATCAACACCGCGCACCGCTTGGGTGAGCTGTATAACTACCCTGGCGGTGGTCCGGCGTTGGCG
>JAKJAC010000036.1:25865-26287 GCA_022707705.1 Chloroflexota bacterium
GGCGGCATTGATATCTATGTGCCCGAGGCAATTAATGACCCTCTGTATCCTGACCATAACTACGGCTACGACCCTCTTTACATCGAGGCGGGGCAGCATCATTTCGATGGCGCGATGGCGTTAAAATACGCCCGCACGCGCCACGATAGCAATGACTTCCAACGCGCAGATCGCCAACAACAGGTGTTACTGGCGATTCTGGAGCGCGTGACCAGCCTCAATATGCTGCCGCAGCTGGCGCCACGGTTTGGGGAACTGTATGACATCATGGGTGAATCCATTAACACCAATCTGACTTTGGATGAGGTGTTAGCTCTTGCGAGGCTGGCGATCAAAGTGGACCGTAGCCAGATTCGTTTTGCGGTCATTGATGAGACCTGCACGGAAGACTACATCACGCCGGAAGGCGCGCAGGTGTTGAT
>JAKJAC010000370.1 GCA_022707705.1 Chloroflexota bacterium
TGCTGTATGCGCCGCCTTGATTTCCTGGACCACGGCTTTGAATTTCGTCCCCTCGGATTTGTAGATTTGATCCAGCAAATCCAGTCGCCGGAAATAGCGTTTCCCCTTCTCATCATCATAGACGGTGACTTTGGTCTTGTCGCCGTTGCCCTCGTTGAGCACCCCGTTAAAGGCAACCCCGCTTTCAGCTGCCGGCAGGTCTTGAGTCTTCAAGCCTTCGAAGCGTGCCCGGTATTCCACATTGGTCGGGAGGATAACCACATCGAGGTTGTAGATGCTGTGTAATTCTTCCTTCTCGGTCTCCGCTGTACCGGTCATACCGGCAATCTTGCCGTACATGCGGAAGAAATTCTGGAAGGTAATCGTGGCATAGGTCAGCGACTCACGCTGAATCGGCACATGCTCTTTGGCTTCGATAGCCTGGTGCAGGCCCTCTGAATAGCGCCGCCCGTACATCAACCGTCCGGTGAAGGCATCCACGATGATGATTTCCCCATCGCGGGTGACGTACTCTTTATCCAGATGGTAGAATTCCTTGGCGCGTAGGGCGTTATCCAGATAAGGGGTCATGTGGGCGTGCTGTGGGTCGTAGAGGCTTTCTCCTTCGGGAATGCCCACCATGTGCTCCACTTTGGCAACGCCCTCTTCCGTGAGCAACACTACCTGGGTCCGCAGGTCCACTTCGTAATCGGGTCCCTCGTGCAATAGCGGCACGATGCCGGCAAAACGCTTGTACAGCTCGGAGGATTCCTCCGCCGGACCGGAGATAATGAGGGGGGTGCGCGCTTCATCAATGAGGATGCTATCTACCTCATCTACGATGGCGTAAGTCAGCTCCCGCTGTGTGCATTGCGAGAGCGCCACGACCATGTTATCGCGCAGGTAATCGAAACCAAATTCATTGTTGGTGCCGTAAGTGATATCCGCTTGATAGGCTTCGCGGCGCGTGATGGGACGCAAGCTCTGCAGGCGGTCGTCCTCAGAGGTGTAGCTCGGGTCATAAAGGAACGAGGCTTCATCCGGGACGCCATGTCCCGATTGAATCACGCTAACACTGACCCCCAATGCCGTATAAACTGGACCCATCCATTGGGCGCCGAACTTTGCCAGATAATCATTGGGGGTCACCAGATGTGCTCCCAAGCCCGCGAGCGCGTTGAGGTACAGCGGTAGGGTAGCAACCAGGGTCTTGCCCTCGCCCGTACGCATTTCGGCCACTTTGCCGTGGTGGAGAATCATCCCACCGATGAGTTGCACATCGTAGTGGCGGTGACCGATGGTGCGGCGCCCAGCCTCGCGCACCGCGGCGAATGCTTCGGGTAGGAGCTCATCTAGCGATTCCCCATTGCTATAGCGCTGGCGAAATTCATCAGTCTTCGCGCGTAACTGTGCTTCGTTCAAAGCCTGGAACTCTGGCTCCAGGGCGTTGACCGTTTGGACGATTTTCTGCAGGCGGGCAATCTCTCGATCGTTGGAATTGCCCAACACCCGCTCCAGGAACTTCAATGGCATGAATGACACCCCATCCTATGGTTTTGATGCTCTTGCGGCAAGGTAGCAAGCTGTGCTTGCTTCATCTTTATGCTATGTAATGGTAGAGCTGCTTTTCAGGAATACAAGCAACTGTGACATTGAAATTATACCATGGCAGTCTACCGCGGCAATATCAAATTGTATCCGGGTGCATTTCAAAATGGGAAGGTGATTTTTGTGGTGAGGCTTCGCCTCACCACAAAAATCACTCAAAGAAAAGGCATTTGCTTGATAATCGGCTTGCTTTTTCCCCGAAGTTGAAACGCCCCCTTGTGTCCGAGTCAAGGTTTTCTTACCTTCGTCTAAATGCGTGACTCCCCCGGCGAGGGGGTTGCCGGGGGAGTCACTAGCCAAGAAAGGAGGTGAGATGTTAGTGAGATCGTGTCCTGAAACTATGATCATAGTAACATATATGCTTAGCTAAGCATAGTGACGAATGACCCTCAAAGCCGGGACTTACATCAATCGCCGTGTAACGCAGGATGATGCTGTGTCTGTGCTTCGAGCTCTTGCTGCAACCCTAGCCCGCAATGGCATCCCGCAGATAGCGCCTGGAACTTGTAATTCTTGGCTTACTGCTGGCTGAACTTATCAAACGCAACGAGCGCCTGCCGCAAGAAGGCTTCATCAAAGGGTCCCGCCGGTGAGGGTGTTTCCCAGATGCGCGCTGGAAGGCGCGATGCGGTCACATCGAAGCCCTCTCGCACTTTGAACGCCTGTTTGCGCTGCAAAATCTCTGCGCCCAACGCGCTAAGCGCTTGGGGCGTGATTTCAATTCCGATGGGTTGTAGCGCAGCAACAATAGTGTCGGGCGTGTAGATACCGCGGGCGAAGAAACACACCACCAGGCTTGCAAGCACCTGTCGCCAGCGTTCCTCGGTCAATAACGCTTCGGCGACGCCCTCCGGTGTGAGCGCCTGCCCCTTTTGTGCGGCTTTCTGATCGAGGCTATAACCTGCGCTATCGAGATGGCTGTGCCGGGCGCCGGTGAGATAACCGAGATGGCATCCCGGACCGGTGTGGTAGCCTGGCATTTCATTGCCGCCGAACGCCAGCGCAAAATCTGAACCGCCATAGAGGCTCGCGGCAGCGCTCTGTAAAATGGCGTGGGCTGTGTGGTGATGCGTTCTGTCGCGGCTATATAGGCTTCAGCGTTGCCAAATGCCAGTGGGATGGCGTCGGTGTCTTCCAGTGTGATGAGCCCCCGCGCCAGCGCTTCTGTGGCCCACGCCAGGCATACACCCGTGCTCATCACATCCAACCCCTGAACCTCTGTCTCATCCATGATACGTAGCATCCCCGGGGGATCGCCTATTCCGAGCAGGCTTCCTACGGCATAGATGGGTTCGTGATCATAGCCGAGCATCAGGGTCTTGTAGAAATAGGGGTCGTTGGGGTAGGGGAGTCGTAGGGCTGCGAGATGGACACATGCCACCGGGCAATGGGCGCAGGCAACGCGCCGGCCCAGGTAATCTGCCGCCAATCGCTCGCCGGAGATGGCTTCTGCACTCTCGAAGCGCCCGGATTGCAGATTGCGCGTGGGCAGCGCGCCAATCGCATCGAGCGGCTGTACATTGATTGGCGTGCCGATCTGATGGTATTTCTTCATTA
>JAKJAC010000371.1 GCA_022707705.1 Chloroflexota bacterium
GTTGCGGGACCACCACACCCTACAACAACCAGGATGAGGAATGCCAGACCCATACCAGGGAACGATTTTCTATTGCCCATCGCGGTCTCCGTTCTTTAGCAGGGCGAAATCCAGTCGCCTGACGGCACAACTCAAGCTGCGCGGCGGGAGCGGTTTCTTGAGGTGGTGATGCTGCGATTTGCGCTGGATTCCGCTCACCCAATGAGTTTTAAGGATTTAGCCCGGTAATAGAGTACGCTCAAGCAACACAGGTTTTTTCAGCCGTCTCTACAGGACGGGATTGGTTACGTACGCGGTCGTACAGGCACTGGTGAACTCTCAAAGATTATCTGGGTAATAAGCATCGCGGACCAACGGCGCCCATTTGCGGCAGAAATCTCTCCCTTTTCGGTTTTTTGGCGACACGGGTGCCCCGTGTCGCCAAAAAACCTCTAAAGACCAATCCCCCTCCCTCGCGCTGTGCGGGGGAGCGGGGCAGGGGGGAGGGGGCGATTTCAACGCGATGACCTTGGAGAAAAGTCACTTGTGCCAGTTTATTTCCTTAAAGTTCATAAGTGCCTGCCTACTTTCTACCGTCGCCATGCGACGCCGACCCTACGGGACGAGGGACGAGGGAGAGGGAGACTCCCAGACCTTCTCAATACCACCGAATCCAAAGCGCTTGTTCTTCTCGGTCATCTCAATGAAATACCGTAGGCGTTTTTCGAACTCCGCGGGCCTTTTCCGTGCTGCGGCGATAAATGCAATCCGAACACGGATATAGGGCTCGGACAACTCCTGGAAATTCTCCCAGGCTTTGGCGTTGGCTTTGAGCGCTTCAAGGATGTCCGAGGGTATCTCAAATTGCTCTTCCGCAAGGTTCCCCAGTGTTACCAAGACTTCTTCAACAACCTTGCCCTGCTGGATCAGGGCTTTCAGGCGTTCCTTATTCGCTTGCGAATAGGCAGTCTTGGGGTTGCGCACGGAAAATCTTTGAGCGTAGCTATCTCCGTCTATGCTTTTAACGATGCTATCAATCCAACCAAAACAGAGGGCTTCCTCAACCGCATCGTTGTAAGAAATGCGTAGCTTCCCGGTATGCTTTTTGTAATATACCAACCAAACCTCTCGCTCAGACCTGTAGTGCTGCTCGAGCCAATTGCGCCAGTCATCGCGGTTCGTCACATACAGAAGTCTTGCTTCGTCCAAATTGTGTCGCATAGAGTACCCATCCTGGCGGAAAGACTGCGGGACCGACGGTAAGCCTAAACCGCCATTGAGTGGACGTCAGCCCTTTGCCACCTTAACGAGGCGCCGGAATTTCTCGCTGTACCACTCTTTTCCACCGCCGGTAGGTTGCCAGCCTTCAGCAACGAGTCTTCTGATCAGGGCATCCAGTTTGGGCTGAGTTTTCTGCTTGAGGAACAGCACTTGATCAGTTTCGGAATAGGCATAGGCGCTGCGGTCTTTTTCTCTGCCGCCATCCGTTGCTCGATAAAGATAGTCGTTATTTGCGCCCCAGCTATTATATTCCATCTTGTCTGACCGGGCAGCAACATAGCGTCCTTGGGGTCCAATGGCTTCTGCCTCAAAGACGCTTTCCGTGCGGAAGGGCATGCCCTTGTTTAGAATCCTGACAAACTTTATCTCGCAGATCTCCCACGTGTCATTGGAAGTCACAGTAACGTTTATCGTTATAGGTTCCGGTTTCGCTCTACCGCAATACGGGCAGAATTTGAACTGGTCATCGAAACTTCCGCCACAACCCTGGCATACTGGCATAATGGAGCTCCTCAATAGCTGACGGGTAATGCACCGATTATCTGCCAAACGGCGTTTCAGTCGAGTGCGCGCCGTGGTTAGCCGGTTTCTGGGTGGACCAGCCACGCATTATCGGAGATTTCCACGGTCTTGAAGCAACAGTGGAAGTCTTTGCCTATCGGGCTGCACGCATAGACGCCGATTTCGCACTCGGCAGCCAGCTGGTGCAGGTGGGTGATGCGCATTTGGAGCCAGGACTGGCCCTCGAAAGAGTGCTCTAGCAGAAAATCACTGCCGCGCCGGCTGATGCGATACCACATCTCGCCGTAGCTCGAGGCGATGTCTTGCGTCGCCCAATCGGAATATCCCAGATTGGTCACCACCGACCCTAGCCGGCTGGCGTGCGCGCTTTCGTACTCCGTCGAGATTTTGATCCAATTCTGAGCATCCATCCGCACCATGAGGCCACATTGATCGTATTTTTCGCGGGGCTGGAATTCCACATGCGTCATCAAGGAGAAATCGCCCGTTTGGCGTCTCAATAAGCAATGCCCATCATCTCTTCGAAAACCGTAGTGGGTGTTTTGCCAGAAATCAGTCTGCTCACCGGTGTAGATTTCCAAGCCGTTGCCCAAACGATAACGCGCAGGCTCGTTGAGCCAGGTCCAACCCGAGGGTATGGAGGGTTCTAAAAATCGTTCGCTGAGGTGCATAAGTGCGCTCCTTGCAATGAAGACGGTTTCTCGCCCCGAACAATGTGGGGCGGTTTGCATCGCCAAGCCCTACGGGAAATTCTAGCCATAGGTTGGGCGCTGTGGAAAGCCGGCGGGAGAATCTTCCCAATCTTCCTGCCGCCCGTAGGGCGTCATATCCAGCAATCTGTAGACGTCACTGAGCGATTCGCAACCGCGCTTGTAGGTTGAGTAGGTGTGAAACACGTCCTCGCCCATACAGAAGAAGACACTCAATCCATGTCTCTCACCGCCATCAACCGTAACTTCGAAGTCCTGGTTGAAATCAGTGTCAAAAGCCGAATACCACGGACGCGTCCAGCCCATGCGCGCCTTGTATGCCTGTAGTTTTTCCAATGGAGCGCGCGAGATGAGCACAAAAGCCGTGTTGCGCACTGCCAGTTCGGATAAGTCTCCCAGGTCGTTGACAAAGCCCGTGCACCCCATACAGCCGTTATCCCAAGCAGGGTCGAACATGAAGTGATACACAATGAGTTGAGTCTGCCCCTCGAACAAATCGTAAAGGCTACGGCGTCCTTCAGGACCGTTGAACAGGTACGGCTTGTCTATTTTCACCATGGGAAGCCGGCGCCGTTCAGCGTTGACACGGTCATAGTGTCGGGTGAGCTCTTTTTCGTGCGCCAGCAGCGCTTCCC
>JAKJAC010000372.1 GCA_022707705.1 Chloroflexota bacterium
CCGGAAAACCCCCGCCATCACGTACATATACAGCGGTTCGCGCCCGGTATATGCGGAGAAAAACACCGGCAGCTTGCCGTGGAAGATTTCCAGCGCCATCAGCCCGTAGACCGCTTCATCGAAGTGCAGCCCCGGTGGAAACCGGTTCAGCCCCACCAGGCGCAGAGCGGCGCCCAGCGCCGTCGTCAAAATCACCAGCAAGCGCCAGCGCATACGGAACATTGCGGCAGTGATAGCCTTCAAATCACTATTCCTCTTGCGGATCAGAAATATCGCACCCCGGCGCTCATCGCCAACCCACCGGAGCACGTCGCTCTTGCCTTTATACCTGATCCTTTCCGCCTGTCAATGTCCATCAACTCCGGGGGGTATTTCAAAATGGGGGCGAAAATTCCGAAGAAAAAGGTGATTTTTGTGGTGAGGCTTTGCCTCACCACAAAAATCACTCAAAGAAAAGGCATTTGCTGCTGGGAGCGCCAGGCTTATGAACTTTCAAAAATTGACTGGGGTATAGCGCTACAGACCAACAGCGCGCCAATTTACGGCGGAAAGCTCTCCCTTTTTGGTTTTTTGGCGACGCGGTACCCCGCATCGCCAAAAAACCTCCAAAAACCAGTCCCCCTGCCGCGCCGCGCGAAGGCGCGTTTACTGATGCCGCAGCGCCAGCGGCAGATACATCGTGTACATCGCTTCGCCAAACAGCGCAAACTCAGAGAAGTGTGTGGTGGTAAAGGTGAGCGTATTCGGCGCACCATGGTCCGGTTCCCCCAACCTCACCCAGGGCGCCTCTGGTCCCGAACGCGCCCACAAGCGTAGCGTTTCCCGCTTAAGTCCCGTAACATCCGTATCTGTGTAGTGGACGGTAATCGTGAGCGGCGCATTGAACTGCCCCACCGGTTCCCCAAAGCGCAAGGCCTTCATCTCGAAGGCGCGGTTGGCGAACATCAGCCCGCCGGGCGGCGTGACGTGTGTCTGAGTCATGGGATGGCACTCGAAGCGGGTGGTATCGGTGACCGCGCCGGGCGGAACCGTAAGCGTCACCCCATAGCGATGGTGCAATTCCCCGCCCTGATACGGTCCCAACCCCAGCATCCCGTGAGGAAGCGTCACCACCGTAGTGACCGGTCCTAACTGCAGCTGGCGCCCCGCCCATTGGAGCATCGCCGCATTGGTGATGAGCTCGCCCGGCGTGACATCACCCTCCACGCCCATCCGATATTGCAGCAGCAGAGGATGCCCCGCTGCCACGCGCCCTTGCCATTGCAGCATGTGACCATCGATCAACGTGCCGGTGACATCGCCATGCCAGCCCAGAAAACGTACCTGGTGGCTGAAGGGCAGCGTGTCGGACACCGTTACCCAACGCTCACCCGGTCCACTCTGAGCGGCTAGATTCACCGCAATCGTGTAAGTCAGCACATCGCCGGGCAGCGCCAATCCCCGCTGAACCTGCTTCACGGATCCTGCCATCTCGCACACTTCGCTGGCAGCGGTTGCAGTATTGTTGGTGAGATCGGATTCCACATCGCTGGTGGCGACAACAACGGACGTCGTCAGCACCGTACCCTCGGCCAGAGCGATATCCGCTTGCACCGTGAGCAGAATATGCCCGCAATTAGCGTCGGTCAACTGGCAGCTCGGGTGGATAAAATACCACGTCAACGTATTGCCGCCTACAGTATCCGGTGGAAGAGGCTCCCCCCACCGGTCGGTTGCGCTGACGAACGTGACGCCGCTCGGCAGGGTAGCGGTCACCCAGGCATCGGAGGGAACCTGCGTGCCGTAGTTGTAATAACTCAGCCTGACCAGATAACTTGACCCCATCGCCACGTGGGCAGGCGCGTCTGCAGCGACTTGCATATCAACATCCCCGGTCGCGCGTACAGACCCCAACCCGCTCAGGACCACGAACAGGGTCACAAAAGCCAGACCCAGCACCAACCCCAATCGTTCTACAAGCAGTTTTGGTTTCACGGTTGCCTCCTATTGATCTGAATGAAAGGGTCGACCGCAACAGCCTCAGTGGCAATGAAATACGAAGCTGCGGTTCCATAATCTATGACGTAGCAGCACGCCAAAGGATACGGCTCACATTCAGCGGCGTTACACCTGCCCCACGCAACCCCATTTCACCCCGTCATTCCGAACGCAGCGCAGCGGAGTGAGGAATCTCAAGCTCTTCGCCTGTCAACCAATCACCATGGTGCAAATCACCCCGGAAAACGGTGCATCTTCATCCTCTCTCGCATCTCCCCATTGACACCTCCCCCACGTGCGTTATAATTACGTCTGAGATGAAGAAAACTTGGCTATTCGATCCAGATTATTCCGTCAAAGACGATCCTGAAGGTACGGGCTGCAGCCGCGCACGCGAACTCTGTCGCCTGGCGATCTGAAGCCATCTCTTTATTGGTTTTGATACCGGGGTTGCGAGAAGTTCGCAGCCCCGGTTTTTTTTGTCCCAATCATTTTGTACACAAGGGAGGATCTTATGTTGGATCAATTCATCAATCCTGAAACCAATCTTATCGCGTTATCCCTGGTAGGATTTGCTGCCATCGCGCTGCTAGTCTACAGCGCCAATGTGGCGGTCACCAAACTCACCGGGTTGGCGGGCTACTTCCACCTCTCGACCACCTTCATGGGGGTCACGGTCGTGTCGGTGGCAACGAGCATCCCCGAAATCACGGCGCATTACACCGCTTCCGCGGCTATTCTCGCCGGAACATTGGATCCCCGAATTGGCGCCGCCGTTGTCCTGGGCGCCAACATCGGCTCGGATGTGGTCCAGCAGACCTTGATCATGGCGATTGTCCGCCGCTACTTCCTGGCAAAAACCATGATCCCGATGATCGTGACCACCCTGATGTGCCTGATCCTGGGGTGGGATGGCTTCTACTCGCGCCTGGATGGCTTCATCCTCTTCGGCTCCTTTATCGGCTATCTTTACTACCTCTACATCGACGAGCGCAAACATTACAAGGCTGAGGACCACGGCTTCACCCCCGAAGGTGAAACGCCTGCAGGTGTGCCGCAGTCCGCCAAAGAGGCTTGGCTTTACGCCCTCATCTCCGTCATCGCTCTGACCATCACCATCATTAGCGCTATGATCACGCTGCGCATCA
>JAKJAC010000373.1:0-2754 GCA_022707705.1 Chloroflexota bacterium
TGACCAGATTCCTGCCGCTATCGAGGCGTGGCCCCATGGTGTGCCCATTATGGAACACCTGGAGCGACTGGAGGCGCAGCTGGCGGAGCATTGGGCGATGCGTGAGGAGGCTACGCACTGGGCGGTCATGACGTGGGCAGAGGCGTTGGGCGTGCCGGTGGAGGCGCCTGAGCCAGAACCGGTTGCCGAACCTGTGGCGGAGCCCGAGATTGTACTGGTGGAGGCGCCTGAGCCAGAACTGGTTGTGGAGTCTATAGTGGAACCCGAGATTGTGCCGGTATTGGAGCCGGAGCCGTCCTCACCGCCAGCGGAGGATTCAGCCGCGCTCGTTCACGTACCTTCACCGAAGATTGAGCCGCCGGTGCTCTTCTCGACCTGGAAAATGAAGATACTGGTCCGTTCCTACACCGCCTCGAATACGGAATGGGTCGAGGAATGCGAGATGCCGCCGGCGTTCTTGCCGATGCCCGATGAGGATCTCGGCATCCGTCCGGTGGGACTCAACCACACCCAGATTGAGCTATGGGCGCATAGCTTTCGAATGCCAGAGCTTATCTGCCATCTGGATTTGAGCGATCGCTCGCTCTTTGATTCGAATCTGGGGCACCTCACCGTCTTCACGCACTTGAAAGAGCTGAACCTGGGGAAGACACTGATTAGCGGTGAGGGGTTGGCGGGTCTGAAAGATTTGCCTCTCACCTGGCTGAGGTTGGATGCCTGCAAGAACCTCTCGGATAGGGGATTGCAGAGTACCGGCGCTCTCGTTCACCTGGAAACTCTGGACTTAAGCCGCTGCACGGGAATCACGGGGCGCGGCCTCTCACATCCTGAACCTCTGGCGCACTTGCGCGTCCTGAATCTCGAAGGTTGTTCCACGCTTCAGGAGGAGGCGCTGGCAGCTTTGGCAGTGATGCCGGCTCTGGAAGACCTTGACCTGAGCGAGACACAAATCAGCGGGACGGGATTCCTGTATTTCCGAAATAACCACACGTTGCGAACGCTCTCCCTTGAAGGCTGCGCACGTTTCAAGTCTCAAACCGTGCCGCATCTTCTGAATCTGGAGGCTCTGGAAGTCTTGCACCTGGGTCGAACATCCATTGAGGACGCCGATCTGGAGCAGCTCCAGGTTTTGCGCAACTTGCGCGAGCTCCACCTCTACGGTTGTGCTAAAGTGACTGCGGACAAAGTGGCGAAGTTGAAAGCACGTGGGTTGCGTGTTTTTCATGATTCCGATGCGGTGATTTTGGAGTAAGCCTGAACCATGGATGACGTTGCCCGACAGACACTCATTCAGCTGGTAGCACAGCAGGGGCGCAGCGCGTATGAGAATCCGCGCCGCTGCAATGCCCTGTTGCGCGACCTGGCTCCAGGGTACAAGCGGGAAATCTTTGTCCTGGTGAGCGCTTTGGAGCAAGGCGTCGCTAATGACTTGCTGTCGTTGCAGGGGCAGGTCCCTGCGGGTGTTCTGTTGGCGCAGGTGACCACGAAATTGCAGGCGGCATTGGCGCTGACCGAGGAGGCAGCGCGGTGGGCGGTGGAGTCGTGGGCGTTAGCGCTGGGAGTGTTGCCGAGTGGAGCCAACGCGATGGATGCATCCGCCCTGGCGGTGAGCATCAAATTGGTTTCCACTCTCGCGGAGCACCGGGCTGAGGTGGTTGGGCTGGCTTTTAGCCCGGATAGCCAGCGATTGGTATCTGCGGGGATGGATGGGGTAGCGGTGCTCTGGAGCGTCGCCGATGGCAAAGCCCAGCACCGGTGTGAGGGGGATACGGGGGTGCTGAGTTGTGTGGCTTTTAGCCCCGATGCAACCCTTATCGCGCTTGGGGGCGCCGATGCCGATATTGTGTTGTGGCAACCGGAGAATGGTGGGCGCTTACGGCGTTTGCGCGGGCATAGCAGCGATGTGACCGGGGTGACATTCACGCCGGATGGCAAGACCTTGATCTCTAGCAGCCGCGATGGCACATTGCGTTGGTGGAATTTGGAGACCCGCAACGAGCGCCTGCGTGTTCAGGCTCATCCCGATGGCGTCCATGGTCTGGCGCTCAGTCCCAATGGTCAGCGCCTGGCTTCGGCGGGGGGGTGGGACCGCAGCGTCAAAATCTGGGATGCCAGCAGCGGGCAGGAGTTGCACAAGCTTACCGGGCATACTTCGCAGGTCACGTCGGTCGTTTTTGGTCCCGATAATACGCTCCTGGCTTCGGGCAGCTGGGATGAGACGGTGCTTTTGTGGGACCCGCAACGTCGCCAGCAACCGCGCACCCTGGTTGAAAAGGGTAGCCTGATGGCGCTGGTCTTTACTGTGACGCTAAGCCCCGATGCGCGCGTGTTGGTCTCCGGGAGCTGGGATACGCTGCTGCGCGTTTGGGATGCGGCTCAGGGGCAGTTGCTGCGGAAGTTGGGACAACACAACGCGATGGTTTTGAGCACTGCTTGCAGCGCCGATGGCACTTTGTTAGCTTCGGGTGATGCTGAAGGCAAAGTTCTACTATGGCGAATGCGCTAAGGGCAAACCGAGCACGGGCTACGACGAACTTTCGGATAGATTCCAAACCGAGGCGTGGGTTAGGGTTACGGGTTGGCGATTTTTGGGTCAGGGTTCTAGATTGGCTCATGGATTGACGCGGTCATTTTAGGGGGGATGGGATATTATGGGTGAAATCTTCAAGCCTGGAGATACGGTGCTGGCAGAAAATTCCAAGACGACCTGCACTGTGGAGCAATTTCTTGGCGGCGGGGGGCAGGGAGAGGTCT
>JAKJAC010000373.1:2825-3108 GCA_022707705.1 Chloroflexota bacterium
AATTGACTTCTTCAGAGACAGCGGCGGGCTTTGGCTACATTATGCCGTTGCGTGAATCGCGTTACAAAGGCATCGTGGACCTGATGAAGCGCCGCATTGAACCAACCTTCCGCGCCCTGGCTAAAGCCGGGTTTATTTTGGCGGATAGTTACTTGCAGCTCCATACCAAAGGTCTCTGCTACCGCGATATCTCCTTTGGCAACGTTTTCTTTGATCCTGATACCGGCGATGCACTGATCTGCGATAATGACAATGTCGCCGTCGATAAGGGACAGCAGGTGGG
>JAKJAC010000374.1:0-450 GCA_022707705.1 Chloroflexota bacterium
CGCCCTCTCGCCGCGACCCTGGAGCCTTCTGGAGATGACTTCGTCGTGCGTTTGGCAAACCTGCAACCTTTCCCCCTGCAGGTGACCGGCGTGGATGTCGGCGGCGCGGCGCGGCGCGACCTCGAGCTCTCCTGGGTGGACTCTGAATCTCGCGGGGCCCTGCTGGAGAACGCCGCGGGCGCCTTTGTGCTCCGCGCCGCTAGCGGCAATACCCCGCAGCCAATCGAGGTGCATTTGCCGCGCGAATTGCTCTCTTCCGGCGGTGAGCTGGTGCTGCTCTGCAAATTGTGGGATGCCCCGGCGCCCGAAGTCCGCGTATCCGTGCTTGAGACTCTGCCGCTTCTCGAGGAACAGCCGTGACCCCCCGCTACGAGTTCAAAATCCCTTGCGCTAGCGCCCTGCTGCCGGAGATTGAAGCCTGGGTTCGCCTGCATCCGGCGCACTGGCGGG
>JAKJAC010000374.1:460-2733 GCA_022707705.1 Chloroflexota bacterium
TCCTACCCGCCGCGGCAGGTGAACAACATCTACTTCGATTCCTTCGACCTTCAGAGCCTCAATGCCAACCTGGGCAGCGTGGAAGAGCGCCAGAAATTGCGCCTGCGCTGGTATGGCACCGACCTGGCGCAAGTCACCGCCGCGCAGCTGGAGCTCAAATGCCGGCAGGGCGTGGCGAGCTGGAAGGAGACGGCGCCCTTCGGGCGCGCGCCCTTCGGGCGCGCACCCTTCGGGCGCCCGCCCTTTGATGGCGTCCTGTTGCTTGAACAGCTGCCCTGGTCCGCGCTCATGGCGACTTTGCGTCAGGGCTTGGACGCCCGCGCCCAGCATTGGCTCGCGTGCTACGCTCAGCCCACGCTCATTAATTCCTACCAGCGGGCATATTACGAGACGCCTGATGGGGAGCTGCGTCTCACCCTGGATACGCGCCTGCGGGCGTACGCGCAGCGTTACATGGCTTATCCCAATCTGCGCCAGCAGGCGGTGCAGCCCGATGTCATGATTGTGGAGCTCAAAAGCCCCACCGGTGATGCCGCGGTGCGCCGGCTAACGGCGCTTCTGGCGAGTTTTCCCGCGCGGGTGGGGCGCTTCTCCAAATACCTGCACGGCATGCTCGCTGCCACCGATTTCGAGGGTGTCTTTGCCTGAGCGCGCTCAGGCAAAACAAACGACTATCTCAGAGCGCGGCATTAGCCGCATTCTCCCGTTCCGGGCGGGGGAACACCGAACCGTTACCCGGGTAAGTTTTGGAGGTCACAGTGAAAATCAATCGTGACGGCAATTCCGGCGGTCTTACCGTTCTGGAACGCCGCGAAAAACGGACAGGCGTCCCGCGCCGCTTTTCCCTCGTGCGTGGGCTCGCCTGGACCACCGTCTCTATCTTGGCGCTGGCAGGCATTGCTTTGCTGGTGAGCGTCTTCTGGCAAGGGACGCCGGTTACCGGCGCGCCAGACGCGGGCGCGCCGGAGCCTGCAGCGCCTGGCGTCACTGCGCCCACCCCCACTCCCCAATCCACCCCCATACCCACCTCGCGCGAGCTGGGCGATGCCCTGGATACCCTCTACATTGACATTGAACCCCAGGATTTCGCCCAAATCGAAGCCAAACGCGCCGAAGCGCTCGAGCGCTGGATTCTGCTCGCCAGCAATGAGGACTTTGTCCCCGCCACGCTGCGGATGGGCGAGCAGACGCTGCCGGTGCGCCTGCGCCTCAAGGGTGATTGGGCCGACCATGTGGCGTACGATAAATGGTCCTTCCGTATTGAGACCCGCGACGATACCTATCTCTATGGCATGCAGGTCTTCTCCATTCAGGACCCTTCCATGCGCACCTACCTGCACGAATGGGCTTTCCAGACCAGTCTGCGCCAGGAAGGGCTTCTCGGCGTCCATTATGACTTCGCCCGCGTCGTCTTGAACGGCAAAGCCATGGGCATCTACGCCCTGGAGGAGGGCTTCGCCAAAGAGCTGCTGGAATCCCAGCAACGCCGCGAGGGGGTCATCATCCGCTACTCCGAGGACCTCCTGTGGACCGCCCGCGCTTTCTACGATGACCAGGTTATCCCTGCGGCGCTCGAGAAATTCTTCGTCATTGATGACTTCGAATCCGGGCGCATTGATAAATCGCCGGCATTGAGCGCCGAGCGTGATGCTGCGATAGGGCTTCTCCGCGGTTTCCTCACCGGCGACCTGACCGCAGAGGAGGTCTTCGACCTGGAGCAGCTGGGCAAATTCCTGGCATTGACTGACCTGTGGAGCGCTCCGCACGGGCTGATTTGGCACAATCTGCGCTACTACTACAACCCCATCACCGCGCGCCTGGAGCCTATTGCCTTCGATGCCGACCCCTTCTCGCCGGAGTTGAATTTCGAGCAGGTGGGCTTGCCGCTGGAGAATTTCTACAACGACCCGCTCATCCAGGCGGCTTATGTGCAAGCTCTGGCGGAAGTGAGCCAACCCGAATTCGTGGATGCCCTGGAGGCGACCCTGGGTCCACGCTACGAGGCGTTGCGCGCGGCGCTGGAGCCTGAGTTCGGCGCTGAGGTGCTCACGCCGCCCTGGGATTGGTTGCGCCGCCGCCAGGAACTCAACCGGCAGCGTCTGGACCCCATTCAGACCACCTACGCCTATCGCGTACGCGCCGCGGACCTGCAGGCAAGCGCTGTGCCGACCACCCCCCTCGCTTCCGAGGACCTCGTTCTGGAAGTCGGCAACCTGCTGGACCTGCCCGTCGAGGTGGTGGGCGTGCGCGTGGATGGCGAGGAGCTTCCCGCC
>JAKJAC010000374.1:2828-3107 GCA_022707705.1 Chloroflexota bacterium
CCTCCTACCCGCTGCCCCTCAGCGCTTCCCCGCGCCCCTCCGCTCCGACCCTGGCGGAGGCGCTGGCGCGCTATCCCTATCTGCAACCTGCGGATGAGGGCATGGTTACCATTGCCCCGGGGTCCTGGGAGGTCGGCGAAGCTCTCGTGCTGCCTGCCGGCTATGGGTTGCGCCTGGGACCCGGCACGACCCTGCGTTTCGCGCCTGAGGCGTATCTGCTCGCTGCAGGTCCCCTGATCTTTGAGGGCACCGCCGAGGCGCCGGTGCTCCTGCAACCTC
>JAKJAC010000375.1 GCA_022707705.1 Chloroflexota bacterium
CCTTGCTTGCGCTTCAAGGGCAGTGTGCGGGGCGTGGCGCGGTTTCGGTCAGCGACCTGCTACGAAATCCCGACAGGGGAGCGGCGCATTTAGCCATTTCATGGGAATTGCGCACCGTCTGGATACGCGCGATTTGCAGGAGGCGGCAAGGTTGATTCGCGAGACATCAGATTCAGGTCTCCTCTGAAAACCGGCATTGTTCATTTCTGGCACCCTCAACATCCTCCCGGAAAAAGGTCACGGTCCACAGCAGACTGCTGTGGACCGTGACCAGGGTCATTCCAAAACATCTACAACCCGCTATTGCGCCGGTTTCCCTGCCCCGACCATGCCGGGCGTCCCGTGGCATCCCGCAGAGTAATGGATTCGCCCGTCGTCGTGTTTTCGATTGTGGCAGCTTTGAACTCACCCTCTTCATAGAAGCCGACCACACTAACTTGATCGCCTACCGCAACGGCGAAGCCAGCTTGTTCGCGATACCAGGCCTGCCCCAAGCCCACCAGCACCTCTTCGCCCTCGGCGGTGCGCACCAGGATTTCGCTATCACTGGAAATAACCACGCCCTGGATAGTTTCCATTTCGGTTACAGCGTGCTCAACGGCTGTGTTAGCATTGCGCGGTAGTGTCGCGGCGCCGGAATTTCCCTGCCCGTACCCACCACCACGGGCGGCAACCTGACCGCTCTCGGCGCCCGCAAGGTTCTGCCTCTGCCCATAGCCACCGCCACGGATGGTATTGGCGAGAGAATGCTCAGTCCCGGCAGCAGCTTGTCTCTGTCCATAAGCACCGCCGCGCTCAACGGCAGTTGTATTTGCCTGGGTCACATGACTCTGTCCACCGCCGCGCGCCGTAGCGGTCTCCGGGCGCAAGATGATATAGCCCATACCTGCCACCAAAGCCACTGCCAAAACAACTACCAATGCAATTGTGATTTTCGACATCATTTCCTTATCTCCTTATTATTGGATGGCTATACTATGCCGGGCATTTCTCTTCGCGCACAACACGAGGCTGCGGTGCGGTAAAGACCTGCCGGGTCACGCAAACAATCCACTTCCAGTGCAAAACCACATGGAGCAGCACCCCGCTGATCATGATGAGGCTTGCCCAGGTGTGAAGGTCGCTCCAAACCCAGCGGCTCAAGCCCAGAAATGCGCTGCCATACGCGGCGTTTGCGCCCCCCTGGTATCCACCAGACCCCAAGAACAGGAACAAAACTCCGGTACCTGCTGAGATCAAGAATGCCAGGCCGATCAATGCATCCAGCATATAGTTTAATTTTGCTTTCATAGTGATTCCTCCATCGAGACTATAACGCTAACAACTATCTGCAATGATAACGGCGTTGTGTGAACGCTTAATGAAGGAACCATGAAAGATTGGTGGGGATTGACAACTGGAGAGGGGGATTTCCGGTGCCGCGCTACGCGCAACATTGACCTTGCGTGCGGCGGCCAGCTTTATCTCGCCGTGGCAGGTGAGAGATTCCTGACGGGTGACGGTGCGGGACGTTTGTGGCGGAAAGTCAGGACTCTGCGCCGGGCAACCAGAAAGCCACGGTAAGTCCGCCGCCGGGGGTAGCAGCAGCCCAAATGCGGCCCTCGTGCGCTTCGATAATCCGCCGCGCAATGGCTAAACCCAGGCCCGAACCGCCGGTATCGCGGCTACGAGAAGGGTCGCCACGCCAAAAACGCTCGAACAACCGGGGCAGGTCGGCCTCGGGCACGCCGGGACCGTTATCGGCAATCTGCACCACCACGCCATGCTGGTCCATGTGCGCACTCACCCGTACCTCTCCACCCGCCGGAACGTGATGCGCAGCATTGGCAAGCAGATTGTTCAGCACTTGCGCCAACCGGTCGCTATCGCCGTGAATCTCAGGCAGTGCAACCGGCAAAGAACAGCTAAGGCTAAGCCCTTGCTCCCGCATAGGGATGCGATGGGCGTCAATTTCCCGGGCGAGCAAAACCGCAAAATTCAGCGGGTGGCGCTCCAGGTACAGTTCTCCCGCATCTGCTAGCGCCAGCACGCGCAAATCCTCGACGAGACGGGTGAGAGTCTGCACCTGCGCCAGCGCCGGATCGAGATTCTCTGGTGTAGGAGCATAGATGCCATCGGCGATGGCTTCCAACGTGCCACGCAGCACTGCCAGGGGATTGCGCAGTTCGTGCGCGATATCGGCGGTTTGCACCTGACGCGCCGCTTGCGAGCGCGCCAGATTTTCAGCCATCGCGTTAAAAGCACGTCCTAGCTGACCGATCTCATCACGGGCAGAGACGGCAGCGCGCGCTTCCAGATTGCCCTGGGCGATGGTTTCGGCGGCGCGCGTCAACCGCTTTACCGGCGCGACGATGCCGCGCATAAGCAACCCTCCCACCAGCAGGGCCGCGACGAAAGCCACGGCGGCGCCAGTCCACAGCGCCACGCGTATTTGGCTTAAGTATTGCTGCTCCGGTTCGCCCAGCACAATAGTGTGAGCGCTGCTGGGATCGGGCAGAAGATAGCCTATTGTCTCCCCATCGAGGTTGAGGGGTAGCGCCTGCGCCATTTCGGCGCGGCTGATTGTGCCCTGTACGTCTCCCTCAAGATGCGCTACAACTTTACCGGATACATCGGCGACACGGAAGTCCCAGAACTCGGTGCTGCCTTGAACGCCCCATTGCCCGCTGCCACGTCCCGCGCCACGCCCGCCCTGTCCTTGCTGCGTGCCGGCGCCGGCTGAGAGATTGGGCAGAGTGGCCTGCAAGTCATCCCAGGAATTTTGTGTCGCATAATAGGCGATTAACGCCGTTCCGAGATTCTGAGTGCGACCGCTATAGAGCAACGCATACTGCCGGAATTCGCCTTCAGCCTGACGACTGACCAGCAGGAATACCGTCCCTACGGCGATTAAAATCACCAAGGCAAAAGCCAGCAAACCCTTGCGATAGAGACTCATGGCGTTTCAGGGAGCTCCATGCGGTAACCCGCGCCGCGTACCGTTACGATGATTTGTGGGTCGGCTGCATCAACCTCGAGTTTGCGCCGCAGATTTT
>JAKJAC010000376.1:0-2639 GCA_022707705.1 Chloroflexota bacterium
CAAGGGTTGCCCAGGGCTGAGCGATGGTAAGCGCCTTTGTAGTCGCTGTCGTTTCTGTCATAGTCCAAAACCCCCTATATATATATATATATAATGTCACGTTTCGCCCGTGGGTGCAGTGAACGTGTGCGTGTAGGTGCCATCCCCGTTCGCCATCGTTTCCATCGAGAATTGAAACCCAAGTTCGCTTAGGATTTTCAGGAATGGAAGTTGTTTGACTGGGTATGGCGATGCGTGAAGCTCGAAAATAAACCCACGCCCTGCTATCTTGCATTTTGCTGGCTTTTTGCGCCAATCGGAGCGTCGCGGTTGTCTGTGCTTCATTGGTTATTCCCCCATCCCCTTCATCAGAACGGGATTACCTCCTCATCAACAGCCGTTCCAGCCGCGCCACTAGCCCCACCCGCGCCTTCCGCTGCCCCCGCTCCTGAACCGCTCAAGAACTTCACCTGGTCAGCGGTCACTTCCAGCGATGCAGAAATCTGCCCATCGCGATTGGTGAAACCACTCGCCTTGACGCTACCTGTTACCAGCACCATCTTACCCTTGCTCAAATACTGGGCGCAGACCTCGGCACGTTTTCGCCATACAGTGACGCGGTGCCAGGTGGTTTCTGTTTGCTTCTGCCCTTGGTCGTTATTCCACGTTCGATCTGTGGCTACGTTGAAAGAGCAGACGGGCACGCCCGCAGGCGTGTAACGTAATTCTGGGTCAGCACCTAGCCGACCGATAATCGTGAGTTGTTGGTACATAGACTCCTTTTTATACTATATATATAATGTCATGTTCGCGGAGGAGGTGCCGGAAGTACTCAAGGCTTCCGGCACCCAACAGGGGAAACCGCGAGGATGGGATTCACAAGAATGGCGAGGCGCGCTCCAGTCACCAGCACCATCCCCAGTGATGGATCAACAGCGTGTGCTGATCCACCCCTGGGGGCATTAGAGAACCTGCCATCCATTCGGATGCCGTGCCTTCAATTTGCTCGCGTTAAATGCCGCAATTTCTTCGGCGTTCAACCCAAAGCGATTAGCGATTTCAATCGCCGCGTACAACGCACCAGCCAGCGATAAACGTGCGCTTACTTCTTCCAGCCGCAACATGCTCTCGACTGAGGTCTTATCGTCGTTGCCGCCGCTGTTGATGTGGTTGAGCGTGAAAGAGGAGAGCTTTCCGCTCGCGGCAGACAATTGCATTGCCAGCGTGAAGATATCTTCGTTGCCTGCCTGTCGCTTGACTGCGCTCTGGATACTTGACCAGCCTTCATTTTCCGCGCCGATGATTTTGGCAAGGTCGGCAGGCAGCCAGCCGCGCTCATGACTGTAAACGATTATGTAATAAAACAAATCGCCAATCTCACCCTGGGCAAGCACTCGGCACTCGTCGCTTAGCTTGCCGTGGTAGAGCAACTTCTTCACGACTTCAATAATTTCGCCAGCTTCTCCGGCGATACCCAAAGCGGCATTGCGCAGTCGGTCGGGCGCGTCACGCTTTGCCCATGTTCCTAAGCATGTTTCAAGGTATTCGGATAGTGTCATTTGGTAATCTCCGACCATAGGTCATTGCGCTGACACCCAGCAGCCGCAGCACTTGCACTTGCTCGGTTGTCAGCTCCGATTTAATAAATTGCCATCCATCATTTGTTTGCCGCCACAGAATGGCTTTGGCGGGATCGACGCGGTACATGTTTGGCTTGCACCAGTGGTCAACGTGCACCCGTGTCAGAATGAGAACGTGCCCACATTGCCGGGCTGCCGCAACCCGGTGCAAACTGTCTTCGGCAAGATAGCCGTCCTCGCAGAGCGCGTAATAGTCTTGGTTGTACAACCAGTATCTCTCAGCGTGGATGGCTGGGACTGCCCAATGCTCCTCGACACGGCGCTTGCAGCGTGCCAGTTTCTCTGGCGAAGTCGGCGCGCCGACAAGTATCTTGCGCAGGGCTACCCTGCCGACAGTATTACGCGCTACGCTGTCTTCGCTGCGCACAAGCAACGGGAAAGCCAAGCGCAACAGTTCAGGCGGCAGGGTATATCTCATGCGGGCGTTACCTCCTCTGTCAGGTAATCGATAGACTCGCCAATCACCTGGCACAATTCGTTAGGCTTGATCATGCGTGACGATTTAATCGCAATGGCAATTCTGCCAATCCAACGGAACTCAAACTCGAATGCTGCCGAACGCGTGCGCCCCTCACCGGCGTCGATATCGTAGACGGTAAAAAAGCGCATGGTCGTAGGCGTGCCCATGCTTGCAGCGTGTGTTGCTATCCAACTCGCCCGACGATTGAGCAAGTGCCCATTGGTGCCCGCAGGCGTCGCCACAACGGACGGTTGCCCATTGTGGTCGAAGATGCGCAGCCGGACGGGGATGGAGCTTTCTAGCATGGAAACATGGGCGATCTGGTCGGCAATCATCGTGTCTCCATGCGGTCGCGTAATGCGATAAGGTTGTCGATTAGATAGTCAAGCAGTTTGATTAACATGAATCCCCCTTCCTCAAGAACGTAACTAGTTTCCTAGAAATCCACCTAACCACTGGCTCTGCTACGGCATTACCGAACTGCCGATAGCGCACGCTATTCGATTGTGATTTATTCCAGTCGTCGGGGAATCCCTGCAATCGGGCGCATTCCGTTGGTG
>JAKJAC010000376.1:2741-2978 GCA_022707705.1 Chloroflexota bacterium
TGCCGATGGCAGCACCTTTGATGCAATCTACTGAATCGGAAATAGCGATCGCAACTTGCCCGCCGCCATTGATGTGGCTTTTGTCGAAATTTTGCGCTCGCAACGTGGGGGCGATATCTTCGGCGGCGTCCGCTCCACTATCCTTGGACGAGAATGCCACAAGCGGCATCGAATCACCCGTGCCACTGTACCCATGTGCTTCTGAGCGCAAAGCGTTTACAATCTCGGACGGCTTCC
>JAKJAC010000377.1 GCA_022707705.1 Chloroflexota bacterium
GGTGATTTTCGGTGTGTTTCGGTGATTTTCGGTGTTCGGTTGGGCGGTTTTTCGATCACCGAAATCACCGATTTCGCGGAAAAGTCTGGAGCCCGAAACTGGCGTCCGGCGCTGGAAATCTGAAGCGCTACAGTCCGACAGCGTCTTGACACGGTCCCATGTCCGATCACCGGCAATAGCAATTGCAATAATGATACAACAATGATTGTTATTTTTCAATCACAAAGATCAATTGCTGAAGTTTAGGAAGACAAACAGGCTTGGACTGGATATCTGAACAGTTACTATCCACCTAGGGGTGGCAGACCTCGGTGGCAGGGCTGTGGCGCAAGCTGCGGCGGACCCGCAGGTCGGGCGGTGAGACCCAGCGCTGCAAGCCCCCCAGCAGGAGCTCCGCGGCAAAAGCGAGCAGCGCCACGGGAATCGCGCCGGTCAACAGGATGGCGTTATCGTACATGGCGAAGCCCCGCGTGATGTAAAGCCCCAGTCCCCCACCCCCGATGAACGCTGCCAGCGTGGCGCTGGCAATCACCTCCACCGTCGCCGTGCGGATACCGGCGAGCATCACCGGCAGCGCCAGCGGCAGTTCCACGCGCAACAGCGTCTGCCGCGATGTCATCCCCATGCCCCGCGCCGCCTCGATGATGGCGGCGTCAATCGCGCGGAAGGCGGCATCGGTGTTCACGAGAATCGGCGGCAGCGCCAGGATGGTCAAAGCGATTGCCGATGACGCAAAGGAAAGCCCGAAGTAGGGCAGCGCCAGGAAGAGCACTGCCAGGCTTGGAATCACCCGGATGCCGCTGAAGACGTTGATGAGCGCTTGCGCCGCGCGCCGCCAGGGCGCGTGCGAGGTCCACACGCCGAGCGGAATGCACAGCGCCATGCCCACGCTCAGCGCCACGGCGACGTAGCGCAGGTGCTCCAGAATCGCCGTCAACAATTCCTGCGGGCGGGAAGCGATATACGCCATCATCCGCGCCAACAATTCGATCATCGCCACCTCATGCGCTCAGGGCTGCACGCTCAACATGCCACCCGCCGCGCGCCCCCAAACCTCGGGGAAATAGGTCTCCGACGCCACCGCCGGCAGCGTCTGGAACTCGCCCGCGAACACCGCCCGCAAGCGATACACCACCTGATAGGAACCGGCAGGCAGCGCCCGGCTGAAGAAGACCGCGCGCTCATCCAGCAGGTCCACGCGCTCGAAGAGATTCCAACGCGCCCACCCGCCCGCATCGTAACCGGAGGCGCCCTGCGATTGCTGCTCGGTGAGCAACGCCGTGTTCACCGCCTCGAAACCGGCGGGATAGAAGTCCTCGACCGTGAGGAAGTAGCGCGCCTTGGGCACAATCACGGTCAAGCGCACGTCCACGAGGTCGCCGATGCGCGCCGCCGTGACCGGAACGCAGGGCTGCGCCCCATCCGCGGGCAGGGCGGGGTTGGTCACCTGGCAATACTCCCGCTGCAGCGCGATGCCCCGGCTTTCCGCCGGCAACGTCGCCGCGGGCAAATCCAGCACCAGGTGCGCAGTGTAGCTCAGACGCCCGGCGCCCTCGCCGCGCGCGATTTCCAGCGCGTTCACCTGCCCGGGGACGAGGACACCCCCCTCGACGGTATTCAGCGCGAGCTGCCAGCGCTCGGTCTGCGCCAGAGTTTCGGGCGCGCCGGGCGCGCCGGGCGCGCCGGGCGCCACTGCGCCGCTGTCAAGCGCACTGCCGTTGAAGGCGACGCCCCACTCATAATCGGAGCGCAGCGCGTCACTCACCATCAGATAGTCGGTCAACGCCAGCAGCGACCAGGCGGTTTCCTGGGTAGTCGCCCACCGGTCGCCGCGCCGCGCGGTCAACAACCAGCGCACCGCGTCGGTAATCAGAGGGTCCTCCGGCGCCAGGCGCACCAGCGCCGTGAGGGTCACCGCAGTTGCGCGCACATCGGTCACCCAGGTGCGCGAATCCTGCTCCTCCCAGCGCGCGCCGGTGGCGGAGCGTTCCGCCGCCCCGCGCAGGGTTTCGAGCAAGGTGGTCACTTTGGCATCCTCGGGCGCGATTTTCCCCAGCGCCAGCGCCAGGTATGCCTGCCCGGTGACGCCCAGCTGTTCCCGCGCGCCAAAGAGCGCCTCCCCAGCGCCGCCCGGGCGCAGCCTTCCCGCTTCCGCCAGGACATAGACGGTCAAGGCATGGTTCAGCGTCCACTCACGCGGCACACGCAGGGATTCATCGAGGATGACCTGCTCCAGGTAGCCCAGGGTCGTCGTCAGGGCATCCGCGCGCACGGTGAAGCCCGCGCGCTGCGCTTCCAGCAGCCCCAGCGCCACGTAGGCGGAGAGTTGCAGGTCGGCGGGCGCGCCGGAGATCCAGCTCCAACCGCCATCCGCCAGCTGCCGCCCGTAGAGCCGGTCGAGAGCATCGGGAATCAGCAGCTGCAACTTAGCCTCCAGCTCGGGCGAAGCAATGCCGGCGTCGCGCAGCGCCCGGTAATTGAGCACGTTCAGCAGCAGGCGACTGACCAGCATCTCGGTGGATTCATAGGACCAGCTCTCCACAGCGGTCAAACCGCCCACCATGCTCGCAGCTAACGAGGGTTCGAGCTGCACGTCCAGGCGCGTCGCCGCTCCCGCCTCCGCGGGCACGAGAATGGCTTCCATGCGACTGCCCGCCGCATCCAGCACGCCGGAGACGCCCAACACGTCCGGCGATTGATAGCGATAGACCGGCAACGCGCCATCGGGCGCCTGCCCCACGGCGGGGCGAGCGCTATCGCTGTAACCGCCGCCCGTGGCGGAGAACGTCAGCAGCGCAGACTCCCCGCCCTGTGACACCGAAATCTGCCAGGGAACGCGCACTCGCTCACCCGCAGGGATGGATACCTGCTGCAGGGCTTCCGTCTCCAGACTCACGGCGCCACTCGCCTCCAGGCGCACGTCCACGGTCACCGGCAGGCGGG
>JAKJAC010000378.1 GCA_022707705.1 Chloroflexota bacterium
GGGCCAGCGCCGCCAGAGCCATTGCCCGAATTCCTTCATCCTCAATCGCACGCGCCGCCGCCACCCCTTCCGCCAGCAGTGTTCCCGATAAATGCGGGGCCAGCGCCGCCAGAGCTTCTGCCCGATGGTATGCAGACTCAATCGCGCGCCTCGCCGCTGCCCCTTCCGGCAGCAATGTTCGCGATATCTGCAGGGGCAGATCCCTCAAAACCTCTGGCGTTAGCCATGACGACTCAATCGTGCGCGCTGCCGCCAACCCTTCCGCTAAGGCTGCCTCCCGCGCTGTACCCGTGAGGTACGGAGCGAGTGCCGCCACGACATGCACTCGTTCCACTTTATCCGATGTCGCGCGCACCGCCGCCAAGGCCAGGAGCTGTATGTCGGCACATAGTTTAACAGACAGACATTCAGCCTTCAGAAGAGCAATAGCCATCTCAACTTTTTTTCCTGCTGGTATGACGTGCCGGACTATACTCACGCCCTGTTCAGGTGACCATAGGCCGGTTTCCACTGCCCGGGCAACTGATCTAGGGGTATAGTTGCTAGCGAGAGCATTGACACTGGTGTGAATGAGCGCATAGTGGATACAATCTGCCACTACCAGCGGAAAGGGCATTGCCTCTTCTGGTGGGATCACAGCAGCCTGAGCCTGTCCCCACGCGATGGACAAATCCGCCAGATAACCATCGTAGATGTAACCATCAGCCATTACTCGGGTATGCAGCCAGGTATCATCGGCAAAGAGAGCTTTCAAGGTCGGGTAATCATCGATGGCCGCCAGGTGATAGACTAGATGAGCATACAGATAGCCATCATCTGACGCAGTAGGCCAACCATCCCCTGTTTTGGTGACGCAGTAGGTTTCCAGCAATGCGCAGTGCGCCGTGTGAGCGCCCGTTTTCCCTAATTCCGCTGTGATGATATCACGCAGCAAGTCGTGCAGGATTGCCCGAGGTTTTCCATGAATGTAATCCTGAGATTTCTCATCACTACGCTTCTTGGCATGACGGTGGGAGAGTTGCAGGAGCGCACGGTCTGCTAGATCGTCCAGCAACTCGACGGCCGCCTCATTCTCCAATCCTAGCAACGCTTTCCACAACCTGGCAAGAGCGTCAAATGGAATAGCTTCGTCTTCTTTGAAAATCGCCAGAGCTACGTAACCGCGCCGATCATCAGGAGAAAGGTCATTGAGGCTCAAGGCAAAGGTTTGTTCTAGGCTATCATGGATAGTTTCGGTGCGGCGCAGCTTGAGCTTGTGTACATCAAAGGTATCCAGCCAATAGATCGGGTCTTTGCATCGCAATTGCGCTCCGGCAAGTTTAATGGCCAACGGCAAACACCCTAACCGGTTCACAATGGCTTGTTTGAGGTCACAGGGTACCTCATCCAGGTTATCTTCTGCCCACTGTTCCAATAGTGCCACCGCCTGTTCCAAGGGCAGTACATCCACCGGTTGCAGGGTCGCGCCTAGCGCGCGGGGGATTTCCGCATCGCGTGTGGTCAACAGTAGGCGACAGCTTGCTCCGCCCACTTGAAAGGCTTCGGCGTAGGTGCGCTGCCAAACATCGTCCACAATCAGCAAACAGGCGCGGTTTTCTAACGTCTGCGTCAGGGCGGCTTTCAGTTCATCCTGTGTAGGTGCTTCACCACCCACAACACCACCCAAGCAGTTTAGCCACTCGCGCAGTTTAATGCGTAATTCAGCTTCGGTCACACTGCTACCCAAGGTAGTCCACAAGATGCCATCGGGGAAAGCCGCTTGCACGTCCAGGTCATCGCAGAGTGCGCGGGCGATTACGGTTTTACCAATTCCGCCCATACCGTATAGTGCCTGTGTAGTAACATTCCTGTCTTGCCCAGATCGTGCAGAAGTCAATGCCAGTTCCTTACTGCTTTCTAGCAGTGCTGCACGCACTGCATCCAACACTTCTGGGCGAGGCACGTAATACGACGGGAGCGCAATGTGATGGTAAAAGTCATGACGGCCAGGGACATAGGCGGCAGGCAAGCTGGTCAAAGAGGCGAGCTCGGCAATCGAGAGGATTGCGAGTTCACGGGTCAGGTCGCTGAGTTCGGCGTGCAGAGCATCGGCGATGTGTGTGTCCTCGGTCAAAACTCGCAACAACAAGACAAGCGCATTTTCGCCTTTAGAATTGGTCTGGTTGCAGAGTGTCGCAACGAGTCGGGCGGCACGGTTGGCACGGTTGAGGGTGTTTTCGGGAACGATATCGCGCCAGGCAAAGAGACGCGCGTCAGCAAAGGTGGCCCGCACCGTATGGTCACTTTCGAGGGCGCTACAGCGTACCAGCGTATAGTGCAAGCGTCGTATAAGGTCGGGTGGGATCGCGGACATAATCGTTTCTACCAAAACTATTTTGCTCAAATTAACAAAATCAGTATAGACGACCTTGCATCCTAGTCAAACAAAGCGTCCACTAACCGCTTTTAACAGACGTATTTTGCCAGCAATGAACTTCCTTACTGATATATTGAAGGGATTTGTCCCCTCGCAAAAACGTCCATCAAATCCTGAACTCGCCATTTATCAGACTAGAAATAGGGCCGATCCCCCCTTGCAATTCAAGGTATGAATATGGTATAATAGATATACGCCTGGATACAGCATCACCATCCAGGCTCAAAAGTCCGGGGCTTCGGCTCCAAACCGCAGGAACCTCCAAGCCTGCGGCGCTCTGACCGGGTAACACCGCGATGAGAACAAAAGGGGAGGACACGGGAACTATCCCGCGTCCTCCCCTTTTTCGTTTTCTTGGACGGGATTGGCAGGATGAACAAGTTGAAAAGATGCTCTATCCTGTCGAAACATACACATTCATAGACAGAAGGGGGAAACACAATGTCAT
>JAKJAC010000379.1 GCA_022707705.1 Chloroflexota bacterium
CGGGCAAGCGGGTGGGGCAACCGACTGTTGGCGGGCTGGAATTTGCTGGTTCTTTGCGTGACCTCTATCGCCTTAACCTGCACCTGCGCACAGCCAGTCGCGTTATTGTCCGCCTGGGCGAGTTCTACGCGGCGGCTTTCTCGGAATTGCGCACAAAGGCGAGTCATCTGCCTTGGGAGCGCTATTTGCGCCCTGGGCAACCCGTTGCCGTGCGAGTGACCTGCCACCAGTCGAAGCTCTATCACTCGGATGCGGTTGCCGAGCGCGTATTGGGCGCCATTGGGGACCGCCTGGGTATTCCCGCGGAGCCCGCGGCGTGGGATGAGGATTCCTCGGAAGCTCCTCCACAGGGTGTGGTGGTGCGTTTATCAAACAATATGTGTACGGTAAGCATGGATTCCTCCGGTGCATTGTTGCACCGTCGCGGATACCGTCTGGCAACGGCAAAGGCGCCGTTGCGTGAGACTCTCGCGGCGGCGATGCTGCTCGCTTCGGGGTGGAATATGGAAGCGCCGCTGCTCGATCCTTTTTGTGGCTCGGGCACTATCCCCATCGAGGCAGCGTTGCTGGCGCAGCGTATTGCACCCGGTAAAATACGCCGTTTTGCCTTCATGGATTGGACTTCCTTTGAGGCTGACTTGTGGACGGAGGAACACGCTGCCGCAATTGCGGCTGAGCGCGAGGCGATGCCGTTGCTGTTGGCTTCGGACCGGGATGCGGGCGCCATTCGTGCGGCAGAAGCCAATGCCGGGCGTGCAGGCATCGCTGGCGCTATTACTTACACCTGCCAGGCAGTATCCGCCATCACACCGCCGCCGGGACCGGGTTGGGTGGTCACTAATCCACCTTACGGTGTGCGGGTGAGCGCCGATAAGGATTTGCGCAACCTCTACGCGCAGTTGGGGCATGTCTTGCGCCTGCGCTGCCCTGGTTGGCAGGTCGCCCTGCTTTGCAATAGCCTGCCACTGTTGCACCAGATCCAGATGTCGCTTGATACGTCGCGCTCCTGGGTAAATGGGGGCTTGCGTGTGATGTTAGCATGTGGAACTGTGCCGGGCTAATCCGCGGTTGTTTGTATACAATTTCACAAGGAGCAATCAGGCTATGTCACCTCAGATGATGCCAGCAGCGTTTTTGGGTCACGGTAGTCCGATGAACACGTTGGAGCACAACAAGTATACCACAGCCTGGCGCCGTTTTGGCGCACTGTGCCAGAAGCCTAGAGCGGTATTGATGATTTCTGCGCATTGGTACATCAATGCCAGCGCCGTGACCGTGATGCCACAGCCACGCACGATTCACGATTTCTACGGTTTCCCGCCGGAGCTGCATCGCTTTCAATATCCCGCTCCCGGTTTGTCTGAATTGGCGGAGGAGGTGGCGGATTTGGCACTGCCGGATCGGGTGGGCTATGATTCCGATAGCTGGGGTCTGGATCACGGCGCATGGTCGGTGCTGGCGCACGTCTTCCCGGAGGCGAATGTGCCTGTGGTGCAGATTTCCATCAACGCGCTCAAGCCCTTCGATTACCACATGGCGCTTGGCTCACGCCTGGCGCCGTTACGTGAGCGTGGGGTGGTGATCATTGGAAGCGGCAACCTGGTCCATAACCTGCGCCAGATCATGTGGCATCTTCCCGATGATGGTGTTGCCTGGGCGAGAAACTTCGACGGCGCCGCCAGGGCGCTCTTGCAGACCTCACCGGGTTCCGCAGCTGACTTGCAGGGCTACCCGGATTACCCGCTGGCAGCTCCCACGCCGGATCATTTCATTCCCTTGCTCACTATCGCGGCGTTGGCGGCGCAATCCGGCGCAAAGCTCGAGACTCTGGTGGAGGGTTTCGCCTACGGAACTATTTCCATGGTCTCTTTGATACTGTGCCGGCAGGCGCAAGTTACCAGCGATGAGGCTTTGCCATCTGGAACCGTGATCCCCGACCCGAGTGTGGCGCCTGCTGACCAGACTAATATCTAAGAACCGTCTCTGTCTTGTAGATGGGGGGGGCTTGAGTCGCCCTGCGCGATCCAAGTCCCCCCCTTAGAAGGCTTTCTTTTGCGCCTAGAGTTCCCATCTATCTGCGTAGACCGTCCGCCCCAAAAACGGACCGGTCGGCAGCTGTACCGTTACATCTCCAGTGACTCCGTCCGGTAGGGTGCCCACGAAGCCTCCTGGGAGCAATGGTTCCATTTCCTGGATGACGATGCGATAACGTCCACTAGGCGGTAGCAGTCCCGGATTGAACGTGCCTTCCCACAGCGCGGTGCTCTCTGTGTTGATCGCCGGCTTGAAGGCGTCCCCTTCAAGCCGCGTCCAACCGAGCTCGCCTTGCGCGGGCGCCGTCAGTTTCTCCATCCACGCTTGCACCGGTCGTGGACCGTTGGGTGCTACACCGGTCAGTGCCATCGTGATGTGCATTGGATTGGAAATCAGGCGGCTGATGGTCAGTGTCCGGTCAGGCAGCGGTTGGACGAAATCAGCGCGGGTTACACGCGAAAGATACGCAGGCGGCACCGAGATGGGCTGGAAGCGCGCCAATGCCAATCGCACCATCGGCATATAGGCTTTCAAGCTGTTCATAGTGAATTCGATATCCGCAAACCACAGTTTTTTAGCGGCATCAAATTCAACCGGGTAGCCCACGACTTTCACCGGGGCGTTGGTTTCCTCCAGTGTCAACGGGGCAATGATATCGTTGGAACTGGCGGTAT
>JAKJAC010000037.1:0-14845 GCA_022707705.1 Chloroflexota bacterium
GGTCGGGGTGCCGTAATAATCCACCGCTACCCGCTCAATTAAAGCCGGCGCCGCGCGCCCGGTACGCAAGCCGCGGAATTCTTCCTCCAGAGCTTCGATGGTTTTATTCATCCGCTCTTCGGTTTCGTGCAATAAATCGGTAATCATACTCACTGCCTCCCAGCTATTCAGCGTGCAATCAACGTGCCCACAGACTCGCCTGAAATAGCGCGCTCCAAAGCTCCAGGTTCCCACAAATCCAGGACCATGATGGGCAAATCGTTATCCATGCACAATGTAATCGCTGTCGAATCCATCACGCCCACACGCATATTGAGAGCATCGAGATAGGTGAGCCGCTCAAAACGCTGGGCATCCACATTGACTTTGGGGTCACGGTCATAAACCCCATCCACCTTCGTCGCTTTGATCAACAGATCGGCGCCAATTTCGGTGGCGCGTAATGCCGCCGCCGTATCCGTGGTGAAATAGGGGTTTCCAGTACCCGCGCCGAAAATCACAACACGTCCCTTTTCCAGGTGGCGAATGGCACGCAAGCGAATGTAAGGCTCGGCAATGGCACGCATCTCGATGGCTGACTGTACCCGCGTGACAACGCCACAGCGTTCAAGAGCGTCTGCCATTGCCAATGCATTCATCATCGTCGCCAGCATCCCCATCTGGTCTGCGGTCGCCCGGTCCATGCCATGTTCCAGGCCCGAACGCCCACGCCAAATGTTCCCGGCGCCAATCACCAAGCCGACCTCGGTATCCAGGGCTTGAATTGCAGCCACCCGAGCAGCAACCTCATCTGCCCGGTGAGGGTCAATTCCAAATCCGCTGGGACCAGCCAGAGCCTCGCCGCCAATTTTGAGGACGATGCGCTTGAACCGAGGTGTCACCATGACTGACTCCTTCTAAACCAAGCCTTTTAGAAAAAGGTCTGGAGGCTTACGCCTCCAGACTCTCCCCCAACTGAAAACGCGCAAAACGGCGCACTAGCATATTCTCGCCGGTTCGGGTAATGGCATCCTTGATGATGTCATCCACCGTGCGCTCCTCATCGCGGATGAAAGCCTGCTCGAGCAGACACGCTTCCTGATAGAACTTCTCGATGCGTCCCTCGACGATGCGGTCCACCACTGCCTCAGGCTTGCCTTCCTCCAGCGCCTGCGCCCGGAACACCTCGCGCTCATGAGCGATTACCGATTCCGGGATGTCCTCACGACGCACAAAGCGCGGGGACATCGCGGCAATCTGCATCGCGATATTATTGACCAGGGTCTTGAATTCATCGGTGCGCGCCACGAAATCCGTTTCGCAGTTAACTTCCACCAGAACACCGATGCGCCCACCCGCGTGGATATAGGCCATCACCAAGCCATCCTTGGCCTCGCGCGACATGCGCTTGGCGGCTTTTGCCAACCCTTTTTCGCGAAGGTAATCTACCGCCTTATTGAAATCGCCCTCGGAAAATTCAAGAGCCGTGCGACAATCGAGAATTCCTGCCGCAGTCGCCTCACGTAGTTCCTTCACCATTGCTGCTGTAATGACTACCATCCCATCTACTCCTCGTCCTGGTCTACATCGTCAACATCTGCGAGAGCCTCTTCCTCGTCTTCATACTCTTCTTCGAGGTCCAGTTCAGCTTCCAGATCATCGAAGGCCGCACCACGCCCCTCATCGCCAAATTGAATCTGGCGCAAGCGAGCAAGCGTTTCGGCGCTCAAGTATTTCTCATCCTCCGCCGTATAGAGTTCCTCTTCTGGCGCCTTTTCCTTGCGCAACGCGGTACCTTCGAGCACACCATCGGCGATCTTGCCAGCCATCAGACGAATCGCGCGGATTGCGTCATCATTGCCGGGGATTACGTAGTCAACCAGGGTAGGATCGCAATTTGTATCTACAACCGCAATAATCGGAATGCCGACCCGGTCAGCTTCCTTAACTGCAGTGGTTTCAACAGAGATGTCAATAATGAAAACCGCACTCGGAAGCCGTTCCATGTGCCGCAGACCACCCAGACGCAAATTGAGTTTTTCAATTTCGCGATTGAGCATCAACGCTTCTTTCTTGGTGAGCAGGTCAAACTCACCGGCATCCCGTCGCGCTTCCAGGTCCTTGAGGTAATCAATCCGGGCGCGGATGGTGCGCCAGTTCGTCAACGTGCCGCCCAACCAGCGCTGATTGACGTAAGGCATTCCACAACGCTCCGCCTCTTGGGCGATAGTTTCCTGCGCCTGACGCTTGGTACCGACAAAGAGCACCTGATTGCCCTCAGCGACAGAGTCGCGGACATACTCATAGGCGCGGTTCATCGCCTTGACCGTCTGTTGCAGGTCAATGATATGCACCCCATTGCGCTCGGTGTAGATGTAGCGCGCCATGCGCGGATTCCAGCGCCGGGTGCGATGTCCGAAGTGCACGCCCGTTTCGAGCAGCTGCTTCATCGAGATAACTGCCATACTACAAAGTCCTCCTCAACTAGATTGTTTTAAGCCTCCGCGACCTTCATCCCCCATGGGAACCTGATGGTATCAGGCACGCCCCATGGAGTCCAGCCGCGTGTGTAATGGGCTCAGCTCAACAAGCGATTGTACCACAAAGCCGATAAGCCGCAACTGCCATAGGATATCGGATCAGGGCTTACGCATTTGATGTCTTTCACCGCGTGGATTTTGGCAGACGCGGACCAAAGTCCGAAAAACATAAGGGAATTTTTGGTCGGAGCTGCGCCCCGACCAAAAAATCCCCCATAAAGACCTGCTTGGACAACCAATGTGATACCGGATGACGACCCATGATCTGCCTGCCGGGGCATCATTTTCCAAATGCAATAGCCCTGGTATAGAGTAAATAATGGGAGGTTCAAGCGGTTGTACTCAACCGCGGTCAGCCTGGTGAGGCAATGCGTCTAGACACTTTGGCGCGCTGAAGAGGCACAGAGGCAGTCTTTTTGTGATTTTCGTGGACGGTGAAGCCCCGTCCACGAGAATCACACTTGCAGAAGAAAGACGCAGAGAGTTGAGCACTGATGCCGGTTGGTTGCGGAGCGTCAGCATTGCGGGAAATCCGGTGCATTCCCTTGCGGGTGCAATCCAGGGATACTCAACTTGAAGGCGGCAGGGGCACCAACGCATAGCCCACGCCACGATGGGTTCGCACCTGGAAAGGCGCCCCAAGCGTTGCCAACGCCGAGCGCAGCCAATGAATGTGTACATCCAGGGTGCGGGTGTCGCCCAAATAGCTGGTTCCCCACACCTCTTGCATCAGCAACGCCCGTGAAAGCACCTGCTCTGGCGCCTCCAGGAAAGCCTGGGTCAGCGCCCCTTGTCTTGGCGTCATCAAAATCTCTTCGTTACCCCAGCTGAGGGAATGCGCGTCCAGGTGCAACTGCAATCCCTGCCAGGCAATCACCTCACCGCCCCGTTCCGGGAGCAAGCGCGATAGCCGTCCCAACAGCTGCCGCAAGGTAAAAGCCTGACGGAGGTGCCCGTTGGCGCGAGGCAATTGATCCAGGCGCATCCCCCTGCCGAGGAAAAAGAAGAGCAAGAGCGTGGGGTTCTGGGATTTCAAATCCGCGCAGAAATTTTCCAGGTCAAAACGGATCGTTGGAACATCAATCAACACCAGATGTGTTTCCTGCGCGGCGCAAATATCCACCGCCTCCCGGCGTCCATGCGCCACAGAGGCCTCGTAACGCTGCCGCAATGCCGGAAACACCTTCGTTTCCAGGGAACGGTTACGTCCCACCAGCAGGACATGATAGTGTCTCAACAATATCTCCCTAAAGCCGATAATGAATGGGTGATCTACAAAATTATACCAAAGATTGATGCAAAGGCTATTGAGGTATAGGCTGGAGCTGTTGCGTTTTACCACGGACCAGCATCAGGCAACCCAATCCACCCAATGCCAGGGCTGCCCAAAAAAGAAACGGCGCCTGCAGCGTGATTTTCGCCAGATTGTTGCCAAAGGGCGGAGCAAGGAAACTGCCTAGCCCACCAAAAGCCATTACAACCCCTGTCGCTGTGCCCGCATAGGCTACGCCGATGCCCTCTGTCTCAAAAATCAGGGTGATAAACAGGGACATGAAAGCATCACGCATCAGCCCCGCCATAATCACAGCGACCCAAATCGCGCCACCTCGTAACAGCGCCAGCAGTCCCACCCCCAACGCCAGCAGCAAGCCCGAACCCAACAACAGCCTTTTGCGCGAACCTAAACGGTCGGAACTCAGCGCAATAGGTAACACGGCAAGCATACTCACCAGATGAAAGGTCGACAGCGCACCATCCGCACTAACACTGGTCCACCCCAGATCGCGCAGATAGAGGGGCAAGTATCCCAACACACCCTGCACGCAACCTCCAATGCCAAAAATGACCAGCCCCAGCAACCAGATATCGCGCCGCCGTACAACATACGCCAATCCCTGACGCATTGCCGTCAACGCGCTTGCACGACCCGCGGCAACCCCAGGGAGGAAGGGTGTGCGCACAAAAGCCCAGGGAATGGCGAAGAGTGCTCCGGTAATGCCGTAGAACAGAAAGACCTGGCGCCAGCCGCCTAACCACGGCGAGAATACGGTGGCGCTGAAAAACGAACCGCTCAAGAAACCAAAAGCCATTCCCATCGAAATGATGCCATTCGCCAACCCCAACTGCCGCAACGGGAACCATTGCCCGCACTGTTTGAGAAGGTTCATGGTGACGAAAGGGGTCACGGCGCCAATCAACAATGCGAGCAAGAGCAGCGAAGGATAATTCATAGCCCAGACGCGCGCCGCCCCTACCAACCCCAACACCAGGCACCCGAAGGCGAGTACCCATTTGGGACCGAGTTGATCTCCAAGCGCGCCACCAAGCACACCGCTGACGATTCCGGGGAGCGCGGCAATTCCCCAAATCACCCCAACCTGCACCAGGCTCAAATGCAGTTCCGCAGCAATCTCCGTGGAAAGGACCGACATAGCCATGCCAGGCATAGCTACGACTATGATTGCCGTAACCGTGGTGAGCGCCAAAATCACCCAGCGGTAACGCGATTCAGTGTATTGCATGCCCACATCCAGAAAAGGAAGTACCAGCTTGATACTGCGAACAATAACTCATCCAACCGTCTTTCGGAAGGTAATTCAGTAAGGGCAATGAAAGCGTGTTCAGGAATCAAGGGTGAGCTATCACAACGAAAGCAACGTATGAATCGCCGTTTAGGGAGCTGCAGCGAGAGCAAGAAGGTGCACTGCTTGGGATTATACTCACATAAGCCACGATGGCAATCGCACAGAGTAGAGAACAAATGATTGGGAAGTTCAAGGGTCAGCCTGTTGAGGCATTGCGTTTAGACAATTGGCGCGCTGAAGAGGCGCAGAGGCAGGTTTTTGTAATTTTCATGGACGGTGAAGCCCCGTCCACGAAAATCACACTTACAGAAGAAAGGCGCAGAGAGTTGAACGATGCTGCGGAAATCTGAGCAGTCTTTCAATCAGTGGAAGTTTGGCTGAATCATGGTAACATCTGAGTTAGCATCAATACCGGCTGTAAATCGCCAAACCCATCACACGAGGAAGCTCTATGCAACTGGCACAACGATTGCAACATCTGCCAACGTACGTTTTTGCTGAACTTGCTGCGCGCGCGGAGAAACTGCGGCGTGAAGGACAGGATGTTATCCGCCTCGATATTGGCAGTCCAGACCTGCCTGCCCCGCCGGAAGTCATTGCCACCCTGGAAGCCGCTTCACGCCGCCCGGAGATGCACGGTTACGCCAACTACTATGGCACGCCCGCATACCGGCAAGCTATTGCCGATTTCTACGCCCGCCGTTTTGGCGTGGAGCTCGATCCACGCACGGAAGTGCTCGCCCTTATCGGCTCCAAAGAGGGCATCTACCACGTTCCCACGGCATTTATCGACCCCGGCACGGTCGCCCTGATCCCCGATCCCGGCTATCCCACCTATGGCGCAGCGACAGGCCTCGTTGGCGGCGAAGTCTTCCCGCTGCCCCTCCGGCGTGAGAACAACTTCCTGCCCGAGCTCGAGGCTGTTCCCGCACCAGTGTTGGCGCGGGCGCGGGTGTTGTGGCTGAATTACCCCAATAACCCTACCGCCGCAGTGGCAAATCCGGCATTTCTCGAACGGGCGATGGCCTTTGCCCGAAAACACAATCTGCTCCTGGTATATGACCACGCCTACAGTGAAATCGCCTGGGAGAAGACCCCCCCGCCAAGCGTGCTCCAGATTCCCGGCGCCAAAGAGGTCGCAGTGGAATTCAACTCGCTTTCCAAGACCTTCAACATGGCGGGGTGGCGTATCGGCATGGCAGTGGGCAACGCCGCGGCGATTGCCGGGCTTGCGCGAGTCAAGACTAATGCCGATACGGGTATCTTCCTCCCCATCCAGGAAGCGGCAGTCACCGCGCTCCAATTACCGGCGACCTGGATTCAGAACCTCAATGAGATCTACCGCCGGCGCCGAAAGGTCGTCACGGACGCGCTTGAACGCATGAATATCTGGTTCACTCCCGCTGCTGCCACCTTCTACGTCTGGCTAGAGATTCCCCCGCACTTCAGCTCCAGCGCCGCCTTTGCTACAGCGCTGCTCGAGGCAACCGGGGTTTCACTCACGCCAGGGGCAGCCTTTGGCGCACACGGTGAAGGCTATGCCCGAATCACGCTGGTGCAGGAAGAAGACCAATTGGTGAAGGCAATGGAGCGGTGGGAACGTTGGCTCATCGGTCAAAGCCTCCAGATGGAACTCAAATGAACAGAAACGCATCATGCCGGTTGGGGCTACTGCTGGCGCTACTGTTGACGAGCTGCACCTTGCCGCTGGCACCCACAGCAGCGCCGCCATCGCCCTCACCCACCGCAACGATGACGCCGGCGCCAACCGAGACGCCGACGCCGATGCCAACCGCCACACCGGAGCCAACACCCACAGCCACTCTGGTTCCGCCGCCCAATCCCACAGAACTGCCCGCGCTCGCCGAGGCAGGCGCGGCGCGCCTGCGCGCCGCCGTTGGCGATGCAGAGCTGGTCTGCTTTCGGCACGAAGACCTGACCAACGATGGTCTGCCCGAATGGCTCGCGCTAGTATATCAACCAGAGGCGAGCCGTATGAGCGCCTTCGTGTTACAGGGTGAGACCATTACTGCCCTGCTCGATGCCAAACCCGATCCCGGCAAACCTTATTACGGTCTGGGGCAATATCCCACCTGCGAAGTTGAAATCCGCGACGTCAACGCCGACGGGCGGCTAGAGCTTGCCATCTTCGGTCACGCGGAGCGCAATCTCACGCTGCTGCACCTCTATGCCTGGGAGGCAGATGATTTTCGGCTCGTTGGCGCGTTTCAAGGCGATGCGGGTGTCTTCTTCGAAGATCGCGACGGTGACCTTGCGGAAGAAATCCTCGAAGGGCACCGTGATACGGGCGCCCCGCAGCTGGCATGGCGCGTTATCTTTACCTGGGATGGGCTGACTTATGGCTGGAGCTGGGACCGCTGGGATTGGTTTTTCCTGGAGCGCCCACACAGCTATCCCACACAGCGGGCAGATTATGCCGTTATCTCCTTCTATCTAGCGCTGAATGACCGCGACCTTCCCGGCGCTTATGCGCTGCTGGCAGATTCTACACGCGCCGCGCAGCCCTATGAAACCTGGGCGGCAGGCTTCGCGCGCACACTACGGGTGGATGTGAGTGGGGTGCAACGCGTTGCCGCCACAAGCGATGAAAATCAGGCGCGCGTCAACGCGATGGTCACCGCGTGGGACAACGATGGGGGGCTTGTGACCGGGCGATTGTGGGAGGTCACCTGGGAAACCGTCCGCACCGAAACTGGCTGGAGCCTGGTCTCTGCCACAACCAATCTACTGGATACCTGGGACGCACGCTACTGGAAATAAAGCCGCTCAAACCCACAATCCGGTGGGGACAGCGGAGGATTCTTCACGCATCAGGTGTTATCTTTATTCATTTTTACTGGAGGCTTTATGAACGTGCAGACTGGACTGGTAGAGGAAGTTGTTCCCGTAAAGAGCAGGATCGCTATCTCAGCGGGGGATGCGGCGACCGCTATCCTGCAATCGCTTGCCGCATCGGGCGCGCTGACGTACTATTTCGTCAGCTTGCGCGGACTGGATGCCAAACTGGCGGGCATCGTATGGTTGCTCTTTGGAATCTGAATACCGGTTATGTTAGCAACCACACTTTCACGCAATAGTTCAACCTCCAGATACAGCACCCGCTTGCCATCCTCAACTGCAATGCGCCCTTGAACGTCCAGCAGTTCAACCAACTGGCGCCGTTTGTCAAAGTCCTGTTCGGCAATCTCTAAGCCTTTTCCCAGCAATCGCGCCGCCTCTAAGATACTTTCCCGCGCTTCAGGGTCCAGCGCTTGCGCTGCAAGTGTCTTTTCCAGTTTGCCGCGTTCAACCTCCAAAGCCGATATTTCAACCTCAAGCCGCCGCTTGCGGTCGGTCAATACGTCCCGTTCAAATTCACCGGCAAGGTATAAGTCAAGCAGGCGTTCCAACGTCCCGCGCTTTTCTTGTAGCAGATCGCCCACAATCGCGAGGCGTTGCCGGATCGGCGCCAGCAGTGCCTCCCGTTCATCCTGGTAAACATCCAGACTGGCGCGCAGGGCTTCAGGGTCCAGCAGCAGGCCTTTAATCCAGTCCCAGGCAATCGCGTCAACTATATCGGCCCGAAAGTAAGTCCCTTGAGTGCAACCCGAATTATTGCCATACATCGAAAAGCACCGATAGTACAAATACCGCGGGTCATTGTCTTTGCACATCGCGCGCAATTTCTTGCCGCACTCACCACACCGCAAACGCTTTGCCAGCAGGAAAGGATAAGGCGTCGTGCGGTCGCTAAAGCGTTCATTGCTTGCCGCCCGCGTTTGTGCGGCTTGCCAAACCTCCCGACTGACAATCGCCGGGACTTCAACCGGGATCGGATCATTGCCGCGCTTGCCATAGTGCCAAACTCCCGCGTAAGTCTCACTTTTCAGGATTCTATGCACCGCTTGCGCGTCCCAGTGTCCCGCGCCGTTCACCGTGCGTTCAACCGCACCCACACCCGGCCCGCGCCGGTCGGTATACGTTAGCACCTTCAGGCGCGTCAACTCTTTAGCAATGCCGCCCACCGACAAAGGCCCGCTTTCGCCGTCACCTTCGGTATACCAGGAAAAGATAAGCCGGATAACTTCGGCTTCGGCTTCGACAATGGCAAAGGTGCGACTGCTGCCCGCGTGTACCACCTCATAGCCAAAGGGCGCATTGCCGTGCGTCATGACGTTGCCCGCTTCGATTGTGCGGCGTTTTCCGCGCATCATGCGCTGCTTGATTTTCTCGCGTTCATACTCTGCCAGCATGGCGCGCAAGTTCTTGTTTAGGCGTCCTTCGGGCGTATCTGGGAAGTCGTATAGCACATACTCAATCGCCACACCCGCGCGCTTCAATTCCTGTTCGACAATGAGCTGCTTGGCAAGGTCACGCGAAAGCCGGTCCAGCTCCCGCACAACCAGAACATCGAAGCCGCCCGCGCGCGCCAGTTCCAACGCGCGCGCCAGTTCGGGCAAGTCGAAACTGGCACCGCTGGCGCCGCGGTCATCTTCGGCAAGTTCGGCAACTATCGAATAACCGCGCTGGGCGCAAAAGTCCCGGCAAAGGTCCTGCTGCCCTTTCAGATTTTCACCGCCGGTCTTGGCATAGTCATTACCACTAACCCGCGCATAGGTCACCGCGCGCTTCGTCATCGTAGCACCTCCCGAATTTTAGCAAGTCCCACAAGTACAACCGTTAGTATTACAGCACTAAAACCCACCCATGCCAGCGCCTGCAATGCCGCGTCGGTCAGGGCGTAACACACCCGCACCACCACGCAAGCAAGCGCCAGGAAAGCGAGCAGGCGCAAAGCAAGGCTATTCATCTTCACCACCTACAACCGTAAACTTGCGCGGTCCGGTCGCTGCCTCCAGCTGCACCGGGAGTGCCGTTGCCTGCTGCTGAGGATACCAGGGCAGCGCCTGCCCGCCGCTGACAATCACCACGGGCGGCGCGCCGTTCTGCATTGCCGGGCGTCCCGCCGCGCTGGCTTCCTTCCAGCGCAGGGCAAACCATGCCACACCGACAAGCACCGCGAGAGGCACCAACATGACGGCGCAACCAAACAGCGAGCCGCCCGCCCAGGCCAGCGCATCATCAGATAATGCGCTTAACCGCTGCCCGATAAGCGCACCCGCAACAATGGCACCCAAACCGCCCACCAACAGCACAAAAGCAAAAAAGCGTTCTTTCATGGCTTCACCTCTCTAAACTTCTTCTTCTACCCGACTTCTACCCACGCGCCGCGCCGCTGTTGGCGCTGGCGCTAGATAGAATTGACGAAGAAGAAGAAGCAAGCCGGTCAATCGCGGCTTGCGTCATCTGCCAAGCGTAACCGCCCGGCGTTGCTTCCTCACCAAACAGGAATTTGACGGCGCGCGTCTTGCTGCCAAACCTCCCGCCGTGCTTTGCCCACCACGGCGCGAGGCGTTCAGTCAAGCGGTCCAGATCATCCGCTGGGATCGCTTCGGCACCTTCGGCGGCTTCGGCTTCGGGCAAGTCCAGCAAGGGCGCCTGCTGGCGTGCGGCGTCTTGCAAAGCGTCCCGCGCCTCACTTTCACCGATAAAAGCGACTTGAAAGCGGATCGGCAAAGCCGTCCCACCTACCGCGAGAAAGTCACCGCGCCCGCTTAACCTTTCGGCATCGGTCCCACCACGGCCCGCCGCTATCCGCGCATCTTCAGACGTCACCACCTTGCCCACAAGGCGCAATGGGAAGTTTGCGCGCATAATGCCGCTGATAACCGCCGCGCTGGGTCGCTGGGTCGCTGCCACAAGGTGTATACCGGCTTCCCGCCCGCGCTGTGCGAGGCGCGCCAGCACACCTTCAACCTTGCCCGACTGAAAAGCCAAGTCTGCAAGTTCATCCACGAAAACGACAATCCGCGGCTTGTTTTCGCCGCGCCGGTCGCGTGCTTGCATCAAACGCACCAAACTGCCCAGCGCTTCAAGCGCTTCGTTCACATCGGTAACCGGCGCCCGTAGCAAGTGCGGTATGCCTGCCAACGCGCGAAAGGCGCGCCCTTTGGGATCAATCAGCAGCAGGCGCAGGTCATCCGCGCTATGCTCCAATGCCAGGGATACCGCCATTGTGCGCAGCAGCGCCGTCTTGCCGCTGCCCGTGGTCCCGGATACCAGACAATGCGCAACCTCAGGCGAAGAAAGCCGCGCCAGCAATGGCGCGCCGTCATCGGTCAGGCCCAAAGCCGCCGTTGCGCTGGGCAAAGGATGAATACCCTTCAGCATCGGCAACAGGGTCACCGCCCGCGGTTCAGGATTCGGTATCTCGAAGACAATGCCCGCCGGCGTGCGGTCAACTCGAAGCGAGCTGACTTTGAGCGCCAGCGCTAGATCATCGGCAAGCGCCGCAAGCGCGCCCACCCGCACACCCGGCGCCGGATCAAAGTTCAACCGGATCAACCGCGGTCCCACCGTCCCACCGGTAACCCTGCCCGGCGCCCTATGTGCCACTAAGACGGCTTCCGCCGTGTTGGCTATGTTTTCCAGGTATTGCCGTAACATCCTTGACATTGCTTCACCTCCCAAGCTTTGATTTGACGCAAAAAAAGGCGGCTTGCCGTCACCGTCACCGGTTCAGGTAAGCCGCCTTTTTTACCACGAAAGCGCCAGCAATGGCGCATCATGGTATAATCAGGATAGCCCACCGTCAAGCGTCTGACGGTCTGGGTCAGGGTCGTTAGGGTGTTACCAGCACCTTAACGGCCCGTCCTTTTTATGCGTTTTTTAACCTTCGGATTGCGCTTCCCGCTGCTTTGCCTCTCGCTGGGCAAGCCATGCCGCGCCATCCTCATAGCGGATAACCCACACCGCGCCCGCAATCTTCACCGCCGGGATTGCGCCCGACTTGCAAAGCCGTGCTACAAAAGATCGGCTTATACCCGCCGCCGCTGCCAAACTTGAAGCTGTGAAGTCCCGGCCCGTCGTGTTATCCATGCCTTTTATTATAGGTTCACAATGTAAACTTGTCAAGCGGTCGGGCAGTCTGGTAACCCGCCCGAATCGCCCGCGTCATCCTCAAGCGTTGCCGTTGCCGGTTCGCTATCGGTAAGCCCACCTCCAGGATAACGCACCACAAACACACCCGGCACCGGCACCGGTTCAGGATCGCCCGGCTTGCGGCAAGGCACCGCCCGAACAATGAAGCGGATTGCGCCGCCTGCTTGCCGTGCTTCCAACGCCTCAAGCCGCCGTTGCTGTGTCTTGCTCATGGGTCCAGTCATCTGGGCAAACACCAACGTAAACTTTAACGCCTGCTGGGATTGCACCCGCCGCGCGCGCGGCATCGAAAGCCGCCGCTGTTGTGTAGCACACCCATGCCGCGCCAGGATCGCCCGCGCGTGCTTCCAGTGCCTCAAGCCGTCGCTGTGTCGTTTTCGTCATGGTCCAGTTCCTCAGGCCAGCGCAACACAATGCGCGGCGTGTTCGGTTCGGCGTTCGGATCGGGCGGATCATCGGCAAAGCGCAAGCGGATTATTGCCGGCACCGCCGCCGCCCGCCGTGCTTCCAGCGCTTCGAGGCGTTGCCGCGTCTTGCTCATTTTCCCTGCTCCAACGCGGTCAACCGTGCTTCCAGATCGGTCAAGTCAAGCAATCGCGGCCCGGCGTCCAGGATCGCCCGCGCTGCTGCAACCCGCGCCGCTGGCGTGTTTTCGGCATCGCTGTGGATCGCTTCCAGTGTTGCCAGCGCCGCGCCCATTGCCCGCACCGCTTGACGTGAGGCCAAAGCGAGCGCTTGCCGCTGTGCTTCCAGCAATGCCGCCCGGATCGCCTGCAGCTGCACCCAGCGCCGCGCCGTGCGGATACTCACACCCGCCGCGCGCGCCGCGGCTTCAACTGTGGGATTGCCCAGCAATGCCGTCACAAACGCGGCTTGTCGTGCTGTGAGGGTGCCAGATTGTGCCATAATGTGCCAGCCTTTTTAGCGCTGTTTTTCCAGGCGTTGCAATTCGGGCAGATCGGCAATCGCCTGCCGGGTGCGCTGGATATAGTCATCAACTCCCGCGAGTGTTAGCGAATCGAGGCGCGTTTTTATATGCGGATCGCGCGCCAGCAGGCGCCGCAGCTCAGCCAACAACACCGCCGCGCGGTCAATTCCAACAACCCACAAACCCTCTAGGCGTTCGGCTTCGTTCACCGTCACCATATCAACCTCCCAACAGCGCAAGGCGCGCCCGCGTGCGTGCTGCCCGGTCACCGGCGCCCGCCGCGTTGCTGGCAATCGTGCGCGCCTGCAAGAACGTCAAGCCGCGCGGATCATACATCCCGTCAAGCTGCTGGACCAGGTCGCCAGCCTCAACCAGCAGCGCCAGCAGGCGCGCGCCCTTCGCACCGTCCCGCGCGGCTTGCGCTTCGAGGCGTGCGGCTTCGGCTTCCAGTTCGGCGGCTTGCGCTTCGAGGCGTTGAATATCGGCTTGCGCTTCGGCAATGTCATGCTGCAATACGGCGCGCCGCAATTCAGCACTATCGCGCCAGTTCCGCAGCGCTGCCAGCGCCGCAACCGCCTTAACGTCACCTTCGGGCGTTTGTTGCGCTTGCGCTTGGGCATATATCTGGGTTAGTTCGGCGCCATAGCGGTCGTATTCTGCCAGTGCAACTTCAGCAGCAGCGAGGCGCGCCCGCGCGCGGTCAAGTCCCGTCATCTGTGTCTGTGTCATGCTGTAACCTCCAGTTCAAAATTGTAAGACGTCTTCGGGCAGATCATCCTGCCCGCTATCATCTTTGCTGCTCAACTCGCGTTCAACCCGTCGCCCGCGTTCATCGAGTATGATTTCCTCACCTTCGACAACTATCTTACGCCAGCCGCGCGCCTTTAGGGCATCATGGTCAAGGTATGGGACTTCCACCGTGCTGCCGTCATGCCGCATCGTTATAGCCCATACTAGCTGTTCATCTTCCGGCGCCGGCAGTACAGCCTTACGGCGTAACAGGTCCAGAAACAAGCCTGCCGGATTGCTGGCCTTTTTTTGCGTCATGGCGTAACGTGCAACCTGTTGCCGCCTCTCTGCTGGATAGTCCAGCAGTTCATCAATCAATTCGTCTGTCAAAGACAAACTCAAGCCGCGTAGTTCTGGAAAAGAAGAATCAACACCAACAACAACAGGTCTGCTGCCATCATTGCCGGCAATGGCGCCCGCATTTTCGTCTTTGTCTGTTGTTGTTCTTCTCTCACTCTCTTTCTGTTGTTGTCTAGGTGCGGGATTCACGCGGGATTCACGCGTGACATTATTACCACGCTGCCGGTCCTTCCTCTCGCGCCATAACTCGCGTTTTTGCGATTGCGCGCGCCCTTGACGTTCATCGAAGCCCACCACCAACCAGGCATCGCCGTCACGCGCCAGCAATCCAGCAACCTCTAACGCCTGCAATTCATCCGCGAGCGCTTCCATTGGCACCCGCAAGCGCCATGCAAGCGCGTCTGAATCTAGGGCGTTGTCATCCTCTAGCAAAGCGCCATCGGCATCTAGATCGCCCGCGAGCAGTTCCAACGATACCCACCGCCACTTGAGAGAATCCGACAGGCGCCCAAAGTGCGGATCATCGAGCAGGCGCGAATACAACTTTACCCAGGGCATACCCTTCGGCGTGCTTGCCATGTTACACCGCCGTTGCAGGGCAATCGCCTGCCGTCTGTGGTATACTAGAGGCAACAGCAGCAGGCCCGCTAGGGTCTGTGGGCGCCGCCGGGAGAGGGTTCGCACTCGCACTCCCGGCGGCGTTTTTTTCGGCTTCCCTTGCC
>JAKJAC010000037.1:14900-19496 GCA_022707705.1 Chloroflexota bacterium
TTGTTAGCGCTGCTCATGGGTCACCGCCGGCGGCATCTGTGGCGCAGGCACCGCGCCCATGTAAAACTCCAACGCTGCCCGGATCAACGCGGATCGGGACACACCCGCGAGCGCTGCCCGCACCCGCGCGCGTTGTGCCAGTTCTGGGCGCATAGAAACTGTGACAATCTCATGGGTCTTGGCTTCAGTCGGTTCGCTGTTCATCCTCTCACCTCCCTGGTAAACAAAAACAGGCGCGCAACCCTTCCGGGTCACGCGCCTGTTTTGCGCCTTGTTGCCTTATGCTCTTATTATACCACACTTTTTAGAACACTTGAGCAATACCAGGCTTTTTGAGGCCTTTTTGGGCGTCGCTGGGCGTTTTGTAAGGTAGTACTTTAGTACTACTCCACCACGATTGACGTTTGCGCCTCAATATAGCGGCTTGCCATTGCTGGCGAATTCCAACCGAAAAAGTCTTGAAGCTCCCGCGTGTTCATCCGCGCTGCGAGCCGGGTCGCTGCTGTATGGCGTAAGTCGTGAGGTGAAAGATCGGCAATTCCCACCAACAAGCCAAAGGATCGCACCCGCGCCGCTATCGCGCGTTCTGATATACCACCCTCCAACACGCCACTTTTGCGGCTTCCCTGCAACAGCTGCCCGGTCGGATTGTCGTTTTCATAGTAGGTGCGCAGCGCTGCCAGTTTGCCATTGCACAAAGTGAAGCGCGTTGTTGTCCCGGTCTTGGTGCGATACACCGTCAACACACCGCTTGCCGGATCGAAGTCATCCGCCCGTAGTCCCGCCGCTTCAGATACCCGCAAGCCCAGATCAAGCAGCAGCGCCAGCAATACCGCATCGCGCCGCCCTTGTGGCGTAGTAGGATTGCAAGTCGCCCGGATCGTTGCGGCTTGCGCATCGCTCAACACGTGAAAGCCTACCTTTTTGGCACCCTTGCGCGTTGGGATATTTGCCGCCTTTCGCTTTTCGTCAACCCGTTGCCCTTCCTTGTGTCCGTAACCCTGCACCGAACGAATAAGCGCCAGTTCACCGACTTCGACAATGCCCGCCTTTGCTGCCAGCTTGGCATAAGCCTTGATTGTTGAAAGATGATTGTTCACCGTTCCCAGCGCCCAACCGTCAAGAATCGCCTGCTTGGCAAAGGCATCAACCAAACCCCACGTCACACCGCGCCATGCTGCCGGATCGCTGCCCAGATCGGCATCAAGGGAAAGATACCGCGCGAAGTTCAAAAGTTCGGTATCCTGCCGGCGTAAGGTATTCACCGCTTTCCGACTGCGATAATCTGCAAACACACCCGCCGCCGCCCGTCCGTTAGCAATCTGCCCGATTGCCATCAATTCGCCGTCTTGCTTGGTCACCAGTGCTATGTTTTCCATTGCGCACCCCTTTTCTGTAGTTAGGTTCTGACTTCTATAAATAGTCGGTATCTATATTGTAATGGAAAAGGGCAATTTGTCAATACACAAACTGCCCTTAACAACCGTTTTCGCTGCTTTTTTATTTTCCGCCCATTGTGCTGCTTTTCCAGATACACCAACACCTTCTGTAATGCTCTACAATGCGCTATTTTCGTGCTATCCGTATAGAATGCCCTTTATGCTGCAAAAACGCGCCTACGGGCATTCTAGGGCGTGCTAGCGGTCGCGAGTGCTACAAGCCCAGCATGGGCGCCGCTGCTGGCGCGTGCTTCAGGCAGATCGAAGCGCCGCATTACTGTAAAGCGCTGTGGGTTTTTTGTAACCGGTCTTTGGAATGCGGTCAATGATCCGCTCTTTGGCTACATCAGCGACCGCACCAAGAGCGCCCTGGGACGCCGCATCCCTTACATTCGCTACGGCGCGCCCATCTTTGTGCTGGGTTTCATCGCCTTCTGGATCATCCTTCCCGGCATCGGCAACAGCCAAACCGCGCTGTTCATCCAATTGCTGCTGGCGCTCTTCGTCTACGACATTCTCTACACCGCCATCGCTACCAGCTTCTGGGTTATGCCTTACGAGGTAGCAGTTTCGAACAAGGCGCGTGGCACAATCTACATCTGGAAAATCATCTTCATGGTATTTACTCTGGTGGTGCCCTTTGCCGTCGAAGCGACAATCAAACCGGAGGTGGGCGACGCACCGGGCATCGCGTTCTTCCGCTGGGCAATGATCGCGTTGGGCGTCGCAATGGGCCTGATTGTCTTCTTCAGCACCTTCTTCTTCAAGGAAAAACACTACACCCAGGAAGAGGAACAATTCGATTTCGTCAAATCCTTCAAGGCGTGTTTCACCAACCGCTCCTTCGTCGTCTTCGAGGTCCTGAGCTTCACCATCATGTTCGCACAGACGGCGCTGATGACCGGCATCTGGTATTATTTCGACGTGCTGAACATGCCCCGCCCCCCGATGCTGGGTGCGCTGGGCGCAGGCATCGTGCTGGGCGTTGTCGCCTGGATTCAGCTTCGCGATCGCTGGGGCATCAAACGCTGCACCCAGGTCTTCACACTCGCCTTTGCGATTGGCTGCGCGCTGGTCGCAATCTTTGGCCGGAATGTGGCCCTGGCGACGGCAGGTTTTTTCCTCTTCGGGATCGGTTTTTCCGGCGGTATGTACCTGATTCCCTTGATGAACGGGGATGTGGTAGATATGGACGAGCATCGCACGGGACTCCGGCGTGAGGGGATGTACGCAGGCATCAACAGCTTCATCACCAAGCCCGCCATCAGCATCGCTGCCTGGGCGCTGTTGAGTATCATGAAGGCTTACGGCTACAACGAGGCGCTACCCGCTGCGGCGCAATCGCCTTCCGCCGGCACGGGCGTGCTGCTCGGATGGGCGGGACCAACCGGAGTGCTGTTGTTTCTCTCATTCCTCTCGCTCTTCTTGTACCCGCTCGCGGGGGCAGAGTGGGAGAAAATCAAGGTGAAACTCACTGTCATTCACGCCCAAAAAGAACGCGCCTATCTGGAGGCACAGGGCTACAAGTTTGTCGAGTAACTGCCCCGCATCGGGTGAATTTCCGGAAACGTGTTTTCTGTTTGATTTTTGGCGGCGGGATGAAGTCCCGCCGCCAAAAATCAATTTTCTTCAGATTGCCGCCCCATTTTGAAATGCACCCCAAAACTCGCCGCGATTGACAGTCATCTCAAATATGCTATAATCCTGTCTTGGATATGTTAGCAATGGTTTTTCCGCAGGTAAGCAGTACCCCTGACTGGTAGAAGTTAGACGTTGACTGCATCGTATTCCTGGACCAGCGTCTTGAAAGCCCCGTAAGGTCATCAAGCAAGGTTCTCATACGCCTGATAAGAGAGCCGAATTCAGAGCGCAGCTCGCAACCGGTGAGGTAGCTAACCAGAACACGGTTGCGATGAAACGCTATCTGTACGCGCATAGAACACTCTGGCAACTGACCCGGGAATGACCCGGGCGGTAGCCAGTATCGAACCAAAAGGATAGTTAGGAGATTATGAGTCAGAATTTGCAAATCCTGCCCCTCGGTGGTTTAGGGGGCATTGGAAAGAATATGACGATCATCGAATATGGTCGTAATATGATCGTGGTAGATTGCGGAGTGATGTTCCCCGCTAATGATATGTATGGTATTGATCTGGTTCTGCCAGATTTCGAATACGTGGTCAAGAATCAAGATCGGCTGAGGGGGATATTCCTCACGCATGGGCACATGGACCACATCGGCGCATTGCCCTATCTGCTGCAGCACCTTGAGACAACCATCTACGGCAGTCCCCTGACTCTGGGGTTGGTCCAGCGACAGCTCGAGGAAAAGCAGCTACTGCACAAAGCGCAATTGCGCGTCCTGCCCAAAGACGCCTGGACGCAAGCAGGTCCGTTCCGGGTCAGTTCATTCGCCGTGGCGCACTCCATTCCCGACGCGGTAGGTCTGGTGATAGATACCCCGGTGGGCAAAATTGTCCATACCGGAGATTACAAAATGGATGAAACACCCTCCGGTGGGCGCACAACCGACCTGGCGCGCCTGCGCGAACTGACCCCTAACGGCGTGCTCGCCATGCTCGGCGACAGCACCAACGCAGACCAACCCGGTTTCACAGAAACCGAGCAGGTCGTGCGTGAGACCCTCGACCGGCTTTTTGCCGAGGCAAAGGGACGCCGCATCATCATTGCTACGTTCTCCTCGTTGCTGGCACGCCTGCAGGAGATTATCACGCTGGCGCATCAACACGGGCGCAAGGTCGCGCTCACCGGGCGCAGTTTGGAAGAGAATGTCCAACTGGCGCGGGAGTTGGGCTATCTGCAAGTGCCCGAAAACATCCTGGTGGATGCGCAAGCCAAAGTGCGACCGGAAAATCTGGTGATTCTAGCGACCGGGTCGCAGGGCGAGCCACGCTCGGCGCTGAACAAAATGGCCGAAGGCAGCCATCGCCAGGTGCAGATTCGCCCTGGGGATACCATCATCATCTCTGGCGGCGCCATTCCGGGCAATGAGGAAGATATCAGCCGCATGATCAACAAGCTCTTTGAGCGCGGCGCAAATGTCATCTACGGACCGATGGCGACCGTACACGTCTCGGGTCACGGCAACCGGGGAGATATGCGCGCGATGTTGGAAGCGGTACAGCCACGCTATTTA
>JAKJAC010000037.1:19506-26174 GCA_022707705.1 Chloroflexota bacterium
TCCCGGTTCACGGCGAGTCGCGGCATCTGTATCTTCACCGGCAACTCGCGCAGGAAGTGGGAATGACTGCGGAGCAGGTCTTCATCCTCAAAGAAGGCTTACCCTGGCTCAGCGATGGACAAAAGGCGTGGATGGGCAGCGCGCTGCCTGTAGCAGATGTATGGGTGGATGGGCGTCTGGTCGGCGAAATTGGCGAAGTCGTCATGCGCGACCGGCAACGGCTCTCGCAAGATGGCTTTGTAGTAGCGCTGATTCCGGTGAACAAGAAGCGCCAACTCGTAGGTGAGCCGCAGTTTGTGAGCCGGGGTTTCGTGCAACTGGAGCAATCCGGCGAGCTACTGAACGCCAGTCGCAAAGAAATCAAACGGCAGGTCAGGCGTGGAAATCAAGACCTGCGAACCTCGCTGGAAACGCTTTTCTATCAAGCCACGCAGCTGCGCCCGGTCGTTCTGCCACAATTCATCCAGGTCTAGGACCAAAGTCAAAGAGGGTTTGCGCGCGCGGCGAAGTCGCGCGCGCAAACCCATTCCAAATTCCACTTTTTGGCAGGCAATTTGGGATTATAATCAGAACATCCCACTTTGATGAGGGCAAGGGTGAATACACCAGTCCCGCAGATGCTACACGAGGGAATCGCTGCTGCCAAAGCCGGGCAGCGTGAGGCAGCCCGGTCGTTGTTGGCGCGCGTGACCGAAGAAGCCCCGGAAAACATCACCGCCTGGCTCTGGCTCAGCGGCGTCATGGAATCTCCCCTGGAACAGGAACGCTGCCTGCGGCAAGTGCTCGCGCTCGAACCGGAACATGCCGTGGCGAAACGCGGGCTTGCGGCGCTGCAACCCCGCATCACAGATGACCTGCTCATGCGCGGCATCGCCGCCGCGGAGATTGGCAAAAAAGCGCAAGCGCGCAGCTTGCTTCTGCAAGTAACCGAACGGGATGAGGAAAACGTGCTCGCCTGGCTCTGGCTGAGCCGGGTGGTAGAATCGGTCGAAGACCAGCAGCTGTGTCTGGAAAACGTGCTCGCGCTGGACCCCGCACACAGTGAAGCCCGTATCGGGTTGGCGGCGCTGCAGCAGCAAAGCCACCCTGAGCCACCCCTCTCACCGGTGGCGCTTATCGAAGCGGAACTGCCCCCCTCGACGGAAGAATTGGCCTGGCAAGATGCCTGGAAGCGCTACGACGCTATCTATGCCTGCCCGACGTGCGCTGCTCTCACCCAACCAGAGGATAAGCGTTGCGCAGTCTGCGGCAACTCCCTGTGGACCAAGTCCCAACAACGCGAGAAACCCTCGATGCTGTATTGGATTCTGTGGGCGATGCAAGCCATCAACGTGCTCTCGGCGCTGGCAGCCCCCGTGCTTTGGGTTTTCCAGGTCAGCCAGAGTCTGGGAATTCGAGATTATACGCTCCTACTGCCGCTGTACTTCGGTGGCAAATCATCCTTGCCAGCAGAAGCCATTTCGGTGATTCTACAACAGGCGCCGCGCTGGCAATTCTTCATCACCTGGATTCCGGCAGTGTTGGCGCTGGGATTACTCATCGGCATCACGCTGCGCTGGGCGCCGGTCTACTACTTCTTGTTGGTCAATGCCATACTGAGTGTCCTGCTGGTATTGGCAGCAGGATTCCTCATGGAGGGACCGCTAAAGTGGGTCTCCACGGGCTGCGGATTCATCGTGGCGGTGGTCATATTGTTATTGACTCTCAACTTGCAAAGCGATTTCATCAAGAAGCAGAAACGCCTGCTCTTGCAGGTAGACCGTGGTATCACCGAAGGGGTAGATTTTCTCGCCCGTGGTACGCGCTATATGGAACAAGGACGCTGGGCGTTGGCGGCGCTTCACCTGCGCCGGGCGGCAGCGCAGCTTCAGGGGAAACCAGCGCCCCAGGCGATGCTGGTGCGCGCATGCCTGCACCTGGAGGACCTGACGCTGGCAGCCCAGGCATTGGAAAACCTGCGGCGCATGTCTCCGCATTTTCCAGAGCTTAAGGAATTGGAGGAAGCCTTCAGAGAAGTGCAAGAGCGCCATACACACCCGGAAACGCCTCCCGCCCCTGCTGCTTAGGATGCACTTTGCCGTCGCCTGTGCTTCTACCTCCTGTCGCAAAATCGAAGTCTCCAGAAAAGTGAGTCAACGCCGCCTGCCCGGCGAAAGCCAAAAACGCAGCACGCGAGATTCCGAAAGAAGAGGTTAGCAATTATGGAGCACGCGAAATTCTGGCTAGAGCAGCTGATAGCTGCGATGGAGACCGAAGTTGACGAGCAGACTCGCTTGCGCCTCCTCGAAGCCTGCGGGCGCGCTTGTGCGGGCGCACACGTGTTGCCAGCGCTGGAGCGAGCGCGCACGACCCTACCCGACGTGACTGACCTCGATGCGGTGCTCGTCAAGATGCGCGAATGGGGTATCGGAGGCAGCCCTCTCACCCGCGAGGGTAATTACATCTATGGCGAATACGACCACTGCTATTGCCCGATGCGGCAGGAGGGTTTCATCACCGCTCCCTGGTTATGCGATTGCACGTGTGGCTGGACGGCAGCGGTTTTCGAAACACTATTGGGGCATCCGGTCAAGGTTCGACTACTACAAGCCATCGGGCGCGGGGATCCGGTTTGTCGTTTCGAAGTTGAAGTCTGAAATCTCAACTGTACCTTGCATAAATGGTCAGATTGTGGTAAATTCTACAGATACATAAAACACTAAAGTCTTCTTTAGCGCAGGAAAATGCAGCATGGGGAACCCAACTTACACACGACGCGAGTTTTTACAACTAGGGATAGGCTCAATGGCGGCGCTATTGAGCCCGCCCTTTCTGCCTGATGACGCTGCAGCCCTGCAGAAATGGATGAAGCAACAAGCTATCGCGCTGCCCGATGCTGACCCGCCGCCCGCAACTTTGGGGCGCATCATCAGCTGGTACCAACAAGCGGTGCGTCGTGAACCAGCACTGAAGGCGCCACTCATCACATGGAAGAGCCACGATTCGGTTATCCCGCTCTATAGCGCCGTCGTTGGAGAAGCTCCCTGGCCCACCAATTCCGTCTGGTATCAAACCGATGAGGGTTTCATCCACAGTGGTTTCGTGCAACCGGTGGAAGATAACCGGCAGATAGAGGTCATTCCAGAGGTCAGCAAGCCGGGGTTCTGGGTAGAAGTCAGCGTGCCGTATGCCGAATCCCGCCAACAACCTGCTTCCCGCTACGTGCTACGACGGCTCTACTATCAAACCGTTTACCGTGTGATTGCCGCCACCCAAGATAAAGAAGCCGGAGAATGGTGGTATCAGCTGCAAGATGGCATCACCTGGTCACCAGGACCCTACGTGCCGGCGTGGTCGGTGCGACGTATCCCCCCAGAAGAAATCGCGCCAATCTCACCGGGACATCCCGATAAATGGATTCAGATCAATATCCCCGGCCAAATGCTGACCTGTTTTGAGGGCGAGCAGCCGGTCTTCAGCACCCCGGTCGCCTCAGGCACCTACAAAACACCCACGCCGTTGGGGGAATTTCGCATCATCCGCAAGCGCCATACCCGCCGCATGGTGGGTGAAGATTACGACCTTGCGGGGGTGCCTTTCCCCACCTACTTTACGCGCTCAGGGGTCGCCATCCACGGCACTTACTGGCACAACGATTATGGGCGGAGATACAGCCATGGATGCCTCAACGTCGCCAGTCGCGCCGCGATGTGGGTCTTCCGCTGGGCGGAACCACAAGCGCCCTACGAGGATGAGACCGTAGAAGCTGCCGCTAATACCGGAACCCGCGTGGTGGTCAGCTAGTGCCAACCGACGAACTTCCGGCGGAGGACGAGCAACTTGCCGAGCCTGCAAGCACGCGCAGAGTCTCAGCCTGGAATTGGCGCCGCATGGAGCAGGCACGGTTTCAGCAATATGTCAGTGAAGCACTAGAGGCGCTGCCCGCGACCTTTCGTGACAGGTTGGAGAACGTGGAGATTGTTGTGGAACCCTGGCCCGATGCGCAGACGCTGCGCAAGGCGGGGGTAAGCCATCCCAACGGGCTGCTGGGTTTTTACCACGGTATACCACAGACACGCCGCACCCACCAATATGGCTTGGTGCTGCCGGATAAAATCAGCCTCTATGTGTACCCCATTCTACTCCGTTGCAGCAGCACAGAAGAAGTACGTGAGATGGTCCGGCACGTGCTCTATCATGAGATTGCCCATCACTTCGGCATTGATGACGACCACCTGCACGAAATTGGCGCCTACTGAGCCGCAGCACGGCGTTCCCTGGCTCATTCTCGTCACCGGCGCGCCCGCAACCGGCAAAACCGCCCTAAGCGTACCCCTGGCTGCCAGGCTACAGGTCCCCCTGCTCACGAAAGATGCCATCAAGGAGCGCCTCTTCGATACCCTGGGCTGGAGCGACCGGGAGTGGTCGAAACGGTTGGGCATTGCCAGTTTTGCGCTGCTCTACGATGGGATCGTGGCGCACTTGCAAGCCGGCGCACCCCTGGTGGTGGAAGCCAACTTCAAACCACAGTTCGACACAACGAAATTCGCGGCGCTCCGTGAACGTTATCCCTTTACACTACTGCAACTCGTGTTAGTCGCCACACCGGAAGCCTTGCAGGCACGTTTTGCCGCGCGCAATGCCACGGGAGAACGTCACCCCGGGCACGTGGACACATCTTTCGAGGGAGAATTCGCCGCACAATTGAAAGCGGGGCTTTACGGTCCCCTGGATTTACCCGGCACGGTGGTCGTGGTGGATACCACCAATCTGGCAACTGTGAATTTCTCCGCCGTGATAGAGACCGCCTGCGAGTGGGTCACCGGGCAGAGCCAATCTACTGTGGAGCGATAACTTCGGCGAATGGAACTATGCCGCGGTCGCAGCTGTGTCTTCCAGCCCAATCTCAGCCAGGAAAGCTCCCAACTCACGGTCGTAGGCGTCCGGGTCGCTCAGCAAGGATTGCGCATGTTCCGCGCCCGGCGCCAGATACAGGCGCTTGATGCCGGGTTTGCGCTCAAATAAACGCACACTGGCATCCGCAGGAATGTAGGAATCCTCTGCCCCGTGGATGAACAGAATCGGGGTCTCCACCTGCCCGATAACGGCGATGGGCGAGGCTTGAGCAAAGAACCAGCCCGCGCGCAACCGGGTAATCAGACTGGCTACTGGCAACAGCAACCACTCCGGTAAATGATATTCCACCTTGAGCCGGTAAGCGAACTGCTCGCGAGCGCTCGCATAGGGACAATCTGCTACAGCAAAGGCAATGCGCGGATCGATTGCCGCATGTTGGAGCACCGTGGCTGCTCCCATAGATTCGCCATGCGTGCCAACCACGCAATCCGCGCCACAGCGTTCCAGCGCCCAATCCACACACGCCTTGAGGTCGTCTTTCTCATAGAAGCCAAATGAGGTGTTGCTACCGCCGCTGCCGCCATGATGGCGATGGTCGTAGATGAGGATATTGTAACCGCGCCGGTAGAAGAGTTCGGCATATTTCACGGAACCGTGAAGCGTCCAGGTGATGCCATGCGCAAAAACAGCGGTGCGTTTAGCGCCCGGGATGGGAATATACAACGCATGGAGCTCATAGCCGTGGGGAGATGGAATGCAGATTTCCTCGCGGGGCCAGCTCAGAAAACCCTCCTCTGTGATGGTCCCATGTTCCACTTCCCACTCGTAGGTCATCTCCAGCGTGCGCGTCCGCGGGTAGATGGCGATGTTGGAGAAATATAGCCCCGCACCCAGGATAAGAAGCAGAAGCACACCCAATCCAATCGCTATGCCCATGATTGTTCCCCCTATTCCTAAGGTGAAGTTTGCGGCCAATTGCTGCCCGAAAGCCTTCTTGCTGCTACCGGCAGTTTAGTGCACGCCCCAACTCCTTATGAAGATGACATGAGATAGATAGCCACCAACGACAGGCAGAGTCCAATACCCTGCTTGATAGTGATAGGTTCTTTCAGGGTCAGCGCCGCCAGCAGCACGGTCACGACCGGATACATCGCCGTGAGCGGAATCACCACCGAAACCTTGCCCTTGCTCAATGCCATGAGCATGAAGAGCGTGCCAACTGTGCCAGCAATGCCGGTAAGCACCGAGAACAGAATACCGCGGGGGTGAATCGTGAAGCGCACCTTTAGCACAGCCAATAACACCACGCTGGAAAGCAGCGTCCCCACATTCTGGTACAGCAATGCCGTGCGTGGTTCGAGGTAGTGAGTAGCCAGTTTGGGGAAATACCCCCAAAAACCGAAGATGAAAGTTGCCATCAGGGTCAGCAGAATCCAAGAGGGCATGAGTCTATTTCCCCCCTTCATAGAAAAAGTTGTTGTCAGCCTCCGCCAACAACGGTTGACGCGCGTCTTTTGCCGAAAGCAAAGGCTCCGCAAGAGGCCAGGTCACCGCAATAGTAGGGTCATTCCACAAGAAGCCACGGTCAAGGGCATGGACGTACTCCGCCGTCACCTGATAGACCACATCCGCCAGCTCACTGAGCACACAAAAACCGTGCGCAAAACCGGGCGGAATGTAGAGCAGGCGGTGATTCTGCGCCGAAAGAAGCTCGCCCACCCATTGCCCAAACGTCGGAGAGCCTATACGAATGTCTACCGCAACATCGAAAATCTCGCCGCAAATGGCGGTCACCAGCTTGCCCTGAGCTGCAGGTTGCTTCTGAAAGTGCA
>JAKJAC010000380.1 GCA_022707705.1 Chloroflexota bacterium
CCCAGATAGGCGTAGAGACTTCTAGTGTCATCATCAACAGCACCAGGCATGCTGCTGCCAGCGCCCATTTCTGAACCCGGGCGTTCTTGGAAAGCGTTTTCTTGTGCGGCGCCAGGCTGACCAACGCCAACACTGGTAGAATCCAGCCCACGCTGTGCGGCGCGTAAGGCGCCACTTCGCCTTGCGTTACTGGCGCCGGACCGCTGAAGAGCTCCGCCAGGGGTAGGAAATGCTCGCGATAGTCGTAGATTTGAAGCTGTTGAATCTGTACATATCCCTGTTCCCCAAGCGCGGGGATCCAGAAAAACGCCGCTAATCCCAGACCCACCGCTAATGCCAGCAGGAGCTGTGGCGCAAGCCCGGTGACCTTCCGGCGCTGCCATGCCAGCAGTAAGGCATATCCGGCGAGCAGCGGTATTCCCAGAAGCGCCATCACATTGTGGCTGAGAACCAGGGCGGCAGCGAACAGCGCTGCCAGCGCAAACGCGCCCCGCCCACCTCGTGCGCTCAGACGCTGGAATGCCCATAGCGCCCAGGCTAGAAATGCCAATCCCCAGACTTCTGCGTAGGCGCCGCGATAGGTTATGTTGAGCAGCGGGTAGGGGGCATAACCGACCAGGAATGCTGCCGCTAGAGCTGCGGTTCTTCCAAAGGCTTCACGTGTCCACAGGTATGTGCCTGTGGCTAATGCCAGGTGCCCCAGCAAAAAGCCGCCCAAGAGGGTGCTTTCAAAAGATAAGCCCAGGCAGCGCAGCGGAAGCGCCAGGTAATAACTCAGCGGAGCGTAATAATTGAAGAGCGGGAAACCATAGCCCAACCCCAGGTCGGGCAACCAGCGTGGGAACAGCACCCCGTGGGTGATGGCGCGCTCCAGTTGTGCCAACCGGTATAGATGAAAGACGCCATCGGCGCGGGGTAGGCGACCCGCGAGTATCGGTTCGACAGCAGGTAATAACCCAGCAATAAGCGCAAGGAGAGGGGTGAAGCGTTTTAACCTTTGGAGCGAATGACTCATGGTATCTCTCTATTCTGTACTGCCTAAAATAGTACCGTGAAAGCGCGGCGCGGCAAGCTGCTGATTGTCACTTCCTGCGTTTCTGGATATAATCAATTTGGCTCTGTTACCAGAATCGTTCGGGTGGCTGATGGTTCGATGACATTACGCACACTGTATCAGGCTCTTCTCGATTGCGATAACTCACGCTTGCGGGTGATTGCTCAGCAGTGGGATATCGCAATCAAGGCGGAATTGCGTCCTGATGCAGCCGCACAACTGGCGGATGCGATGGCGCACGTCGAGGCGGTCGAAGCCGTGTGGGAGGTGCTGCCCCTCCAGGCGCGGGCGGCTCTAGAGGATTTGCTCCGTCGCCAGGGGGTAATCCCTTGGGCGATATTCACCCGCCGTTGGGGCCAGATTCGTAGTGTGGGACCGGGACGGTTGGAGCGGGATGAGCTGTGGCGCAATCCCATCTCAGCCGCAGAGCAGCTCTGGTATTGGGGATTGATTTTCCGCACGACCATCCTCAGCCCTACAGGCGACCCCATCGAAATGGCTTATATTCCCGATGCGCTGATTCTGTATCTCCAGGTTCCACCGCCACAAGCGACTCCCCCGCCTGAACCTATCGCGCCGCCTCCACGCATTGTCGCCGGCGATGATGCGCTTGGAGAGTTCCTGGTCACACTCTGGACTTTTCTGCAGAATGAAAACGTTCGCCCTGCTGAAGACGGGCGTTGGTCCCCCAAACCGCGGCAAAACTTCCTGGAGTCTTTCCCTGCAGAAGCGGTCGCACCTTTGCCATTGCTGGAGACCTTGGCGCTGGAGCAGGATTGGATTCACGCCGATGAGCGCGGGTTGTTACGCCCTGTGCCGGGGCGTATGATGGAATGGCTGCGTGGGGGACGGCAGCTGCAATGGTGTTCTTTGGCGCAGGCATGGGCGGGGAGTCACCGTTGGAACGACCTGGCGCATGTCTTTTCTCTGCACCCTGACCCTGTGCTGGGATGGCTGAATGATCCATTCACCTCCCGGGAGCGGGTATTGGCGCTGTTGCGGCGCTGTACTCCAGGAGTCTGGTACACGTTGACGGAGTTGCTGGCGTATGCCCACGAGCACGAACCGGATTTCCTGCGCCCGGATGGCAATTATGAGAGCTGGAATCTACGGGATGCTGTGACGGATGCGCCGTTGCGCGGTTTCGCGACCTGGAATCTGGTGGAGGGCGCGCTTCTGGCGTTTATCATCACCGGACCACTCTCCTGGTTGGGTATGGTGGACCTGGGATGGACGGTGCCGCATCTGTCGCCAGATTGCTTTTGCATCAATGCGGCGGGAGCCGCTTTCCTGGGTATTGATGGCGATTTTGAGTTACCAGAGCCGCCGTCAGTGGAATTGCGGCGCGATGGTGTGCTCGTGGTGCCTCCTGGCAGGCGCTATGAGCGCTTCCAGCTCAGTCGTATCGCTATACCCGTAGACCAACACGGTGCTGCGCATGGCAGTGGGACGGCTTACCGCCTCACGCCCGCCTCCCTGCTGCGCGCTAAAGCGCAGCGGATTGCCTTGGACCGGATTATCGAGTTCCTCAAATCAGCCATCGCGCACCCCTTGCCGGCGGCATTCCAGAAGGCAGTGGAACGTGGCTATAACGCCGGAGAACAGGTGCGTCTGGGGCAGGTATGG
>JAKJAC010000381.1 GCA_022707705.1 Chloroflexota bacterium
CTCCAGACCAGGGTGACCTTGAAAACACCCGCGCTGCAATTGTTGTAGGTAGTCGTGTGATTCCCGCCGGTTGCCAGACCGTTCGCGTCGCTGATATCCTCATAGAGATGTGTGCCATCGGTGGCATTGGCGATATTCACACGTCCCCAACCCTGCGCGTTGTTGGGCAGGCGCGGATTCTGTTCCTGCGGGCTGGCATATTGCCCGGGTACATGTCCACAGCGGAGTTGATCACCGTGGCTTTGACCAGCGCTGCGCTTGCCGCCAGCGGTGAGTGGTGTTGCCATGCTGGTGCCGCCCATATACTGGTAGTATGTATTTGGACCAGCTCCCCAGCCGCCGCTGACGTTCGCGGCTTGGGATTTTGTGGAGAGAATGTTACTTCCGGGCGCCACGACGTCGGGTTTGATACGCCCATCATCTGTGGGTCCCCGGCTGGAAAAAGCCACCATGCCCGCGGCGTTATTGGAGAGCCGGTCGCTGTTGATCGGATTTGTGGGATAATCGCTGGGCCAACAACCGCCCCATGTGGAGCAAGCTCCGCCAGGGTTGTATCCGCCGGTCAGACGATAATTCTCCGAAGCGCCAACTGTGATGCAGTTCTTCGCCGTTCCGGGGGCGCTCATGGAATCAGGGTTGATGTAACCATCTGAAGAGGTACCGTCAGTCCCTTCATTCCCGGCGGCGAACAGAATCACATAGTCCTTGTGATTCCACACGTAGAGATCGGTGTTCTGCGAATCGGTGGTGTATTGCCCGCTGACAGCGGCGCCCCAGCTGTTCGTGTGGATGTGCGCGCCTGCGGTATCCGCTTGCGAGTACAGGTTATTCAGATCAGCTGGCAAACCTCCCAGCCCGCATCCGCTATCCATCACCGATTGGAAGACCAAACTTGCTTGCGGCGCCAGACCCGCGTACGAGCTAGCATAATTGGGCGCGCCAGTGCTGCCTGAGCGGCAACCATTCCCCAGCACGGAACCGGTCACGTGTGTGCCGTGCCCGCCATAATTGGTGCCGCCTGTTCTACAACTATCGCTCCAATCTCCAGACCTGCCCAGCGCAAAAGTGGAGATTATGCGGCTCGTGCCGCTGCAACCGGTGGGCGTGCCGAGGAAATCTTGATGCAGAGTGGCCGTATTGCCGGTATCCAGGCCTGTATCTGTCACCGCTACCACCTGCCCGGCGCCATATAGCCCTAAATCAGACCAGGCTGTCTCCGCTGCCATGATGGCGTTGCTGCGCGCCACATCGTTGAAGAGCACCCGTTCGTAGAACGGTTCGATCCAGCGCACCGCAGGCACCTGAGCCAGCGCGTGCAGTTGCGTTGCCTCGATGTTCATGCGGAAAAGGGCACCCGTGCTTTGTTCTGAGACTTCCTTGATGCGAGCGCCTAGCGCCTCAAACTGGCTCATCAGGCTGTTGCGGGAGTCGTTGGGGAAGGTCTGCACATTCAGGTCGGGCATTCCCACAACGTCTGCCAGGTCCGGGGAGAGTTTATAAGCGGGTTCATAAGGTCCGATCCAGAGCACCTCAGGCAGCGCCTGCACGCGCTCCACAGTTGGCGCTTTCAGGTATACGATAAAGGTGAAATCGGGGACGTAGTCGAAGAGCAGCCCTCCGAGGTCGCGCACCGCGGCTTTCCAGCTTTCCTCGATGGGACCCTTGAACTGCACCAGATAATAGCCATCTTCCGGTTGCGCCGCTGAGAATCCCACGCGCAAATCCGGTGGACCATCGAGCGTCTCGCCGAGGGTGGGGGTGAAGCTGCCGATAACCAGGCGAATGGATGGGGGTACAAGCGGCGTGGCTGGTGTTATGCGGGCGGCGATGTTGTTTTGCCCTTCCTGCGGTTGCACGGGTTGCTGCTGTGTTGGTTGCGCTTCAACGACGTTACGCGCGTTGAGCGGGAGCAGGGTTAACACTAGCACCAGTAAGCTCAAACTGCGAAGCCAGACTTTCTTTCCCATTGTAGCCTCCTTGCATGCATTAACGTAATGGGTGCTGGGACTGGTTGGGTGCGTAGAATAGTCCTATTATACAATATTCTGACAAAAAAAAGACTTCCGGTCTCCTCTGTGAAACCGGAAGTCTTCGAGATATCAAGCACGCTGCGTCAGCAGTGTTTATCTGCGCCCTGTTTTCTCGCCGCACCGTTACGCTGCCAGCGCTGTACCACCAGCGCCCCAGCGACGGCAACTGTCAGTAGCAGTACCGCAGGCGCCACTCCATGCGCGCCAAAGCTCATGACTACCACGGAAGTCACTCCTGTTGCCATCGCGCTCACCGGTCCGTGGAAGGTGCTTGCGCCATGGAGATCCACATCTTCCAGACGGTAGGAATAGGTGACCTCCGGCGTCACGCCCGTATCTAGCCATTCATATTTCGCGCCAAAGGTCGCGCCGGGATTTTGCGCCGGGATGAGCGTGGCATTGAGCTTTGTCCAGGGTCCATCGAACGACTCTCCTCGGTAGATGTTGAAGCCGAGGTTTTGCAGCTCCGCAGCGGTTTCCCAGGTGAGGAGGATACCTTCACCCTGCGGCATGGCAGAGAAGGAAGATAGAAGAATGGCGGTAGGCACGGGTGAAGGGGATGTCCCATCGGCGATATCGCCACCATTGGTTTCACCATATGACCCGCTATCCT
>JAKJAC010000382.1 GCA_022707705.1 Chloroflexota bacterium
CGGTGAGCGGCGATGGCTTTGCCTTCGACAACTTTGAGATTCGCCCGGGCTGCGCCTGGACGGGCGGTGTGGATGAAACCTGGCACACCGCCGGTAACTGGGATTGCGGTCACGTCCCCGGCGCAGACGAAATTGCTATGATTCCATGGTTCTTTGGTGATCCGGTACCTTATCCGGTGATCTCTACCAATGCCTCCGTGTCAGCCGTCCGCGCGGATGGGACGCTCACCCTGGCCGGCGGCAACCTGACCACGCGCTATATCTATGAGTACGACGTGATCAACATTGCCGAGGGCAATGAGGTGATTCTCACCGGCAGCGGCAACGCCTGGGAAGTCACCTGGGAAACACAAGCCGAATGGACCAATTCCAATAACGGCTTAGTGCGCTTCAGCGGACCGGGCGTGCAGCGCATCGTCCACGATTATTGGACATGGATCGACGAATCGCATTTTCTGCCCGGCGAACGCGCCCAGTTTTACAATCTGGTCATCGAAAACGGCGCGCAGGTGCAATCGGCAGGCAATCTGCAAGTGGTCAACGACCTCACCGTGAACCAGGGCGGCAGTCTGGAGATGGGTGAATTTGGACCAGAAGTGAATCACACCCTGACCAACAACGGCACACTGCGCCAGGGTAAGACTCTCGGCGCGGTCTCTTACGATGCTGCCTTTTTCGATACCGGCGGCTACGGCGGGTTGAAGCTCAACCCAAGCGGCTGGTCGCTCGGCGCGACGACCGTGCAGATTCGCGGCAACCAGGACTGTACTTCACTCCCTGATGAGACCGTCAAGCGCTGCTTCAATATCACCCCTTCAACCTCTCCCGGCGACCCCGGCGTGATGCTCACCTTCTACTTTGCTGCCAGTGAGATTCCGGTCGGACAGACATGCGATTCGATGCAAGCTTATCACTGGAATGGCGATGCGTGGGATGTATTGACCCTTGACATAAACTACGACGGGGATGGCCGCGCTTGTACTGTAGAGCCGTACTCCGTCCGCGTGACTGGCGCTGCCGGTTTCTCGCCCTTTGTGCTGAGCAACAACGCCCCGCAGGGGCATCCCACCGCGGTCACGCTGGCGCGCTTCGAGGCTACCCCGCAAAGCGGGGCGATTCGCGTGACATGGGAGACCGCACAGGAGCTCGAGAATCTGGGTTTCAACCTCTATCGTGGTGAGAACGTCGCAGGACCCTGGCAACAGCTCAATGCTGCTCTGATTCCCTCGCAGGCACCCGGCGCGGTTTTCGGCGCGGTCTATGAGTGGCTCGATACGGAGGTTCAGGCTGGGTTGACCTACTATTACCTGCTCGAGGAGGTGGACATTCACGGCAGGAGCACATTCCACGGACCGGTTAGCGTTGTGGCGACCGACCCAGCAGCGGTAACGTTGGAGCGATTTGTGGCACGGTCACCGGTTTGCTGGTGGTTCACGGGTATTATGGGATTGTTCACCCTGGCGGGGATGAGCAGAGCCAGGCGGCGTTCCTGGAATGGATGATGGTTTAGCTCTTGGGTAAATTTAGGGGCAGCGGCAAAGCCGCTGCCCCTGAATTCTTGGTCTTGTAGAATGACGGTTCAGTTTTCATTGCCGGGGGTGAATGACTGACTGAAAGTCCTAGCGCACCCATAGCGTCAGCGCCAGCGCCGCGATCAACCCTGCTGTGATAAGCCCCAACCGCTGCATCTGGCGCGTGCCCCAAGGCTCCACCGTGACGCACGCGGGTGACCATTCGGTGCCCGCAAGCACCTGGTATCTAGGGCAGAAGGCCCAACCCGCTGCCACTCCGCCGAGAAAACCGCCCAAATGTCCCCAGAGGCTGATGCCCGGCAACAATCCAATTCCCAGGTTGAGCAGTGCTATCCGCAACATGCTTCCGAACATCTCGTTTACCGCGGGCACTTCGCGGTAATTCTTGCTGTAGATCAGCAACATGCCCACGATACCCATGATGGCGCCAGATGCGCCGATGGTGAGTGTTTCGCGCCCGGCGATTGCAGTGACCAGGATGCTACCGCTGAGCAGCGCCAATAGATATCCCAGGAGGAATCGCCCTGTTCCAAAGAGTCGTTCGGCGCTTCTGCCTATGTTGTATAGTGCGTACATATTGAAAGCAATGTGCAGGAAATCGGCATGGAGAAAACCGGTTGTAATCAGCCGCCACAGCTGGTAATAATCCAGGACTGCCAATGGGATTAGCCCACCCAAGCCTAATGTGAGATACCAGATATCCTCCAGGTTGAAGAGTGTGCTCAGATAGGGGATGAACGCCAGCACGTTGACCACGATGAGCGGGTAGATGGCGCGTATTGGGGCAAGCGGCAGTTGCAGCACCTGCGGCGGTGAGGGTGGAACCTGTTCTTCGTAGACCATGTTTCCTCCTGAAATCAGACCTGGCGGGTTTTCACGGTTTTGCTGGAGGTTTCCCTTTCAGTAACCATGGTATCTATCACTCTCAGAATTATAGTCGCTTTTCTGCATTTGTGCGGGTGCATTGCAGCAAATCCCCATATGAAGCCTTTGACGTAATTGTTCGGCGTTCCCCTGCTTGCCCTAACAAGAGAGGCTAAAGCCGCGATGGCGAGTTTCGCCTGGCGGTGGCAGGCATGCCACCTTGCGGCGACATGCTTGCC
>JAKJAC010000383.1:0-291 GCA_022707705.1 Chloroflexota bacterium
ACCGGTGCGCCGGTGAGCAGCGCCAGTCGTGCGGCTCCGGAATGCGCTTTACACAAGCCGTCACGTGGGCTTAGGTCGCCTTCGGGAAAGATGATGACCTTGCGACCGGCTTTGATGGCAGCGACAGCAGCGGCGAAAGCGGTTCTGCCATTACCCATCGCTACGGGGATATGTCCCGCATGCCGGAGGTAGGCGCCGAATAGTGGTACTTTGAAGGCATATTCAGTGATTAGAATGCATGAAGGACCCTTTGCTAACCAGGCGACAAAGAAAGGGTCGGCAGTGGTGGGG
>JAKJAC010000383.1:367-2610 GCA_022707705.1 Chloroflexota bacterium
AACTCCCTCAACTTTCAGGATTCAGAAACCATTCCTAGCATACCTGGTCTTGTTTCAGATAGCCTATCCGGTACCTATCAATTCGTTATAGGAATGCCTGTTGGCGTGACCACGTTGTGCACATGCTCTCTATAACCCCTGTGAGGGTGGAAGGATACGTTGTGATTGAGATGCGCGGGGGGTTTTACGCGCGGTGAAGCCGCGTGCAAAATCTCCCACGGGAATTCCTATTTGACAGGCTTTCAGTATGAGGGTAAAAAGAGCAGACGACGGGGAAATGGCAGGCACTATCCAGGGAGGTGCTATGATGCATGTACTCTTTATCGGTGGAACGGGGGTTATCAGCTCCGCGTGTTCGCAGTTGGCATTGGCGCGCGGCATCAAGCTTACGTTGCTGAATCGCGGGCAGTCACAACGCCCCATCCCGCCGGGTGCGGAGGTGATTCATGCGGATATTCGGAACCCGGAATCAGTAGCGCTGGCGCTCGGTTCGGCGACCTTCGATGCAGTGGTGGATTGGATTGCTTACACACCGGAGCAAGTCGAAGTTGACCTATCGCTCTTTAACGGGCGCGTAGGGCAGTATATTTTCATCAGTACGGCGTCGGCATATCTCAAGCCTGCTGCGCTACCCATCCGCGAATGCGCGCCGTTGGGAAATCCCCATTGGGCCTATTCCAGGGCGAAAATCGCCTGTGAGGAGCGGCTCATGCGCGCGTTCCGTGAGGAGAGGTTTCCGGTAACGATTGTGCGCCCTTCGCACACCTACGATGCCACCAAACTGCCGATGTACGGTCGTTACACGGTGATTGACCGAATGCGACGTGGGCTGCCGGTCATTGTTCATGGAGATGGGACCTCGTTGTGGGTGCTCACACACCATGAGGATTTTGCGCGCGGCTTTGTCGGTTTACTGGGTAATCACCGCGCGCTTGGCGAAGCCTTTCATATCACCAGTGATGAAGTGCTGACCTGGAATGAGATATTTCTGTGGTTGGGACGCGCAGCGGGTGTGGAGCCGCGATTGGTGCATGTAGCTTCTGAAACCCTTGCAACATTTGACACCGAGTGGGGAACCTCGCTGCTGGGCGATAAATCACACAGCGTCATTTTCGATAATAGCAAATTGCGGCGTTACGTGCCGGATTATGCGGCAACGATTCCCTTCGCTCAGGGAGCGCGTGAGGTCATCGCCTGGCATGATGCCGCTCCAGAGCGGCAGGTTGTTGACCCGGCAATGAATGTGCTCTTCGATCGTATTCTGGTCGCTGTGGGACAACTCCAGCCCTGATTGAATTACCCTGGAAAGCCGGGGAGGTTGCGGCAAAGCGTGCTGCAACCTCCCTGCCTAAAGGCTGAATTTCAGGTACATGAATGGTGTCTGGCGCGTTCCTCCTGAAGGATATCAGGCTTCCACCGGCGCGTGCAGCTCTTCGAGGGTTGCTGGTTCGACTGGGGGTTCTTTGCCTGCCAGCAGTGCGCGGATAATGAAGAACCCGCCCAGGATTACCAACACCGCCGGACCGAGCAATCCCAGTACCCACCAGCGATTCGCCAAGACCAGGCTCATCAGCAACACGCCGAGAACGGTTATGCCGCAAAGGATCATACCGGCAATCAACAAACCACGCTTTCGAAGTTTGAAATATAGCACCAGGAGTGCCACACCCACTGCCAGCGGTTCGATGACCCACAGAACCGCCCACGCTTCCCACCAACCGGTCAAAGCCGTGAATTGCAGCGCCAGTCCGTTGAAGCCTAGAATCACTGCCGGGAAGGTCAAGCCAATCTTCCGTAAGAATAACGCCATAAGCAGGAATGCCAGTGCTACAGCGAGGATTTCCAAAGGCCAGAAACGGCTCCAGATGAAGCCCCAGCGGTCGGTCAGACTTGCCAGCAGGAGTAATCCTGCCGTGACCAGGATAGCGATGCCGGGAATGAAGAGCGCACTCAGCCCGGGACGGTCCCGCATCATTAGCGGTGGCAGTACAAAGAATGCGCCGACGACGAATACCAGCATGGGCCATAGCCGCAGCATTCCCAGGCGTAAGGTAGCGAAGGCGCCACCGGGCACATCCATTCTCCAAGCTAATCCTAAGACACCGAGAAGGATTAGCAACAATCCAATGAGTATCGAAAATAACCGTCGCATTGTCAGCTCCTTAACGTAACTTTTGTGCAAATAGAGGCCGAAATGACGAAAACGGCCCGAAAAATGAACTTTTACAACTGACAATAACGCG
>JAKJAC010000384.1 GCA_022707705.1 Chloroflexota bacterium
CCCGCCATGCCGACCCTACCTGCCTGGTCGAAGCTGGCGCCCGGCGCCAGTTCATCGGCGAAGGTGTAGCCGGTTCCGCCCAGGCCGGTCCCTGAAGGGTCGCCGGTCTGGATGAAGACCTCGGGGATGACGCGGTGGAAGGGGACGTTATCGTACCAGCCCTGGCGCGCGAGGAAGATGAAGTTGTTGACGGCGAGCGGCGCCTGTTCCGGCAGCAGGGCAATCACGATATCCCCCTGCGTGGTATGGAGTGTGGTGGTTTTTTTAGCGCCTGCCTGGAGTGGGGGGCATTCATGGAATTGCCGCGCCTCGAGGCGCAGCAGTTCGATGGTGGCGCCGAGAGTCCAGGCGTCCAGAGGACCTTCATAGTATTGCCCATTGATGGCGAGCGCGGGGGTGTCGCTGAGGCCCAGGGTGATAGCGTCATCGTAAGCGTGTTCCACGCGGGCGAGGGTGGTCTCGCTGCCCAGGTCGGCGGCGAAGCGCCCGGCATCCAACCCCAGCTGCGCGGCGAGTTCCGCAAGCGCCGGTTCAAAGCGGGTGGGGCCCATGCTGCTCCAGAGCTCCTGCTTCTCGAAGAGCAGCGCGAGCATGTCCCAAAACCGCCCTTGCGCGTCCGCTGCTTCCAGGGCTTGCGCGGCAAGCTGGGCCTGGTAGTGGAGGGATTGGAGCGGGAAGAGCCGCACGACGACTCTGACCTCATCGGGATATTGCGCCTGGAGCGCGGTGAGCACGCCGTGCAGCTCGGCGCTGCGACGACACTGCGGGTCCAGGTAGACGATGAAGGTGACGCGGGCGTCCGCGGGACCTTGTGCGCGGTCGGCGGCGTTCACGGGTGGGAAGGGCGAGGGCGCATCGGGGATGAGACCCCGTTCAGCGACGGTACACGCCATGCGGCGAACCGGGAACTCACAGCCGGTTGCGATGCTCAACAGCCCGAGGGTTAGGGCAATGCACAGCAGCGCCAGCGGTGTTTTTCTTTTATGGCGGCAAAGTAGATTAGACCTCATAGACCTCATCCCCCTGCCCCTTCTCCACTCGGCGTGGAGAAGGGGGTTCAGAGCCACGATCGCAAAATCCCGGTCGAGTGTTAGTGATTTATCTGCTAGCCGGCTGCGGGTAGCGCTGGAGAACCAGCGGCAGATAGATTTCGTGCCATTCAGACTCCGGTAGCTGGAACATCGCAAATCTGCCCAGCTGGGTGAGGGTGCAATTCAGCCGGTTCTGGGCAGGCGCGGGCGTGCAGGCAACCCCACCCGTGCCCCATCCAGTGGCATCGATCCAGCGCCGCAGGTGCAGCTCGGATTCGCGCAAGCCACCCAGGCACGCGGGATCATAGCTCACCGCCAGTGAGAGCGCTTTGATGGGTTGAATGGGCTGGCTCTGGGCATTTTGTGCCGTCAGGGTGAAGTGGAGGCCCGCAAAGTTCAACTCCGGTGGGTCCTCGACGTTGGAGGAGTTTTGCACAAAGCTGACGGTGGCGGGCACGCTGAAGGCGCCGGAGGGGACCGTCACGACGATGGCGGTAGCGCAGCTCGGCAGGGGCAGCTCCGGTTCCAGGGTGGTGGGGGTGCTTGGCGGGATCGGAATTTCCGGCGTCTCTCCGACCGTTAGCAGGACCTCGACGCGGCGTTCCAGCTCGCCGCTGTGCGCGCTGAAGGGCAGGGCATACGTGGCGGCGGGCACACCGGGCGCGCCAGGCGCGCCGGGCGCGACGCGGATGCCCACGGTGACCGGAAGTATGATGTCACTGTTGAGCGTCTGTGGTGCCAGTTGCTGCCGCAACGCGTCCGGCGCGTCCGGCAGGCGCAGCGGCGCGGGAATGTTCGCTCCGTCTGGGGCTATGGCGCGCTGATTCCCCGTTGTACCCAACGGCGTTGTGCCGTAGCTGAACGTTTCCAGGCTAATGCCCGGAGGCAGCTGCAGGGTATCCAGGGCGATGTGTACATCCGAGAAGAGGTCCTCGGACATGACCAGGCTGAGGGTCGCGGTCACCAGCCCTTGACCGGTGGGCAGCTCGAGCGCCGGCGTCACGGCGCTGAGGGTGAAGGTCCCGAGCGGGACGGTGAAGGCTTGCGGGAGCGACCACGCTGCCAGGTCGTGGTCCAGGTCGAGCGCCGCGATGCGCACGGTGTAGGTGCGCTTGGGGCTGAGGGCGTTGAAGCTGGCGTAGTGAATCGGGTCGCCGACCGGTTGTCCCAACGCGTCGTAGCGGTAGGCGACCTGCAAGCCCGTGGTGATGACGTGCGTCACCCCGCCCTCTGCGACCTCCAGGCGATAGCCGTCCACGTCGGGATGCGTGTAAGGTGTGAACGTCACCCGCAAGCCTTCGGCGCCGACCGTGGAGGTGATGATAGCGGGCCAACTCGTGGACCACGATGGGGTGTGGTCAATCGGAATCAGCGCCGCACCGGCGAGCTGCTTGCCGGCGTCGTAATCCTCGGCGGCGATACGAACGCGGTTCCAGGCGCGGGGCAGCTTCGCCATAGCGTAGGTCGTCTCGTCCCAGACATAACCCTGCGCCGGTGGGCTGACGCCATCTTCCACCCGCACCCACAGGCGATAGCCGCCGCTCTCCAGGAAGGAGAGGTCGAGGG
>JAKJAC010000385.1:0-2251 GCA_022707705.1 Chloroflexota bacterium
GGGGTCATCGATCCGGTAATCTGCACGGTCCCCCCTTGAGGGGAATACTTTACCGCGTTGGAAATCAAGTTGTCTAGCACCTGCTCCAGACGACGTGGATCGCCATCTATCAACGGATAAGCGTCCGGGAAATCCGCCAGGAGCGTGTGCCGTTGCGTTTGCGGTTGGTAGCGATCCATCACACGTTGCACAATGGCGCGCAGGTCCACGGGCTCTACATCCTGAAAAGGCAACCCGCCAGCCTGCAATCGCGAAACATCCAACAAATCATCTGCGCCAGCCGATCAGATTCCTCGACAATAGTCTCAAGCATCTCATCCGCCAGTCCTGGATTGCGTCGCGCTTCAGGGCGGCGCAAGGTTTCCGCGTAGCCCTTGATGATGGCGACAGGCGTCTTCAGTTCATGCGAGACAACCGAGATGAACGTATCTTTCAACGTATCCGCTTCTCGGAACCGCGTAATATCATGGACAACGCCAATGATATTGATGAGGCGCCCCGTACGTACCAACAAGGGCGCATAGGTGATTCCCACGTTGACCAGGCTGCCATTCCGGCGCCGTAACTGCCCCTCGACATATAAAGGATGGGCGGATATCTCAGATGATTTCGTCGCAGAGTCTGCCAGGGGCCAACCTGCAGCAACCGCCGCACTCACAGGTTGTCCAGAATCGATCCGCGTCCAGGAAATAAGTGCATCATGAGGACGCCCTGCAGCATCATCCGCCACCCAACCGGTGAGAGTTGCCAGCGCAGGATTAATACGTTCCACCGTCAGGTCAGCGCTCAAGACCATAATCCCATCAGCGCTGGCTTCCAGCAAAGCATCCAAGCGTCGTTGCTCGGTCACCGAAGTCTCATACAGCCGAGCATTGTTCACTGCAATAGCTGCGTAATCTGCAAAGTTAGCCAAAATCTGACGATCGTCCGGCGAGAAGCGCAAACTATGCGAGCGAAAAACGAAAATAATCCCCAGTAAATCCTGCTCTCGGGGAACGTGCTCGGAGTGTTTGGCGAGCGCGGTGCCCCCTGTCTGGGCCGGAGCCTGCAGCTCTACCACCATCGGTAACGCAACAACCTGCCGCAACAGAAGCCCTGTTGTTTCAGCGATGCGCCCCAGTTTGGCGCCCAGGTTAGGAATTACCAGTTCACCGGTCTCGGAGGTCTCAGGCGCGTCCTCGACCAATGGATCAAAGGCTTCCACCATCGCGGGCGGCAACCCATAACTGGCCCAGAAAACAAACTCTCCTGCAGAACGAGCACCCCGCTCTCGCCCGCCACGGCGTTCAGCCAACGGCACCGATGCACGCAAGGCAATCAAGCCCGCCTGCCCCTGCAACAGGTCCACAGCGCCCTGCAAAATCAGGCGCAGCACTGCCCGAAGGTCCAACCGTGAGACCAACGCGCGCGTAATTCGCAACAGATAATCCCACTGTCGCACGCGGTAATCCGAGACCAACAAAGCCGGTGATTCGTCAGATATCATCACTTAAAGAAAGTATACCAGCGCGCCATCTCCGTGGCAATCCCGCTGGCAATGTTAGGGAAGAATCCCAACGCTAACGTTGCCACCAACAACGCCACAATCAAAATCACCACCACGCGATCCTCACCCGAACCGCGCGATACTGCTGTCGCGTCACCCAGACGCTGACCAGAAGTCTGCACCAACAGTACCCGCATACTGCTGACAACGCCCAACATCACCGCTGCCGTAGATGCTAGCGCGAGTAGCGCGCTAGATAAGCTCGTCATTGCCAGCACGCGATACAAACCCCAGCGCGCGGCAAACCCCAGTGACAGAGGAAAGCCTGCAAGTGAAATGCCTCCCACAAGAAACGCCATCGCGCTCCACGGCATGCGTGAACCAGCTCCCTCCAGCGCCTCATAATCATCCACGCCACCGGCAAACCGCCGGAGGCCCTGCAAACCCAGTGTCATCAACCCGAGTGAAAAGGGGCGCGCCAAGAGGAGCAAAGCCGCCAACGCCAGGCCTTCTGTACGTCCCAGCCCCAAGGCTAACAACATCGCCCCATTATCCACCAGAGTAGCGTAGCCCACCAACCTACCCAGGCGCTGTTGAGCCGCAGCCAACACGCCCCCTGTCACCATCATTAACAAGCCTAAACCCGTGAACAACGAATTGAATGCTGTCTGCTCGCTAAGCCAAGGGTAACTGCGGAAATAAGCCAGCAGCAAAAACCAGACGGTGCCCATATTGACAGTAAAGAGATAGGTAACCACAGGCGGT
>JAKJAC010000385.1:2261-2545 GCA_022707705.1 Chloroflexota bacterium
CCGCCGAGAGCCAGCTCTGAAACGGCACAGCGCCGAACAAAATCGCAAAGGAAACGCCGAGGAGCACGGTAGCGGTGGAGAGTAGACCCTGATCGTTGGGGAAAACAGTGAAAAGGTCCAGTAGCAACTGCGTCACCATCAAACCCGGCAATGCAAGCGTCGTGTACACGAGATAGCGCAAGCCGCCCTTTGCCACTCCGCCCGTTTCATGCAGCGGAAAAACCATCAACAACGCGCCCATAACCACCAGCAGAGCCGCGTAAACGACCTGCTCCACCATAAAG
>JAKJAC010000386.1 GCA_022707705.1 Chloroflexota bacterium
ATGGTGCAGATGGCGGAGGAATTCGAAGCGGGGTGCCAACGCCAGCCTCCCGAAGGTCCCGGTTTGGATACCGAGCAGGCGCGGCGTCTCTGGGAGCAGGTTGAGGTCTTTGCGGGTTACGGTTTTAACCAAGGGCATGCGACTGCCTACGCCGATGTGAGCTATCGTTCGGCGTATCTCAAGGCGCATTGGGCGCCAGCTTTCTTCTGCGCGCGGTTGCAGGATTGGGGTGGGTACCATCACCCGGCAGTTTACATGGCGGAAGCTGTGCGGCGGGGGATTGCCGTGCGTCCGCCGCACGTGAATCTCAGCGCCGGACGCCCTACGCTGGCATGGGAAGGGACGCAACCCGTGATCTGGTTGGGGTTGCGCCTGATTTCCGATTTGCGAGAACGCTCTATGGCGGCGCTCCTTACCGCGCGGAAAGCGGGTGCTTTTGTGAATTTGCGCGACTTGCTTTCGCGTGTGTCTCTCCAAGAACCGGAGATCGTGCACTTGATTCAAGCCGGGGCGCTTGATGGGTTGGGATTCCATCGTGCGGCGCTGTTGGAAGAGCTGGGCAGGATTCGTCGCGCTGGCAGCGCGCAGCAATTGCCGCTATTAATAATGGAATCTACTGCGCTTCCGGAGACAGCGACGCAACGTCTGGTATGGGAACGCTCGGTTATGGGGTATCCGCTTGTTACTTTGCAGGAGCTCTTGCCGCAACTGCGTGTGGCTTATGCGAGCACGCAACTGCTCACAGACCTGCCTGAACGGCAGCGTGTCAGGGTTATTGGGGTGCGCCTTCCCGGTTGGAGCCGCGGACCGGATTTCTTCCTGTGGGATGGCGTGACTTGGTTGCTGGCAAAACTCGCACCCAGGCAGGTACTTCCACCTGCCTGGGAACCTCTTCTCATCACCGGCGTGCGCCAGACTGATGGTTGGGGTATGACCTGGTTGCAAATGGAGACAGCGTCAGTGTGCCCGCGCTGATACCCAACAGCGGACCACGGAAACCGTCATTGTCTGAAAGGTTTCCCGCAGTCCGCTGTTTAGGGTCAGTAGTCTCTATGCCAGCGCTGCCAGATACTGCTCAACGACCCTTGGCACATCGCCATTTGTGGGAATGCCCGCCCAAATATCCCCGGGTTGAACCAGATTCACCACTACAAGCCCTGCGCCATTGAAGACTGCGCTGCGGGATTCTTTCAGGTCAATCCCTCCGGCGGCGGCGATGAAGACATCGTATTTGCTGCGTAGCCGGTTGATGTGGCGATACTGGATCATTTTACCGCGTGTGGATTCCTCATCCCGTCCGCGGTGCAGGATAACAACATTGGGAGGGCGCTTCAGCGGGCGCACGACTGCCAGTGGATCGGTTACCCCAATCATGTCAATCATCGAGAGCATCCCTAGATTGGCACAGTGGGCAACGAAGAGGTCTAGCGTCTCTGTGGGGGAACTGCCCAGTGCGGTGATGGCGGTGGCGCCTGCCGCGCGCGCCATCTCTACCTCGCCCGCCGCGCCATCGGCAATCTTGAGATCGGCGACAATGTGACCTTTCCACAACGCGCGCATGGTGCGAATACCACCCATTCCTTCGCGTTTTAGAAAGGGTTTCCCTGCCTCGACGAGAATGCGTTCGTTGAGCCGGATGCGCGGTAGAATGCGGGCAACCAGCGCGTTATCATAATTGAAGGCGAGCTGCAAATACCGGACGTTGTTATCGAGCATTGCTCTGCCTTATTCTTTGGATGGCTCTTTGCCGGTCAACGCTCCCAACACCTGCCCCATATCCGACGGGACGAAGAGCACAATCTTCTCCGAAGGATCGGCGGCGATGTCGCGAAGCGTCTGGAGCGTACGCAAGTGCAGCGCTGCCGGACTTCCGGAGAGGTTATCGGCAGCTTGCCGCAGGTTCTCCGAAGCGGTGAGCTCACCCTGCGAGTTGATGATCATGGCGCGGCGTTCGCGTTCGGCTTCAGCCTGCTTCGCCATCGCGCGCTTCATCTCGGCGGGCAATTCCACTTCCTGAATCTTGATAGACTCCACGTCCACACCCCAACCGCTGGTCTCGGTGTCTACAATCTCGCGGATGCTATCGGCGATTTTCTCACGTTCGGTCAGCACAAAGTCCATCTCGGCATTGCCGATGACGTCGCGTAGCGCCGCTTGCGTGTATTGCCGCACCGCAAAGGCGTGATCCTCAATCTTGATGATTACTGCTTCAGGATCCACTACCTTGAAGTACACCACGGCGTTGACGAGCATTGGGATATTGTCGCGAGTCATCACCTCTTGCCGCGGAATATCGGCGGTCTTGATGCGCATATCTACTTTGCGCATGTTCTGGTAGATGGGGACGATGAAAGTAAGCCCTGGTTCGCGTGTGCCGATGTACTTTCCTAATTGAAAGACCACACCCCGTTCATACTGGTAGATGACGCGCACCGAGCGCAACGCCAGGGTGAAGAGGATGATCCCTGCGGGGATGACAACGCAACCGAGGATGGCGAAAATGGATTCGTTCATGCAAAGCTCCTTTCAACGGTG
>JAKJAC010000387.1:0-233 GCA_022707705.1 Chloroflexota bacterium
TCCAGCGGCGCGCCAGGAGATAGCTTCCTATGGCGACCGCCAGCACCAGCAACGCCAGTATCCCATCCGCCAGCGCGGCATAAGGGGGAATCACCTCGGGCCACTCGGGCCAGAGCGAGGTCTTCCAGCCAAAGATCTTGGGGAAATGCGGCAAAAGCGCGCTGACGCCGCCCCCGGCGATGACTGCTGTCACCAGAATCATTACCAGCGCCACCGCCAAGCCCCGCCACGAG
>JAKJAC010000387.1:279-2497 GCA_022707705.1 Chloroflexota bacterium
ATCGCGAGTGGGAGCGCCCAGGTCTCCGGATAGTGCGCCAGTCCCAGCAGCGGAATCGGGAAGAAGGTCTCCTGCGGACCCCAAGGATTGGAAAGGTCGCGATTGCCGAGCTCCCGGGCGATTGCCAGAGTCTGTTCGCCCATCTGTTGCACCGAGCTCGCACGAACGATTTCAGGGCGGTCTTCGGAGGTATGCTGCTCCTTGAAGGGATAATTATCTTCCAGCGCCAGCACCAACACCCCCACCTCGCGGAATGGGGTGCTATCGTACCCCCCGCCGCCGCTGAAGGAAGTCCACGCGCCTCCGGTGTGGGCGCGGGCGAGCGCCGCCACCAGCTGTCTGTTGTTGGGTCCCGTCTCATTCGTCGAGATGGGTCCCGCGACCGCCGTATCCAGACTGATAGCCACGCGAACCGTCTCCATCCAGGGATGGTTCCGGGCAAAAGCCCGCGATCCGTCAAAGGCGCCAGGTAGCTCTTCGCCATCATCGAACAGGGCAATGACATCATTGCGCAGCGCCGGACCTGCTGCCAGCGCTCGCATCATCTCCAGCAGGGCAGCGACCCCGGCGCCGTTATCGGCTGCACCGGGGCTGCGAAACACAGAATCATAGTGCGCCAGAATGACGATCGCGCCGGTGGGGTCGGTGCCCAGCTTGCGCGCCACAACATTCTCCAGTCCCTTTATGCTCTGGAGCTCGACTTCGAGCCCGAGTTTCCCCAGCTCTTGCATGAGATAATCCCTGACGCGTGCCTGAGCCGGAGACCTTTGCGGGTGTGGTTCGCTGGCAATCACCGGCAGATGAGCCATTGCGCGCTCGCCGGAGAACTCAGCCGCGGGCGCTGTGGCTGCAACGACCCGGCGTGGGAAAACCAGTTTTGCCGAAACAAAGAGGGCAAACAGGACCAACAACAGCAGCAACAGCCCGCGACCGCCCGGACCAAGCCGAACCAGAAAATCGCGAACCAGTTTGAGAGGATTGCTAGAAGGGACTTCCGAACCAGAGACACGGTGAGACACACCGCTGCGCATTGAGGGGTCAGTTTTTTCCGTCATCGTTTACTACCTTTACAACATGATACCTACAAATTCGAGGATACAAGCCAACCGGAGCACAACCCTATCATAGGTCCAAAAGGGGGTTTATGCAAGCAACCGCTTTCCAGCGGAGTATTTGACGTGAGGGCAAAAACCTCAGGCGCCCCTAATGAGTTTTCAGAATTTAATCCGGTAATAGAGTACGCTCTAATAACACCAGCTTTTTTCAGCCGTCCCTACAGGACGGGACTGGTCACCTACGTGGTTGTACAGGCACTCAAGTGCCTGCCTACTTTCAGACGTCCCTACAGGACGGGGGAGAGGGAAACTCCCAGGTTTTTTGGCGACGCGGGATACCGCGTCGCCAAAATACTCTAGAAACTGATCCCAGGCGTAGCGGCGCTTTCAACGCGGAAGAGGTTGCAGGGAGCGGCGCCCCGCCACTCCTGCGGCAGCGCCACTTCTGTGGCAGCGCCGCTGCGCGGCGAGGCAACTGAGGTTGCGATGGTGTGAGGTCCCAGCGGCGCTATACCCAGTTGATTTTTGAAAATTCATCAGGGCGCAAGAGGAGAAAAGGCATTTGCGTGATCATGGGCTTGCTTTTTCCCCAAAGTTGAAACGCACACCTTCCCAGCGGGTGCATTTCACGTGAGGACCAGAATCTGGAGAGAAACGAGCGCAGCAGCTCGTCGAACTGCTACGAATACCCCCATCCCCAAACCCTGTGCGGGATTGCCGATTGGTGCTATACTTCCCGCTATTGTCCCCCACGGAAGCGTACGGCGTCACCTTATCTGGAAGGCTCCACAGCCCTCTGTTTTGCGCCGAAATGCCTTGATGCGCTCGATCCCAACCGGCAGTCATCTGCCACATTCAAACACCCTTAGCAAGGAGATGGTATCATGAGAAGGTTTTGGTCTGTTTTCCTATGTCTGTTCGGCGCTTTGCTTGTCCTCGCCCTCGGCTTCATGGCTCTGGGAATGGCAAAAACGGCAGTTTCGCAGGCTGCCCCCCAGGTCCCGCTCCACGCAGCGACCCTGGCGATGTGGCAGCAGGTCAACACCAACGGTTTTGGAGTTCCCGATAACTTTGCCATCTCGGCTCTGGAGCCATTCCAGGGGGCGCTCTATGCGGGCACCTGGCACCAGACCGGCGCGGGGCAACTCTGGCGCGCCACCGAT
>JAKJAC010000388.1 GCA_022707705.1 Chloroflexota bacterium
TCCGGTAAATCCTGTCTAAAAATGCTTTTTGAAGCTATGCCAAAACCCGAGTGTTCAACATCTTGCTGATCATTACAGGATTGACAGGATTTACAGGTTTTAGGGTTTGGAGAAGCGACAGGATTGGCAGGATTGACAGGATTGGCAGAGCAATCATCCACGCAGTCGCGGGAAAAACATTCCCGTGCGGCGGCAATAGGCGCCGTAAGCCTCGGGCGCCAGCGCCAGCAAGAACTGCTCCTCGGCTTTGCTTTGTGCATAGATCGCTGCCCACCCCAGCAACCCCAATAGCGAGAGCCAGACCCCGGTGAAGAGGAAAAAGATGAGATTCGCCAGGGCCGCGCCGGCATAGCGTGGGTGGCGCACCCACCGGTACGGTCCCTCGGTGGCGATGATGTAGCGCCGCCCGCGCAGCGGTTTGTACAGCGGGGTGTAGTTGGGATTGTAGAACAACACCACCATCCCCCACAGCGAATAGAGCACAAACAAGACACCGCCCGTGATGTTGACCCACAGCGGCAGGTCAAGCCACAAAAAGCGCGCGGCGCTTGCGAACGACGCCGACAGCGCATAGCCGAAGACGACGCCGACAGCCACAAGGTTGATGACGAAGGTGAACAATACCCCGGCGCCCGCGATGAAGGATCCGGGGCGCGAATCTGGAACTGCGCCCGCAGCTGAGGCTGCGCCCGCAGCTGAGGCTGCGTCTACATCTACCACGAATGGCGATTTGATGAAGCGGTGTTTGGTGATGAATTTGTCGAGCGTGTAGAGTATCAGGAGCAGCGCCCAGGTGCTCGAGATGATCACGATTTGAACCAGCGTTGACATTGTGGTGTCCTTGTTGGTTATGGTCGGGCGTCGTCGCCGGACATTGATCGCCGGCAGCGCCGGGGGTCAGGTAAGGCGGATCACGTTTTGCGCGCCGAGGCGTAGCCAAACCAACCGCCGCCCGGCAGCGACCAGGTGTATTGCCCGTACCCAAGCCCGGCTAATTGCTCGCCTAGCGCCACGAGCGGCACAAAATGCAACTCGAAGGCGCGTTTGAACCAACGCTTGAGCCTGGTGTGGGGGTCCTCTGGACCTTCGGCAAAGGTGCTCGCCGCCAGCACCGCACCGGGCGCGCTGACCCGCGCGATCTCGCGCAACGCCTGCGGCAAATCCGGGAATTGGTGGAAGCCGCCGGAGCAGTTGACTTTGCGCAGCACGCCGCCGGCAAAGGGCAGCGCGTGCGCATCGCCATGGATGAGCAGCACGTTATCCAATCCCCAGCGGACGAGGTGAGTTCTGGCGCGCGCCAGCATTGCCAGCGAATAATCCAGGCCGATGACCAACCCCTCTTCCCCGGCGCGCTTAGCCCATTCGACGGTAAAGTTGCCCTGCCCGCACGCCACATCGAGCAGCACGTCGCCAGAATGCACCTGCAACACGCGCTGCGCCTCCGCTACTTCGACGGCAAAATCCGGCGAGTTAAAGGCGCGCGTGAGCGTCTCGCGGAAGCGGTCGTAAGCCCAGGCGGTGAAGGGCGTATCCAGTGCCCGCTGGGTGAAGGTTTTATCCGGCGGGGTTTCCAGGAGCGCGAGAATCCCATCGCGGTAAGGAGTGACGCGTCCCGTCACCGGGCAGCGCAGCCCTGAGCCATCGTCCAATACTTCGGGCGGTTGCTCCGGCGAGGTGGGCAGGCGCAGCAGCGGCGCGGCGCGCTCGAGGCGGCGCCGGGCGCTCGCGGCAGACTCCACCGGAGCAGACAGCGGCGTTTGCAGCGTTCGCTGCGAGCGCCGCCAGGCCCAAATTGCGGCGCCCGCACTCAGCGCCAAAATCAAGCTCAGCCGGTTTCCTTTGCGGTTCATAGCTCTCCAACGGGACCGTTTGGGGGTCCCACCCCGCAGCTAGCTCATGCGCTGGCTTTCGATGTGCTCCAGGAGCGCAGGCAGTTCGTCCTCGATCAGGGAGAACATGTCATGTGCTTCCTGCAGGCGCTCGCGCAGGGCAGGGTCTTCATCTTTGAGCAACACCAACCCGCGCTCAGCGATTTCGTGCAGCGAAGCCATCATGCGCAAATACATACGCATAAAGGTGACCCAACCGCCCGGCGCAAAGCGAAAGTAGACCTGGCGCGGCAGGGGCGAGGGCGCGCGCTCGATGAGACCCATCTCATCCAGGAGGCGCGTGCTGGTGCTGATGGCGCTCTTGCTGGCTTGCAGCGTCTCGCACAGGTCAATCATGGATTGCTCCGGCGGGTCGGAGACGAGCCCGCCATGCGCGGGATTCCCATCTGCTCGAAGTACAGGCTGATGTCTTCGATGAAGTGCCTCTGTTCATAGTAACGTTCAGGCATAAGGATCTCCTTCCTGTGGCAGTGGCTTGCCGAGAGCCAGGCTCAGTGGGCGCCCAGGCGCCGCTTGCTCGCCACCCATTTGGCGAGCTCAACCACGCTGAGCAAGCCGAGCGCTGTACCGCCAATCAAAGCCCAATCGTGCAGATGCAGC
>JAKJAC010000389.1 GCA_022707705.1 Chloroflexota bacterium
GGTGAGGATTGCCAGCGGGGTATCGTATTGGACGATGCGTCCCTCGCGCATCACCACAATCTTATCCGCCAGGCGCAACGCCTCCTCGACATCGTGCGTCACAAAGACGATGGTCTTGCGCAGTTTGCGCTGCAAACGCAGGAGCTCATCCTGCAGCGTTGCCCGGGTGATGGCATCGATGGCGCCGAAAGGCTCATCCATGAGCACCACGCCGGGGTCGCCCGCGAGCGCCCGCGCTACCCCCACCCGCTGTTGTTGCCCGCCGGAGAGCTGCGCGGGATAACGCGCGCAGTATTCCCCGGCGGGCAACGCTACCAGTTCCAACAACTCGTGCACGCGCGCCTCGATGCGCTCGCGCGACCAGCCCAGCAACTCCGGCACCACGGCGATGTTCTGCGCCACGGTCATGTGCGGGAACAGTCCCACCTGCTGAATCACGTAGCCGATACGGCGCCGCAGCTGCACCGGTTCGAGATTGCGGATGTCCTCGCCCTCGAGCGTGATGGCGCCGGAGGTCGGTTCGATGAGGCGGTTGACCATCCGGAGCAGCGTCGTCTTGCCGCAACCCGAGGGTCCGAGCAGGACGACGAAGGCGCCGGAAGGAATCTCCAGCGTGACATCCGCCACCGCGGCGGCGCTGGCATCCGCAAACTGCTTGCTAATCGCGTCGAAGGCAATCGCGCTCACGCCGGCATTCCCGCTACTTGAGCAGCCCCTCTTGCACTAAGAACTCCTTCGCCACCTCGGCAGGCTCGCGCAGATTGCCGCTCACCTCGTTGTTGAGGCGGCGCACCGTGGCGTCATTAAGTTTCGCGGTCAGCGCGTTGAGGATATCCTCAATCTCGGGGGTCGCGTCGAGCGCTGCCTGGCGAATCACCGGGGCGACCTGGTAGGGCGGGAACATACCCTTGTCATCCTCGAGCACGACGAGGTTGTTGGCGCTAATCTCGCCATCGGTGCCGAAAGCGACCACGATTTGCGCGTCACCCTCGATCAAGCCCTTGTAGCGCAAGCCTTTCTCCACCGGCAGATAGGCTTTGAGCTGGAAATCGCCGTAGACCTTCATGATGCCGGGCAAGCCATCCTCACGCTGGTCGAATTCGGGCGGACCAATCATGATCAGCTCGCTCGCCACGCCGGGCAGGGCGGACATGGTGCGCAGGTTGTATTGCTGGGCGACCTCCTGGGTCACGGCGAGCGCCTGCGTGTTGTTCATCGGCGCGGGATCAAGCCAAACCGGGTCGAATTGCTCCTTGTAGCCCTTGGCTACCGCATCGTAGACCGCCTGCCGGTCGCTGTTCACGGGCAGTTTGAGGACGACGAGCAACCCGGTGCCGGTGTATTCGGGGTAGAGGTCAATCTCCCCCGCGGTAATCGCTGCCTGCGCCACGGGCGTGCCCGCGAGGCCGAATTTGCGCTCGACGGTTAGCCCGGCGTCTTCCAGCAGCAAGGCATACATCTCCGCGACGATGTACTGCTCCGTGAAGTCTTTGGAGCCGATGATGATGGTACCCTTATCCCCTCCGCCGCAACCTGCCAGCAGAGACAGCGCCAATATAGCACACAAGAAAACTGACCAACGTTTCATAGTGACACCTCCTCCTCCAAAAGATTAGTAGCTGCGTCGCCCGCAGCCACGGCATTCTGTCGCGGCAAAACATCGCATCCCCTCTGGGTTACGCGTCCGTCCTTTGCCCCGTACAGCCCTACCTTCGGCTATTGTAGCGCAAACTTCAGAATTGGCACCCCGGAGCGTTCCCAAAGCCCCGAAGGGGCGACCTAATCTAGCCCAGCGCCGCCCTGGGACTAATCCCACACATATTGCTCGTCATAAGCCACGCCGTGGCGCTCCAAAAACGCCCGGTATTCCTCCTGGAATGATTTTTGCCGATGATGTTCCTGCTGGCGAGCGATGTAATTGCGGACGGTTGAAACATTGGATTCGCTGACGGAAAACGCTCCGTAGCCCGCCTGCCACGCGAAAAAGGAAAATTCGGTTCCCTGTGTTTTGATCCATTTGGAAGAGGATTTTTTGACCTCTTCTACCGCCTGGCTGACCGATACCGTGCGGGCAAGTTCAAAGAGGATGTGAACATGATCGGGCACTGAGTTGATGAGTATGGGCGGGCAGCCAAGGTTTTTGAGCACGGTGGCCATGTAGGCGTGCAGCGCATCACGCACGGAGTCGGTGATGAGGCGTTCGCGGTGCTTGGTGCTGAAGACGAGATGGACATGGAGACGGGCAAGGGATTGAGGCATGGTTAAACTGTCCTTTCAATACTCTGCAGATGGGCCGCCCTTTCAGGGCTGAATGGGTGTGTGGGATTGGTTACCCAGGGCGTTGCCCTGGGCTGAAATTGGACCGCGCCGTTGGCGCTACCGGAGACATGGACCGCGCCGTTGGCGCTACCGGAGATATGGACCGCGCCG
>JAKJAC010000038.1:0-8229 GCA_022707705.1 Chloroflexota bacterium
TTCCTGCTGGGTTTTCTGGTCTATGCAGCGATGCTTGGCGCTATCGGCGCGCTCGCCCCGACCGCCCGCGAGGGAAGTCAGTTCACCTTTATCATCCTGCTGCCCCTCATGCTGCCGCTGTGGTTCCAATCCGCCTTCATCCAGGCGCCCAACGGCGCACTGGCGACCTTTTTCAGCCTGTTCCCACTCAGCGCACCCATGGCGATGATCACACGGATGGTCAGCAACGCGGTGCCGCTCTGGCAGGTCCTGCTGAGCCTGGCGCTATTAGCAGCAACCGCCTATGGGCTGGTGGTGCTCGCCGCGCGCTTCTTCCGCGCAGACACCCTGCTCTCCGATGCCACACTGGATTGGAAACGCCTGCGCGGCGAGCTGCTGAACCACAAAACACGCGCCGCCTGAAGCGCCAGATTGATTACGGAGAACTAGAGAACACGGGGTAAGCCAAAACTCCGTGTTCTCTGTATACAGAAAAACCTTGAGCGTACCTGCCAAACCACAATTGCGAGCTCATACCGGAGAGGTCGTGCAACTCTCCGGTGCAGCACTTGCCGTACTGATGCAAGCCGTCCTGGAAACCGGCGCGCACTTCCGGTTCCGCGCCAGGGGTATCAGCATGACGCCCTTCATCCGCGACCAGGACATCGTCACCATCGCCCCGCTAGAAAAACGTGCGCAGGTCGGCGACGTCATCGCCTTCATCCATCCCAAAAGCCACAAACCCGTCCTCCACCGCGTTGTGGAGTGCGATACCCATGGCTACTGGACGCAGGGCGACAACAGCGCTGCACCCGATGGTTGGATCCCCGCGACTGCCGTGTTGGGGGTGATTGTGGCGGTCAATCGCAAAGAACGCTCCGTGCGACTCGGACTTGGTCCTGAACGCCGGTTAATTGCCTGGCTCAGTCCTCATCGCCGGGTATGGCGCAGGTTGTACGCTTTCCTGCGCGGTTGGCGATAGCCGAATCTCCCACCTGGCAAGAAGTGGTGTGACTGCTCAGCGTTCTCCCGCTCGCTGTAGCAGGTGCGGTTAAAGCCGCGATTTTTTGGAACGGACTTTAATCCTCAGTTTGCGGCTTACGATGACACCCTAAACCCTTGCGACCTTGCGGTAGTTGAATTGACACACCCTGAAAATCTCAGTAAAATAGAGGTCAGACAACTCCCGGCGCAATGTATCAAGCGCCCACTTAAATGCAAAGGAGCCGACTATGAAAATATCCATCACGTTGAACGGAAAGAAGCAGACCTTTGAGATCGCCCCTAACGAAACGCTCTTTCACTTGCTACGTCATAATGGCATTCACAGCGTCAAATTCGGCAGTGAAGACGGGACGGATGGCTACAGCACCGTGCTCGTGAACGGACGCCCACGCGCGGCCATCGTCACGCTGGCGGCGCAGGTAGATGGGACCGAGGTCCTCACAGTCGAAGGGTTGAGCGGGTCACAGCAACGCGGTTGGCGTGGCAGCGCAGAGCTCCACCCCATCCAGCGCGCTTTTGTCGAAACCGGCGCCATACAGAGCGGCTATGATACCCCGGCACTGATTCTCATCGCCAAGGCGCTGCTCGATCAAAATAACGCCCCTACCGAAGCAGAGGTGCGCGATTGGATTAGCGGCGTGGTCTCACGGGAGACAGGCTACACCAAGCCCGTGCAAGCCATCCTGCGCGCCGCCGCCTATTTGCGCGGCGAAACGCCGCCGCCGCTCGATGGCGGACCGGGTGAGATGTTCGTGTTGCCGGAGGAATTGCTCCCGCCCGAAGGTCCCATCGAACCCTATGAAATCAGCAGCAGCGGACCTGCCACGCGCACCCTCACCACACCTAAAGTCGTCGTCACCCCGGAGGCGGAGCAATTCAAGGTAGTGGGGAAACCCCTGCCCAAGGTGGATGCCCTCAAACTGGTGCAAGGGAAAGCTGCCTTTGTCGCCGATTTTGAGCAACCGGGCATGTTATACGCCAAGGTGCTGCACAGCCCCTATGCACACGCTCGCATCAAGGATATCGATACCAGCGCCGCGGAAGCCCTGCCCGGCGTCCACGCAGTCCTGTGTTACAAGAATGTCCCGCATGTGGTCTATTCCACTGCCGGACAATCCTATCCTATTCCGGGACCGCTGGATTACGTAAGTTTTGGGACCAAGGTGCGCTACGTAGGTGACCGCGTCGCTGCCGTTGCTGCAGAATCCCCTGAAATTGCCGAGCACGCTCTGGAGCTCATCAAGGTAGACTACGAAGTGCTGGAGCCAGTGCTCGATATGCACACCGCCTCAGCGGAAGGCGCACCCATCATCCATGATCAGGATGATTATGTAGATTTTGCAGACAGCGAACCGAAACACAACATTGCTGCCCGTGTGCGCATTGATGTAGGCGACCTGGATGCCACACTCGCTGCCTCGGATTTCGTTTTCGAGACCGAGGTGCAAACGCAGAAAATGAAGCACATTCCACTGGAACCCTGGGTGTGCCTGACCTATTGGGATTCCGATGACCGTCTCGTTATTATGACCTCGACCCAGGTGCCGTTCCACGTCCGGCGCATTCTCGCCCCGGTGCTGGGTTTGACCGAAGGGCGCATTCGCGTGATCAAACCCCGCATCGGCGCCGCGTTTGGAAACAAACAGGAAATCTATGAGGACATCGCTGCACACCTGACCATTGCCACAGGGCGCCCCGTGCTCTTCGAGCTGACCCGTGAGGAACAATTTATCTATACCGTCACCCGCCATCCCATGATGGTCCGCTACCGGATTGGGGTGCAAAAAGATGGCACGCTGACGGCGCAGGATATGTATGCGCTCAGCGATACAGGCGCTTACGGTGGACACGGGCTGACGGTGCTGGGGAATACCGGGCATAAAACTCTGCCCATCTATAACACACCCGCCGTCCGCTTCTATGGCGATACGGTCTACACGACCACACCGCGCTCCGGCGCGTATCGTGGCTATGGCGTGACACAGGGCGTCATCGCCACAGAGACGCTCATCACACAAGTGGCGAAAGCTCTCGGGATGGACCCCCTGGAATTCCGGCTGAAGAATATCATCGAGCCGAATACCGAGAATATCATGAGCAAAGCCTGGAGCGAGGGCCGCGAAGCGAAGGGCGAGATGATCATCACCAACGCGCTCCGCGAAGCTGCCGCACAAGGCGCCGCCGCCATGGGGTGGTATGAGAAGTACGGCAATCCTGAATGGCACGCCGTTCCCGGCAAACCGCATCTGCGGCGCGGCATAGGCGTCGTCTTCCTCATGCAGGGATCGGGTATCCCCAATCTGGATATGGCTGCAGCCAGCATCAAGATGAACGATGATGGCAGCTTCAATGTCCACATGGGCGCCACTGACCTGGGCACGGGTTCAGACACCGTTTTGGGACAAATTGCGGCTGAGATTCTCGGCTGCACGCTCGACGCGCTAATCATCAACTCCTCGGACACGGATTTCACGCCTTTTGACAAGGGCGCTTATGCCTCCAGCACCACCTACATCAGCGGCGGCGCAATGGCGCGAGCAGCAGAGCAGGTCGCGGCACAAATCAAAGCGGTTGCCGCGGATATGCTCGGCGTCGAACCGGAGGAGATTGTGCTGCAGGACAATCACGCAATGGTCAAAGGCGATGCCGCGGGTGATCGCGGAGTCAATGCCCCCTTCACCTACGCACTTTCTTTCCGAGACATCGCCATGAATGCGCTCCACAAAGAGAATCAACATCAAATCATGGGGCAGGCATCGTTTGTCAGCCCGGTCAGCCCGCCGCCCTTCGCCGCGCAATTTGCAGAGGTGACCGTGGATATCGAGACCGGTCAGGTGACCTGTGACCGGCTTCTCATCGCGTTGGATTCCGGGCAGATCGTGAACCCACTCACCGCGAGCGGGCAGGCAGAAGGCGGCATGTTACAGGCATTGGGCTATGGGCTAACAGAAGAGCTCGTCTTTGACGAAAAGGGACGGATTCTCAACCCGCGCTTCGATGACTACCGCGTCTTCCGCGCGGATGAAGCGCCGCCATTGGAAACGATTTTCGTCGAGACCTTCGAACCGAGTCACCCCGTGGGCGTCAAGTCAGTCTCGGAAATCGTCGTGAACGGCTCAGCGCCGGCAGTGATCAATGCCGTCTACGATGCGACGGGCGTCATGCTCAAACAGACACCACTCACACCGGAGCGTGTGTGGCGCGCCCTGCAAGCAGCCAAAGCAAAAGACACTCCTTGATCGCCCGGCAGTTGTGCAGTAACTATCGCATTGCAAGAGGAGGAATTCCATGATCGAACGAGGCTATGAAATTGCAGATATGATGGGCTACGCCGGCAATGAAGCTGTCTTCAAAGCTATCGGCGAAGGAGAATTAATCCTGGTCAAGGTCCCCACCGAGAAGCGCCTCGAACTGGCGCGCTGGTTGCGTGAGATCAAGAGCCAGGCAGAACCAGAAATCGGGGCATTGGCAGAAGACATTGCTGATGCAGTCGAACTGGCGTTGGAGCTGGAACGCTATCCCATGGGCGGCGCGCTCTGTGACCTGGATCTGCCCCATGGTTGGCCCAGCTACTGTGAAAAGACCCTCTAGGGGGGAATCTCATGGATAGCTATCCTGTATTACCAGAGGCACAGCCTTTCTTCTTTGAGGGCAATGAAATTGGCGTGCTCGTTTCGCACGGCTTCACCGGCACGACCCAGAGTATGCGCTATCTGGGCGAGAGGTTGGCGCACGATGGCGGCTTTACCGTCATCGGGCCACGCCTCAAGGGTCATGGCACCGATCCGCGAGATATGGCAGCGTCCACGGCTGAAGATTGGATTCGCAGCATCGAAACAGCCCTGGAGACCCTGCAGGCGCGCTGCAGCACCATTTTCATCACCGGGCTTTCTATGGGCGGCACACTCACGCTCTATACGGCAGCGATGCACGCCAATGTCATCAAAGGCGCAATCCCAATCAACGCTGCAATCCAGCTCAATAGCCCCGATATGGCAATGATTGCCTATATGCAGGGCGCGCCGGAGATGCTTCCGGGCATTGGCTCCGATATCAAACAGCCGGGCATCGTGGAACTGGCGTATCCCCTCACACCTGTGCGCGCGATACGGGAAATCTACACGCTGATGGGTGTGACCCACGATTTGTTGCCGCGCGTGATCTGCCCAACCCTGATCTTCCAATCCAAAGATGACCATGTCGTTCCGCCACCCAATGGACCGTTTATTCTGGAGCATATCGGAGCGACAGACAAACAGTTGGTCTGGATGGAGAATTCCTATCACGTTGCCACACTGGATAACGACAAGGAGCTGATTGCGGACGAGAGCATCCGCTTCATCAAGGCGCATAGCTGATTGGCAACTTAGCCCACAGAAAGGAGGGATCTCGGTTGAGCGCCTGGCGCTTCGCCGAAATCCCTCCTTCAACAAATAGCAGCTTTTGTCAGCGTCGCGGGAGAAGTTTCCCGCACTCCCCGCAAGGAGCAAAACACCGGCGCTTAAATCTCAATATCTGCCACGGAATCCAGGATTTGAGTGGGACGATAGGGATAGAGGTCCACATCCTCGCGACGCGTGACCCCCGATAGCACCAGGATGGTTCCCATACCACTTTCAACCCCAGCTACGATATCGGTATCCATGCGGTCGCCAACCATGATGGTATCCTCAGAGTGCACCCCGAGATAGTTGAGCGCCATCCGCATCATCAGGGGATTCGGTTTACCGATGAAGAAGGGGCGTTTGCCTGTCGCCGTTTCAAACAGCGCCGCCAATGCACCGCAAGCAGGCACGATGCCGTGTTCGGTGGGACCCGCGGAATCAGGATTCGTGGCGATAAAGCGCGCCCCCGCCTGAATCAGCCGCACTGCTTTGGTAATCACCGCAAAGTTATAGGTATCTGTCTCACCCAGCACCACGTAATCGGGCTGCTGGTCCGTGATGACATAACCCACACCATGAATCGCATCCGTCAAACCGCTTTCGCCAATGACGTAGGCAGTCCCATTGGGTCGCTGCGAGTGCAGAAACCGCGCCGTCGCCAGCGCCGAGGTGAAAATCCGTTCGGGCGGAATCGTCAAGCCGGTGAGACCCAAACGGTATGAGAGGTCGCGAGGCGTCCGCAGCGGGTTGTTGGTGAGCACCAGGTATTTCGCGCCACGTTCCTCCAGTCGTGCGATAAAAGCATCCGCCCCAGGAATGATTTGCTTCCCGGTGACGAGCACACCATCCATATCAATCAGATAGTTCTTCGGCATGAGTGTTCCTTAAGGGTTCTGTGACAAGGATAGGCGGCTTCTCACACGTTATACCGCGCGCACCAATGCGTCATACCACTCTGGGCGACGGTCTGCAAACGTATCCATCTCAAAAGCCCCTTCCCGGATGACAATGCGTTTTTCGCGTGCCCGCGCCGGTTCGATCTCGGCATAGGTTATCCCCGGATCGGCGCCTGCTTCGACAATGACTTTACCGCTCGTTCCCACAACCTGACTGCGCCCAAAGAAACGAAAACCGCTCTCCTCGCCGACGCGATTACACGCGAGCAGATAGGTTCGATTCTCCAAAGCGCGAGTACGGGTCACGAAATCGGGCATCAATTCCGAGGTTTCGGGCCAATTGGTCGGCAGCGCAATGATTTCCGCGCCCTGCAACGCCAGGGCGCGCAATGCCTCCGGGAAACGCAAATCGTAGCATATAGCGATGCCGATGCAACCCAACGGGGTATGCCACACCTGAAAGCCGCGGTTCCCCGGTGTAGAAAAGCGGTCTACTCCCAAATAGGGCAGGTGTAATTTGCGATATGTGCCCAGCAGTTCGCCAGGACCTACCAGGATTGCCGCGTTGTACACGGCTTCAGCATCACGCTCCAGTAAGCCCACCACCGCGTACACGCCCAATTCCGCACAAGCCGCCGCCAGTTGTTCGGTCACCGGTCCAGGAATCCGTTCAGCAGCATGGCGCGCAGATTCCAGGTCAGAAAAACCATAGCCGGATATGGCGCACTCGGGGAAAACAACCAGCTGCGCCCCATTCGATGCTGCCTCACGCAGACGGGCAACAATCTCAGCCAGGTTTTCGGTATTTTGGCCCAGCTGGGGGTTGGTCTGAACTACCGCCACACAACTACGCGCCATAGCATTTCCCTCCCAGAGAGGTTCCGCGCAGAGATATTCAGGTCGCCGGAGTCATCTCCCGCCGATTCGCTCGCCCAACGACTAGCTGGCAGGCTCCGCCGTCTCACAGGTGTTGCTTAGCGTCACCTGTGAGAAAAGCTGATCCAATTGCTCCAGGGCGCGAATCACCTGCAGGCGATCCTCGGCGTCCAGCGCACTTATCCAGTCCACAATGTGCTGCTCGGTGCAATGCAGGAGGTCCTCATAAGCAGACCTGCCCACCGGTGTAAGCGCCAACACAATGCGCCGGTGGTCTGTCTCATCGCGCTCGCGCCCCACCAACCCGCGCGCCTCCAATCCCTGCACCAACTTGGACATCGTGGGCAGCGATACGCCCTGCAAATCAGCCAGTGCGGATAGACACTGGGCACCCTCACGGTAAAGGCGCGCCATGACCCGGAATTGGGGTTCAGTGAACAGACCTTCACTGTGTAAGCGCAAGTCTTTGCGCATCAGCCGAGAAAGCCGGGGCACCACCGCGATGATGCTGTGAGCACAATCTAGCAAAGTGGGATTTTGCTCCATAATCGAGACCTCCTATACAGCCTTCCATGCTGTCAGGCGCGCCGCAATTTCCGCCCGCAACAGCTTCTGGACTTCCATGACCGTGCCGCCGGCATCTATCTGTACCCAGCGTGCCGGTTCCTGATGCGCCAGTTCCAGGTAACCCGCGCGTACCCGCGCGTGAAACGCCAAAGTCTCCCGATCAAGTCGGTTAATCTCGCCGCCACCCTCTACACGCCGCTGCAAACCCGTTTCGGGCTCCAGGTCCAGGTAGAGTGTCACATCCGGGAGCAAGCCACCGGTGGCAAAGCGTGTAATCTCACGCAGTTCAGCCAACGGCAAACCGCGACCGTAACCCTGATAGGCGTAGGTGCTATCGAAGTAACGGTCGCAAAGCACGCAGCGCCCCGACGCTAACGCCGGACGAATCACTTCAGCGACCACCTGCGCGCGCGCCGCCGAATACAGCAGAATCTCAGCCTGCGCAGCCATCTCCGTGTGTTCGGGATTGTGTAACACGTCGCGAATACGCTCACCAATTCGTGTGCCGCCAGGCTCGCGGG
>JAKJAC010000038.1:8240-11673 GCA_022707705.1 Chloroflexota bacterium
CCTTCTGCCAGCAGCCATTCATGCAGCAAACCCGCCTGGGTCGTCTTCCCGCTGCCTTCAGGTCCCTCCAGGGTGATGAAGAGGCCACGCTTCGTCATGGTCACTTACTCTCCGTGCAGAATGCGTACATGCCGGTAGGGATCCTTGCCAAATGATTCAGAAAACAAATGCGCTTCACGCGCCATCTCGTGTTGGTAGCGACGGATGTAGGCATTCTGCGGCGCAAGGTCAATGCCTGCCGCTCCGGTGGAAACACGCTTGATGGCTTCCTCGGTTTCCCGCATGGCGCGCTCAAAGGCTTCTCCTCCCTCCAAGGAAATGTGAAACAGCTCTGCCAGGAAGGATTCCATCTGCGCCGAGGTGTTGGCACGCAACACGTAGACCGGCGAACCGCGCCGTTCAGCATCCACCACAATCTTGGGTCGCTGCCGGTAGTGTTGCTTGGTGGTCACCAGGACCTCAGCGGTGCCAAAGTCATCCACAATTTCCGCCGGCACCTGCAACATCTGCACCGCACGCACCAAACGGTTGCGGGCAATGCCGTAGGGGAAAATACGCACGGTCGTCATCCGCACATCCGAAGTGCGGCTTACCGGCAATGCCCGTGAGACCACCGGTTCCACAGCCTCTTCCGTGAGATGTGCAGTGACGGCATCTTTATGGATGTTGCCATTATCCCCACGCGAGCGCAACTGCGCGCGAGGCGGACGCCCCCGCAGAAGCCCATCCACCGACTCCGCCACATCTTCATGCACCAGTACCTGTTGGCGCGCCTGAAGCTCCACAAGGATATCGAAGGTTGGCGGGGCGCGGCGCTCCAGCACGGTCTTCTGGGTTCCGCGACGGCGAGCTTCTTCATCGGAGAGTGTCACGCTCTCGATGCCGCCCACCAAATCAGAGAGTGTGGGGTTGAGCAAGAGATTGTCGAGGGTGTTACCGTGCGCCGTGGCGATGAGCTGCACACCGCGTTCGGCGATTGTGCGCGCTGCCATCGCTTCCAGCTCCCGACCAATCTCATCAATCACAATCACTTCGGGGTTGTGATTCTCAACCGCCTCAATCATCACCTCGTGCTGCAAAGTGGGTAACGCTACCTGCATCCGCCGCGCGCGTCCTACCGCCGGGTGGGGAATATCACCGTCTCCCCCAATCTCGTTAGAGGTGTCCACAATCACCACACGCTTGGTCTCTGCCAGCACACGCGCTGCTTCGCGCAACATGGTTGTCTTACCCACACCGGGGCGTCCTAGCAACAATACGCTCTTTCCCGATGTGACCAGGTCCTTGATTATCTCGATGGTTCCATAAACTGCCCGACCCACGCGACACGTTAAGCCCACCACATCACCACGGCGGTTGCGGATAGCGGCAATGCGATGCAGGGTGCGCGCGATACCGGCGCGATTATCCGCGTCGAAGTCGCCAAGTCGCTCCACCACAGACGCGAGCTCGCCCGGCAACACTTCCGTTTCACGTAGCACGACCTCCGCATCGGTGTAGCGCGCCGTGGGCACACGTCCCAAGTCAAGGATCACTTCCAACAAATCATCGCGACGTCCGACATTATTCAAGCTCGCCTGGAGTTCTGACGGCAGAACGTGCATCAAGGCGTCGAGATCATCCATCACAATCTGTGTACCATTAGCCATAAACTGCTCTCACTCCCAGAAAAAGGCTCAAGGCAAAGGGTCTTCTGCTGCCTGATCTCATTGTACCACGAAGCAGAACAAGTGAAAGCGGATATTAGTTAGCTTGACAAGCTATCAGGCTGTGCTAAAACATAGCTGGGGAAAAACAGCGTGCCATCAAACGCCTGCTGTTGCCATCACCCACCAGATACTAATCCGGAGACCTATGCTGAACAGAATCCGCTTGCTGCGCCATCTGCTGGAGCTCGACCGGAATTTTCCAGCGCTCAATGATGCTGAAGTCGCCACCGAAGTGGAGCGTTTGTTCCCCTGGAATTTCTGGACCAATCTTCTGGATGGGGTGAGCTTCTGGTTTGGCATGACGTTTATGTCCACCGGCACGATTCTCGCGCTTTTCATCAGCAAGCTGACTCCCGATCCGCGCGCGGTGGGTTTGATGGCGGCGATTGCGCAGGCAGGTTGGTTCCTGCCACAACTCTTCACTGCCAGCGCGGTTGAACGCCTACCGCGTAAGAAAGCTATGGTAGTGAACCTGGGATTGCTGCTAGAACGCGCGCCCGTCGCGCTGCTGGCAGTTGCGCCGCTATTAGCATTGCGCCACCCCGAGTGGGCGCTTGTGGTTGCTCTGGCAGCGCTCACCTGGCATGTGGCTGGCGCCGGCTTCGTCGCCGTCGCCTGGCAGGATATGATCGCCAAGATCATCCCCCTGAAACGCCGCGGGCGTTTCTTTGGTCTCACCAATGCACTGGGAACTCTGGTGGGCTTCGCAGCGGCGGGGATAAGCGCCCGTTTGCTGGCAACCGTGGCTTATCCGATGAATTTCCTCTACTGCTTCGCACTTGCAGCAGTCTTTATCGGCGTCAGCTGGGTTTTTCTGGCGCTGGTGCGCGAGCCTCCACAGCCTGTGACCACCCCCCGTCCCAGTCCGAAAGAATTCTGGAGGCGATTGCCCGAAATCATCAAGCAAGATCACAACTTCACGCACTTCATGATTGCCCGGCTATGCCTGGCTTTAGCCAGCATGGGAGGTAGCTTTCTGGCAATCTCAGCCATTCAGCGCTGGGATTTGGGAGACAGCGCCGCCGGTTATTACACCATGGCGGTGCTGGCGGGACAGGCGACAGGGAATCTGCTGTTCGGTTTTCTGGCTGACCGCTTTGGGCACATGCGCAATCTGGTCTTTGGTGGGATAGCCGGTGTCCTGAGCTACATTCTCGCCTGGTTAGCGCCTTCACCAGGCTGGAGTTTCGTGGTATTCGTGCTCAACGGCATTGGCGCCAGTGCGCTCTTCGTTTCCGGCATCATGGTCGTGATGGAGTTCTCCAGCGCGGGACGCCGCCCGACATACCTGGGGCTTTCCAACACCGGCACCGGCATCGCCGGGTTGGTCGCCCCGCTAATGGGAGGGTTTCTTGCCAGAAGCAGCTATGGTCTCGTCTTTATCATTAGCGCCGTAATAGGGGTGCTCGCCTGCATTCTGATGGCGTGGTGGGTTCGCGATCCACGGTGGGTGAATGAGAGCACACCCTCAGCCCAACCAACCTGATCACCGTCTACTCACCAGAGGTAATTCAAACATGAAAGTTCTACTCACCGGCGCCTTCGGTCACATCGGTTCCCATACCGTCGAGGAACTACTGAAGCAGGACCATGAAGTGCGATGTTTCGATCTACGACAAGCCCATACGGAAGCCATCGCCAAACGCCTCGGCAAGCGTTACGATCAGCGTTTCGAAATAGTGTGGGGCGATATTCGCGATGCAGAGGTGGTGACGCGCGCCGTA
>JAKJAC010000038.1:11707-15014 GCA_022707705.1 Chloroflexota bacterium
GTCATCCCGCCGCTGAGTAATGCCGAACCAGAGCTGGCGCGCCAGGTCAATGTCGAAGGGACGCGCAACCTGCTAACGGCGGCTCAAGCACAACTCACGCCACCCAGGTTCATTCTGGCTTCATCATTCGATCTCTTTGGTCCTACACGCCACCTGCCGCCACCTCGCCGGGTAACAGACCCCGTTTTCGCCACCGATCCCTACACAGAACACAAGATTGCCTGTGAGGCGATGGTCAAAGCCTCACCGCTAAAGTGGACGATTCTCCGGTTCTCAGATGTGCCACACATCGCGCTGCGCAAAGCCCAGCCCATCATGTTCGAGATTCGCCCGGATACACGTTTTGAGGTCATCCATCCATACGATCTGGGCCTGGCGCTATCCAATGCCCTGCAGTGCGAGGCAATATGGGGCAAGGTATGGCTCATCGGGGGCGGTCCGACCTGCCAGATAACGTATGACGAGTATCTGGGGAGGTTGCTAACGGCGATGGGTATCGGACCGTTGCCTGCGGAAGCATTCACCACCGAGGAATACTGCACAGATTGGCTCGATACGGAGGAGAGTCAGCGCTTGCTCCACTATCAACGCGCCAGCTACAATGATATCGTGAATGAAGTGGCAACGCTGCTGGGATGGCGACGTTATTTCATGCCCCTGGTGCGCCCTTTCGCGCGGAGAGCCATGCTCAAGCTCTCACCCTACTGGCAGAAGCGTCACAATGGCGCATAGCACCTCACCAGATTGAGAACCGTACGCTAACAGATCAAAGGAGGCTATCATGAAGACTGGAATCGCAACCATCCACGCCCCAAAGGCACTGGGACCCTACTCGCAGGGCATTAGCACCGGGCAGCTGGTTTTCACATCCGGGCAGCTGGGCTTGATACCGGAAACCGGTGTCCTTGCCGGACCGGATGTGGAAAGCCAGGCGCGGCAGGTGATGAAAAACATTCAGGCGGCACCGACTTTGCGCACGTGGTCAAGACGACCATCTTCCTCACCGATATGGCGCACTTCAAAGCCGTCAACGCCATCTACGGGGAATACTTCCCCGATACGCCGCCCGCGCGCTCCACCGTTGCGGTTGCAGCGCTGCCGTTGGGCGGGTTGGTGGAAATCGAGACCATCGCGTTGCTGCCTTAAGCAAAGCGCTTGGTGAACAAAGCAAAGCGCCGGAATGGGTATTCCGGCGCTTTGTGTACCCCTGTCAGGACTTGAACCTGAAACCTTTTGGTCCGCAACCAAACGCTCTATCCAATTGAGCCACAGGGGCAAAACACTATTTATCTATATGTTCAAAAACCACGTTTCTTCAGCAGTACCCCTGTCAGGACTTGAACCTGAAACCTTTTGGTCCGCAACCAAACGCTCTATCCAATTGAGCCACAGGGGCGCATCAGGCGGGGAGGCAGGGATTCGAACCCTGGGTGGAGATTTATTGTCCCCACAACCGCTTAGCAGGCGGCCCCGATCGTCCACTCCGGCACCTCCCCAGGTGCGCATCACTTGTAAAGGCGGAGGGAGTGGGATTCGAACCCACGGTAACTTGCGCTACGACGGTTTTCAAGACCGTTGCCTTAAGCCGCTCGGCCATCCCTCCCGGGTCCGAGGGAGTCCCTCTTCCTCGCAGACCGCAGTATACCACGCCCAGTTTTTTTGTCAAAGCCCGATAGACGAGTAACTGTTCAGATTTCCATTACACGCCTGTCTGCTTTCCTAAACTTCAGCAACCGGTCTTCGTGATTGAAAAATAAAAATCATTATCGCATCATAATCACAATCGTTTTTACAAATGGTCAGACATGGAACCGTGTCAAGACGCTGTCGAACCGTAACGCTTCGGATTTCCAGCGCCAGGCGCCCGTTTCGGGCTCCAAGCTTCTCGGCGAAATCGGTGATTTCGGTGTTCGAAAAACCGCCCAACCGAACACCGAAAATCACCGAAACACACCGAAAATCACCGAAAGCAGCCGCGGGCGCCGGAGGCAGAGATTGGGTGTGCCGGGCGGTCACACCTGGTGCAGATCTGGCTTTCCATCGGCAAGCATGTCACCTTGCGATGACATGCCTGCCACCGCCAGGCGCAACTCGCCATCGCGGCTTTGGTCTCTCTGGTTGGTGCTAGAGGGGGGAACGCTGAACAGTTACATAGACGAGTCACTGTTCAGCGTGCTCCCGTTTGCCATCACGAAGGGTGGTTGAAACCGCGGTTTTGAGGGTGATTTTCGACCTGTGCAACGCATGACGCGCGCTGCCCGCGGCACCGAAAATCACCCTCTTTAACAAACTGGACCTTTTTGACATTAGCCAGAAAGCATGTTAGCTTTCTCAATGCCTGTGGAAATAAGCGCCCACCACAGGGCCGGATGAACTATACTAGCGCGGAATCTGGACACCCAAGATGACCATTTCACAAGGGAGGTTGTTCCATGAATGCTAATCCTTTGGGCACAGAGCCAGCGAGGGTAATAGCAGACAGCGCAGCTGGCTCAGACACTCCTCCGGAAATCGCGCCAGCGAGTGATTTCACGCTGGAAACGCTGAATGACGCCTATAATCAAGCCCGCGCTGATTATCTCATCGCTATGCCGATGACGGTCGAGCAACTCCAGAAGTATATCACCACTTATGATGTGGCGCTCGAACATTCCGCAGTGGCAATAGAGGGGCATCAAATTCTGGGATTAGCCATGCTGGGTGTACGCCTGCCGAGAACATGGATTACCCGCCTGGGCATTCTCCAGGTCAAACGCCACCACGGAACCGGGCAACGCCTGATGGAAACGCTCATCGAACGTTCCTGGCAATTAGGTGCAGACACCATTATCCTTGAGGTAATCAAGAACAATGTCCCCGCACACAGGTTGTTCTGCAAGCTTGGCTTCTGCCCAAAGCGCGAGCTGTTAGTGCTCCATCGAAGCTGCGAGGCGAGCCTGCCAATCACCCCACAGCACACAACTCGCCCGCTGTCTGCGGATGAAGCCGTTACGGCTTTGGAGCAATATCGGGGCACCCCTTCGTGGCTGAATGAGATACCCTCCTTGAAACATGCGGGCAATCTGGAGGGGTTGGAAGTGCACCTACGCTCAGGGGAGTGGGGATGGATCACCTACCAACGCCTGCGGCACGACCTAGGACGGTTGACACTCCAAGCCGAAACCCCAAACGCAGAGGCGGTGTACAGCGCACTTCTCCATGCACTACACACCGCCTATCCCAAACACGAGACGCATCACGAGAATTTGGCTGATGATGATCCCTGCTTCCCGGTGATGCGGGAATTCGGCTACACTCTCGCGTTCGA
>JAKJAC010000038.1:15024-26093 GCA_022707705.1 Chloroflexota bacterium
TATCGAAATGACCCTGACGCGAGCCTGAACGACAATCCCGCTCAATCGCCGCCGAGCGTGCGCGCCAGGGCGCGCTCATAACTTTTGCGGATGTAGGGTATCAGATATCCCAGTTGCTGCTTCTCGGGCAAAGACACCTGAATCCATTGGGTGAGAACTCGCTCGCCAGCTTTGAAATCCGCGACCCGATACTGCCGGCGCAGCATCTCGCGATCCATCTGCATGAGCTGGGTGATAACGACACCCCCGGTCACCAGAAATGCAAACAACCGCCCATCCACCTGATAGCTGGGACAACCAAACATCGTGCGGATGGTGACTCTGGGCCACTTCAATACCTCGAGCTCAAAAAGACGTCGCAACTCAGCCATCTCAACTTCAGAATAATAGCTCACGATTGCTCTCCCAAACAATAGATAGTTCTATTACGGACCCAGCTGCTCATACCAATTCCCGCAGGTTCTCCCAGGTCAGGTAAATTCCGATGAGCACGACTGCAACCACGATGAGCTGCCAAAAGAACTCGTAAAGTATGACCCCGGCAGCGATGAGCGCGAGCAAAATGGTGATACTCGAAACGAGTTTACCCATCTGGCGGCGGAATCCCGCCTCAATGAACACAAAGCCTGTGAGCAGCAGACTCAAACCCGCCACCACATGCCGCGGCGAGAAAAGGGCTAACAGCACCACGCCCAGCAACAAACCACCGATACTTGTGGCAGCCCATAACTCGGCGATACGGTTCCTGCGCCGTTCCGAGGCAGTCGCGGGTCGGTGCGCCCGACGAATGTGCGCTCGCAATGGTCCTCGCGCACCAATAGCGAGCGCTGCTCGATGCTGTTCAAGAGCGTCCAATACCTCTACATCCGACTCCACTTGCTGGCGGAGTCGCGTCAGTTCCACCGAAAGCGCCTCAACATGCTCCTGGTGTGCCAGCGCTTCAGGCAGAAGATGCGGATGCTCATACAATGCCGCAATTTCAACGCCCAGTTCTGTCAATTCGGCGGATTTGGCGGTAATCGCTGCCAAAGATGCCACACGCCGCTCCTTGATAGCAGCGACGCGCTCAGATAATCGCGCCAGCGCCAGATGTGGCGGTGGAAGCTTATCCAAACCAGCCCATCCCAGAGGGTCATACCATGCGCAACGCAGCGTCCCATCGCGATTGTAAAGGGGTCCGGCAGGAGCATTTTCACCCGCAATCGGGTCGCGCGCGTAGAGTCCCCACAAGCCACGATAGTTCGCGGCCCAACCTGGAAGCGGCTCTAGCAATACTGGTTCAGCCCACGCTTTAGGCTGCTCTGGTCCAATCGTTACCCCATCCCCACGGGCAAAATCCACGAAAGGCACGCGGAAAATATCCAGGGCTGCGCCGGGTTCGTCAGGAAGCCCGCTCTCCGGCGCAACATCGCCTGCTGCCGCAGGGCCGCTCTCGCTGTACACCTCGTCGCGAGCCTTCCGCCAGCGATGCTGAAGCCACTCCACCAGGCGCGATAGAGGGCGCAGAAAGTGTATCTCCAATTCAGCCATGTATTCACCCGGCGAAAAGTAGCTGGCATGGGATCCGGCGCCGGTAAAAACAACCGGATGCTCGCCCATTTTGAACACTTCGGGATCATCCCAACGCCGGCGCAAATCATCGCCAGAGGCATCGTGTGAGGCATAAGCCACCCATTCAGGGCGAACATCCCCCGACTGTGGTTCATCCAGGTAGAGCGTGATCATTTCCCAATCCGCTTCATGGTCGTTGACACCGAAGAAACCGGAACGCCAATTGTTGAAGGCGTAGAAGAACCAATACTGCAGTATAACCCAACCATCACGACGCAACACCCGACCATAATAGCGATAAGATTCTGCTTCAGATTGGAGCTGTGCATAGGCACGCGCTGCCGCTGCTGCAGTATCCCCGGGCACGTTACCTCTTGCCAGGAGAGAGAGTGTGAATAGCGCATCCACAAACCGCGAAAGATAACCCACGCGCGCCAGGCGCCCCAGACCTGCATGAAAGACATCTTCAGCGTGCCGGCTCAAGATACCCCGTCCCACACGGCGCACCTCGTAGGCTGCCAGTTCTGCCAGATTGAGGGGGTCAATGAACTTGAGGAAATAAACCGCTTCAGGGCGAGCGTAGTTGAAACGCGCCAGCAAGTCAGAGGTCAACGCTCCCTCGGGCACAAGGCACAGCGGGGCGTAACCGGGACGTTGCATCCACAGGCTGGAATCCCCCACGTATCGGTCCACATCCATGGGGAAGAATTGCTCGCCTCGCGTGAAACGCAAGACCGGCTCGAAGCGCCGCAACAGTGAGATATCTGCCTGCTCTGGCGTTTGTGCAGGAGACGGTGTTTCAACAGCCAGATCGTGAGCTGGAGAAATTGTCATCGTCCGTGCCTTACGTTTGTGCGAGTGGGTTCATGGTAGGCAATCTGGCGCACAACCAGAGTCAGGAAAAAGACCATGAACACTGCATAAGCCATGACCATGTAGAAAACGTATTGGTAGATGCCCTGTCCCGCAAGGTGTTCGGTGAAACGATTGAAGTAGAGGAGCAACAGCGTCAGCAACGTGATGCCCTGCGCAGCCATGGCGTTCAACCACACTGCCGGTGTGAGGCGGATGCAGCTAAGAGCTGTTATCAATACCAATGCCGCAAGCACTGCAGCAATCCCCCCGACCGTTTGACTGACGGGCCATACATCGCCAAGCCAGGGTAAGTGGACCATCCAGGCTGCTTCTGGAATGAGCAGCAATCGAATCGCCGCAACGATGAAGGCAAGCCCCTCGACCGTCAACAGCAATGCCAAAATCCAAACCGATGGTTCCCGTCGCGCCGAAAGCATTGCCCGTGTGGATGCGTCGCTCATACCTATTGCGTCCTCCTGATGCCAGTATAGCGCAAGTTTGGCGGCACGCAAAAAACCGCAGCCGGGTCACTGTTCAGGTTTCCAACAGCAGGTATCATGTCCGGACGTAAGTCCGTCGAGAGGGTATTAAGGGTGTTGGCGAGGTGCGGCTATGCTGGCTGACGGCGCCAGATGTGAACACTGCGGGAATGGAAAACCGCCCCACGTGAAACAGATGGATGAGCTCCCTGCTTCCGCAAGAGATACCAGACCAACGCACCACCAAGCAGCGAGAGGATTCCCCCACTCGCTGCTCCCAACCAGTGCAATAAACGCTGCCGGCGCTGTGCCGCAAGCATCAAGTCGCGCTGCAGGGTAGTGACAAACGTTGGCGACGGTGCGCCCCATAACGGCGGCGCCTGTAATGCGGCAAGCAAGGCGCCTTCCAGACACTGTTGCTGAACCGGCAGCAAAGCCGTCTCAGCGCAAGAATCTTCCAGCAGAATATATTCATCCCCGGTATGTTTTCGCATGATGTTCTCCTTCTGCCAGCGCACGCCGCAAACTGACCAGTGTGCGATTGTACAAAGCTTTAATGGCTCCTTCTGTCTTTCCCAATACAACGGCAATCTCAGCGTTGGACAGTTGCTCAACGAATTTCAACAGAATCAACGTCTTGCGCTCCTCCGGCAGTACTTCCAGCGCCGCGAGCAATTTCTGAGCATCCTCGGCTCTCTCAATACGATCAGACAGGCTCATCTCCAGAGAGGGCGTGACGGTCACAACATCCAGACCCACGCCAGGATGCCGGCTCTGGTCCCGATAGAAATTCGCCATCAAGTTGTGAGCAATCCGGAAAAGCCATGCCTGAAAGGTGCCTCCCTGCGGCTGGTAACGATGGATTGCCCGCAAAGCCTGAAAGAACGTGCGCGAGGTGAGGTCCTCAGCCTCGACGTGATTCCCCAAATGGCGATAGTGATAGCGGTAAATGCGTGTCACATAGCGCCGGTAGAGTTCTCCAAAAGCCTCCGGTTCGTGCCGCGCCCTTTCAATCAACACACTTTCGTCGGTGTCTTCCATTGTTTTCCCCCGTCCAAATTATACCATCGAGGGGATATGAAAGAAAACCAGCGTCGCGGCTGTAATCTACAACACCAGATGCCACTTGAAGTTACGTTGAAGAGCGTTGTGCGACCAGAGCTCCCTTTGCGATCGGCCAGAAAAAGCTCTGACATTCCGTGACTTTTGGTTTTACGACAGATTGTTGATGGAAACTGGTTAAGGTTCTGCAAACAGACGAAGAGGGTTCTTTTTTTAGTGTTTTTGGGTGCGCTTCGTGCACCCAAAAAGCACTATTTATCAGGTTCAGCCAGACAAATAACCTATGTTTTGTCTAAGGCACCCAACAGCCAATAATCGGTCTTGTACCCGTAACTTTTGGCAGGGAGTGGGGTTATACAAACAGAAGAAGCTGGTCAATCAAGAGAAGAGAAAGGAGCAATAGCATGGGACGGATTGCGGTCGTCACAGATAGTACGGCGAACCTGACGCCAGAACTGGCACAGGCGCACGATATTTCAGTCATCCCCCTCAATGTTCACTGGGGCGAGGAGACGTACCTGGATGGCATCACCCTCGACATCCCCACTTTTTACCGGATGCTACAGGAACGCAAAGATTTTCCGATGACGTCACAGCCTTCGGTGGGTGACTTCATGACTTTCTTCCGGCAGGTCGCCGAACGTTATGAGGCTGATACCATTGTGGGAGTATTTCTATCCTCATTACTGAGTGGCACATTGGCTTCAGCCATTCAAGCTAAAGCCGAGTTGCCTGAGCTGCGCATTGAGCTGCACGATTCGCGCTCAGTTTCGATGGGGGTAGGGTTTCAAGCGTTGGTAGCAGCGCGGGCGAACCAAGCTGGCGCCTCCGTCGAAGAGATTCTGCACGCAACGGCGAAAGTGCGTTCGCGCATGGAATTGCTCATCGCGCTGAATACGCTGGAATATCTCCATCGGGGGGGACGCATCGGTGGAGCGGCGCGCTTGCTGGGCACGCTACTCAATTTCAAACCCATGCTGACCATGGAAGGCGGCAAGATAGATGCACTGGGCAAAGCGCGCAGTCGCCGCAAATCGCTGGAATCGCTGGTGGCTGAGGCTCTCAAACGCCTTGCGGGACGGCGCCCCGTGGAACTGGCGGTGATGCACACTCCAGAAGACCCCGATATTTCCCTGTTACTCGATATGGTCAAGGAACAGCTTCAACCACAGCAAATCACGACCGGACTGCTATCGCCGGTCCTGGGGACACACGGTGGTCCTGGCGCTATCGGACTGGTTTTCTACACGGAGAGCAACGGCATCGGCACCTACGCTTGAGTTAAGGCTCAAAAAGCATCTCAGTTGGCTCAGGTTTGCCAATCACGGATTCAGCAACAAGAACGTCGCCGCCTCCAGGTTGAGGCGGCGACGTTGGTCATCCTTGATGGTTCAGGGCGCCGGCGCGGTGATAAAATCTGCCCGCGTCCCACCGACGAGGCTCTCTACAGAGTAACTGCTCACCTCAATGAAATACGGTGAGTCTGAGCTTTTCAGCACGTAGTTGCCACTGGCAGTTTGGGCGCCGATCGTCAACGTGACCGTTTGATCCGCGGTCTTCAAAGTAATCACGGCAGTTGGTGAATCTAATCCATAGTCAGGTGAATCGGTCTTTCCCAGAGGGGTCGTTACCACTACCGAAGCAGCCTGATCGATAGTTGTGCGAATCTTGGCAGCGTTGGCAGTTTCGCCGGTATTCAGCCCCTGCAAGGTCCATTCACGGGTCGTGGTATCACCTGCAGTCGTGACAGGTAAAGGCACAAAGATAAACGTCCCATTGGCATTCTCCAGGGTCACCTCGGTCAGCGAATCCACGGGAATGCTAGAATAGCCCACCTCAACCCAGGATACCGGACGCGTATCCAATTCCCAAGTGGTCAGAGCGCTGGTGAGATAAGTTTCGTTCTGCCCCTCCACCCGGAAATGTGTCGTGGTATACTGCGGCGCCGACCCCAGGTACAGAATCTGGAATGAACCGTCTGCCAGTTCCAACGTCAACTGCCGGACGAATTTGTCCTGCGCCACTTGAAGACGTTGGTGACTGGCTTCGGTGCGCGTCACCAACCGGTCGCTGGTAAGTCCGACGAGTTTCTCCAGCAGCGGTGTGATTGCGTTGCTACTGACAGGGTAGTCGCCCATGTCCGGCAAAACCCAGCCCTCAGCAGCGCGATGCAGGTAAACCGATTGCCCAGACTCATCCGTGATGCGCAACGACACGATGTCCTCTACCTGGAGATCGGGAAATGCATGCTCTCCGCTGCCCGTAGCCGCAGAGCGGGGCCAAAACACTACGGCAATCAACGCCAGCTGCAACACGAGCACACCCGCCAGAATCTGTTGATGGCGTTTCATGCTTCCACCTCCTCCTTATCAGTCGCACTTGCCAGTGCTACCCCCTTGAATTTCAACTCATGAGCGGGCAGCAATTCCACCGGCTTTTCATTCCGTAGACGAACACTCCAGACCACGCCCAGCATGAGCAGCGCCAGGAAAGCCAATACATAGTTCGCAGCTTCTGCCATGGAGCGCGCCCGGTCATCAAGGGGCGCCAGCACTCGCACCGAGGTGCCGCGGGTGCGAATGGTCAGCAGATCCAGGTCTTCGGTTGCCCAGGCAATCGCGTTTTGCAGTAGCTTAATGCTGTTGAGATAACGGTCGCCCGACAACCGGGAAGAGAGATTGAAAACAAGGTCATCCAGGAACTCGGAGCTACCGATGACCACCAGGCGCGCGCCTTCCGGCGAAACCTCAATGGTCCCGGCAGTTTGCGAGGCTGCGGTTGTCGCAGTCGGATTCTCTGTAGCCTCCAACGGTGAGGGTTTGCCGCTGAAGGCGCTCGCAAACGTCCCCTGAACCACAGCGGCTAGCGGATAGCTCTGTTGCGCCGTTCCTGCCGCAAATCCTAGTTCGGGGTAGGTATCGAAATCCGGTTGGATGTTGGGCGCGCTACCCAGCATCGTAGCATCTCCGCTCAGTTTCCACGAATCTTCAGTGGATTGTAAAAGCACAGTCACTTCGCGTTCAGCATTCTTCGCCTCATCCAGCGCCAGGGGTGAAGCCCAGTTCAGCGTTACAGCGGGCAGGTTGGATACAACCGGATGGTCCTGCGCCATGGCATCGTTACGGACATCCACGAAGAATGGATAGGCAACCGCCTGAATCTCCTGCACCTGGAAACCACTGACCGTACGATTGACCGCCACCGGGAAAGGTTCGTTGCGGGTATCTAGCACCAGGGAAGATTCCACCTGCACGCCATAGCTCTCGAGCAACGAAGCCACACCCGAAACCAAAGGTTGAGCAACCAAGCCACCCGACCATGAATCCAGGGCAATCTTATACGAACCGCTCGCTACCACCACAGCGCCGCCACGCATGAGGTATTGGTCCACAGCGTAGCGTTCCTTATCGCTCCAATTCTCGGGTGCGATGAGGACTAAAACATCCACATCGGCTGGGACCTGCCCGGTACTGAGATCGAGCGTCCGCACTTCGTATTCCTGCCCCAAAGCCTGCGTCAGGGCTTCCCAGCTTTGTAATGGCTGTTGCTGCTGCCCGTACATATCCGTGGTTGGGGTCGCAGGAGGCACCCACAGCCCTACTACTTTGAGGAAACCGCTGGAGGCGCGCTTGAGCGCCGATTCAATGGTCGTGCGAATATCAGCCTCACTTAAGTCACCGGAGGGATACACAGGGCTGGCTGATTCTCCAGCCTCCAACACCATCGAAAGGTAGTAAGTATCGGAGGAGAACAAGGAAGCGCTATACGGTTGGATCCCGTAGGTTTCATACAGCTGTTGCGGGGTGACGCCACTTGCCGCAGCGGTGGGGTCTACGGCGCGGAACACAAACTTGCCCTCAGACCGCGTGGCGATTTCCTCCGCTACGCGGCGAATCGTCTCGGGCACATCCGCCAGCGTTGTGGGCACTGTAGATTCGGTCACATACAGAGTCAGTGTAGCAGGCTCAGCCAACGCGGCTAACACCGCATCAATACTCTGGAACCCGTACACCGTCTTCTTGATCGTGCTGGTAAGGTCATATTCCAGATTGCGCAAGGTGACCGCCACCGAACCAGCCGTATCCTGCTGAACCTCGATCAAATCCTCGAAGTTAAGCACTTGGCTCTGGTCACCGTAACGGATGAGGATATCAAAGTAAGCATTGATTACCGAGGTTTCATAGCGTTCCGAAATCTGGAAGGGTGAAGGGCTGATACCGTATACCTGGTTGGCTTCAGCTTCTTTATCGGGGTCCTCGGCAGGGTCAATGATCTCCAGCTGCACCATTCCGCGCGAGGCAATCTCATACTCACGCAGCATATCCCGCACGGTGGGCACCAGCGGTGCCAGAAGCGGATGGGTCTTGGCGCTGAAATAGCCGCGAATCAGCAACGGTTCCTGGAGGTTGTTCAGCAGGTCGCGCGTCGCCTGAGACAAGCTGAATTCGCGCTGTTCGGTCAAGTCTACCCGCAACCCGTTCAACGGATAAGCCCACACGTTGGCGACCACCAGATTAGCCACCAGCAGCACCGAAGTCAGTTTGAGCGCGGTGCGTTGCTGCCGGGTGCGTTCACCATGGCTCCAGCTCTTCATCTTGAGCGAAAGCACATTGAGAACCAGGAATATCCCGGTGAGAGTGGCATAGTAGAGCAAATCCCGCAGGTCTACTACACCCCGCTGGATGCTCTCAAAACGACTGCCTACACCGATAGCACGCAGAATCTCCCCAGCATTTTGCCCCACGAAGTTCGTTATTCCGGCGGAGCCTACCAGATACAGCACACCGCAGAGCAACACCGTGGAAATGAGTGCAACAATCTGGTTATCCGTGCGTGAAGAAACCGCCAGGCCAATCGCGGCGTAAGCCGCCGCCAACAGGATCGAAGCGAGATATCCGCCTACGACCGGACCCCAATCAAGATTTCCGAGGAACGCCACCGTCAGCGGCAGAAAGAACGTCAACGCCAATGCCAAAGCGACCAGCGCTACCACCGCCAGGAATTTGCCGAGAACGAGCTGCACCGTGGAAACGGGCAAAGTCAAGAGAATCTCCAGCGTTCCCGCTCGCTGCTCTTCACTCCATTGCCGCATGGTCAATGCTGCGACCAGGAAAATCAGCAATACTGGCGTCCACTGGAACAATGGGCGTACGTCTGCAATACCACGCGAGAAAAACGTCGCAACCCAGAAGAACGTGAACAAAGTCGCGGCCAAAAAGGCGCCGATGAAGATGATCGCCATCGGTGAGCCAAAATAACCGCGCAGCTCTTTGCGAGTGATTGCGAGAATCTGGTTCATGCCGCCACCTCCGTGCGCGTCGCCAATTCGTTGAAAACTGTTTCGAGCGTGCGAACGTCACGCCGCAGTTCACGGAGCGCCCATTGTTGAGAACGCGCCAGATCATAGATCGCGGGGCAAAGCTCTGTTCCGGTGGCTGGATCTCCCAATATCCGGTAAGCAGGAAAGCCATCACCGCTCAGGAAAGTTTCGACAGCGTGCACACCTTTCAGACCGCGCAACGCTGCGGGGGCATCTGGCGCCGAATTCGAGAGCACCATGACTGCATTCGAGGTCGCAGCCAGGTCTGCCAGGCGCGCATCTGCGCGCACTTCACCGTTCATCAGGATGATTGCGCGATCGCACAAGGTCTCCACCTCGGAGAGGATATGCGTGGAGAACAAAATCGTTGTATGCTCCGCCAGGCGTCGAATGAGCTCCCGGATTTCGACAATCTGTGTGGGATCGAGACCCACTGTAGGTTCGTCAAGGATCAGAATCTGGGGCTGATGCATGATTGCTTGCGCCAATCCGACCCGCTGCCGAAAACCCCGGCTCAGCTGCCCGATAGGGCGAGTCAGGTGAGCTTGCAAGCCGGTGGCATACACTGCGGTGGAGAACCGCTCGCGCTGTTCCGCTTCAGGAATCTGACGCAGGTCCGCCATCAGCTGCAGGTAGGACTGTACGGTCAGTTCCGGATATAGCGGAGCCGTTTCTGGCAGGTATCCGATTTGCGCCTGGACCTCCCGAGGATGTTCCAGAGCATTTAAGCCATGGATGAGTATCGTCCCCTCATCCGGTTGCAAATAACCGGTAAGGATTTTGAGAATCGTCGTCTTGCCAGCGCCATTTGGACCTAACAAACCGACAATTTCGCCGCGGGCAATGTGAAAGGACACTCCCCGCAAAGCCTCAATGGGGCCATAAGATTTCGTCAAACCATTAACTTCAATCATGAACACCTCACTTTACGGTGTATGGAATGAAACCTTGCGTGACAGTTCCACCGAAACCATCTTACACTGTACCACGACTTTGTGGGTATGTCCTTAATAGAAGCTACACTCAAGCTTAAGAGAAGCTTAAGAATCCAGGGGATAGCTACAAATCAGCCCAGAACCTGCACCAATTAGCCATCACATCGTTGCAGAGGTTGGGCATAACGCTCAAGAATGTAGACATTTATGCTGATGGCGCTTCTTTGGGCACCCCTGGACCGGGCGGTTATGGGGTTATCCTGGAGTTTTAGGAGCGGCGCAAGGAACTCTCGGGCGGTTACCGGTACTCCACGAACAACCGTATGGAGATGTTGGCGGAGATAGTGGGGCTCGAAGCGCTCAAAGAGCGCTGTCAGCTCACTTTGTACAGCGATTCGGAGTCAACGCGGTCAACAAAGGCTAGACCAAGCGCTGGCGCCAAAGGCTGGATGCGCACCGCGAATGATCCGGCGCGCAATCCGGATTTATGGTAGCGCCTGCTGCAGCTGTGTGCAACGCAAGAGGTTCAGTTTGTGTGGGTCATCTGAAAAAGCCTGGCTTGATCAGTGAACCAGGCGCAAAAAAGCCCGGCGAATTGCCGGGCAGTACCAAGTGCGAGAAACAATACAAGGTTCTCTGGCAATGACCTACTCTCCCAGGGGGCTGCCCCCCAAGTACCATCGGCGCTGACGGGCTTAACTGCTGGGTTCGAGATGGGACCAGGTGTGTCCCCGTCGCTCCTATCACCAGAGAACCTTGTATGCCAAACATAACCTTGAGGCTCACGCGTCACGCGCCTGCCAGAAATCCAAACACTCCATATCACGGAAGAAGCCCTCGACCTTTAGTACAGGTTAGCTCAACACC
>JAKJAC010000390.1 GCA_022707705.1 Chloroflexota bacterium
GGTGGTGCCGTCGTAGCCGCCCACAAGCATCACCCTGCCATCCGGCAACACCGCGGCGGTGTGCCCCGCACGCGCGGTCCATTCCGCGCCCGCGGTGAGCTGCACCCACGTGGCGCCCTGGTCGGCGGAGCGCCAGACGTCGTTGTAGGGGGTACCGAGGTAGTCGCCGCCCATCAGGATGACGCTATCATCGGGCAGAGCCACGGCGGCGAGCATGAATCTGCGTCCCCACGGGGCAGCAGCGGTCTGCTGGACCCAGGTCGCGCCGCCGTCAACCGAGCGCCAGACGTCGTTCTTATTCGTCGGGCTATCGGCGGAAAGCCCACCGAGCAGCACGATGCTGCCATCGGAGAGCACGACGCCGGCGTGGCGCGTCCGCCCCGACCATGCCGCTGTTGCGGTCAGCTGCACCCAGGTGGCGCCCTGATCTGTCGAGCGCCAAACATCGTTTTTGGGCGGTCCGCTTGCGCCCAATCCTCCCATCAGCACAATGGCGCCATCGGGAAGGACGACGCTGCTGTGGCCCGAGCGCGCCGCCCACGGGGCGTTGGCGGCCTGTTGCACCCAGGTCTCGCCCTGGTCAGTCGAACGCCACACGTCCCTGCGCGGGTCGCTGCCATCGTCGCCGCCCATGAGCACGAGGCTGCCATCCGGCAGCGCTACAAGGCTGTGCCCTTCGCGCGCGGCCCAACCCACATCGAGCGGCTTGCGGGTCCACGTCGCGCCCTGGTTCACCGAACGCCAGACCTCGTTGTTGCGCCGTGCGCTATCATAGCCACCCGTGATAACCAGGCTGCCATCGGGGAGGGTTGCGCTGCCGTGACCGGAGCGTGCCGTGGGCCAGGAGATCTGCGTCCAGGTCGCGCCTGCGTCGGTTGAGTGCCAGACCTCACTACCGAAACCGCCGCCAGTCAACACGATGGTGGCATCGGGAAGGATCACTGTGGAATGGTAGCCCCGCGGCGTCCAACCGGCGCTCGCGGTCACTGGCGTCCAGGTGGCGCCGAGGTCGTCGGAGCGCCACACGTCATTGAAGGCGCTGCCGTAGATCGTGCCGCCCATCAGCCAGATAGTGGTGCTGGCGGCGATGCTGGTATGCGCACGGCGCGCCGCCCACCCAGCCGAAGCGGTCATTTGGACCCAGGTGGCGCCCTGGTCGGTGGAGCGCCAGACATCGTTGCGGACATCGTAGACATCCCAACCGCCCATCAGAACGATGCTGTCATCCGACAACACCACGCAAGTATGGAGCCAACGCGCCGACCAGGCAGCTGCGGCGGTCAGTCGGGTCCAGGTCTCGCCCTGGTTTTCGGAGCGCCAGACATCGTTGTAGCCCAAACCGCCGATGAGCACAATGCTGCCATCGGTGAGCACCACAGCGCTGGCGCCCGAGCGTTTTCCCCACTCGGCGGCGGCAGTCTGTTGGGTCCACGTGGCGCCCTTGTCGGTCGAGCGCCACACGTCATTCAGGTGCGTGCCGGTGCCGGTGCTGCCTCCCATCAACACGATGCTGCCATCGGGGAGCACCACGCTGGTGTGGGCTTCTCTGCCAGCCCACGCAGCGCTCGCGGTCATCTCCGTCCAGGTGGTGCCGCCATCTGTGGAGCGCCAGACATCGTTGCGGTAGGTGGCGCCCCCCATGAGCACGATGCTGCCATCGGGAAGGGTCACACTGCTGTGCTCGAGTCTCGGTGTCCACTCACTGAGGGGTGTTGATGTCCAGGGGTTATCGAAAGGCTCATCGCCGAAGTACCAGGCCCAACCAGTAGGGGCGCCAGAGGATTCGTCGGTGAATTGGACATCAAGTGAGGGAAGACCGCGGGTGGGTGTACCAGAGAAGGCTGCTGCGGGGGCAGCGCTGAGGAGTCGCTGCGAAACGGCGCTATCATCAGGGGAGTGCGCCAGGACTGCTGGGGGAGAGTGATTCTCAGGAGTTTCTCCCATGATCAGAATCGTCAACAGCGACGTGCGGAGAAGGAAAGCTAAAAGCCGGACGGGGAATTTCGCGGGCATCGAAACCTCCTCGTATTGTGTGACAATGGGCAGTATTGAAGGACGAGGCGCCAGTGGAAAAGTGACGAACCGGAGTCATCGTCGTTCCATAGACTGCCTTTCGGCGCGACGGTCCGATGGACCATGATTCAGACGGCACGGCAGATGGGGATCAGGTGCGTGCCAACTTGTTAATGGTTCCATGGTAGCATCACAACGCTAAAGTGTCAAACACAGTAGAGGGGAGGGATGCGCGTCAATTTCCCGCATTTTTTCTCTGGTTCAATGCCGCCGGACTGCTGATTCTGCCGGGCTGCTAACGCTGCCGGGAGCTAAAGCTGGGCTACAGAAGCCTGCGGGCTACAAGGCAACACCCGGTAAA
>JAKJAC010000391.1 GCA_022707705.1 Chloroflexota bacterium
CGCGCTCATCCGCCGCAACTACGGCGCCACGCACTTCATCATCGGTCGGGACCACGCCGGACCCGGCAATGATAGTCAGGGACGTCCCTTCTACGGTCCCTATGAAGCCCAAGACATGCTCATGCAATACACCGAAGAGCTGGGAGTGCAGGCGCTCCCCTTCCAGGAATTGGTCTACCTGCTGGATGAGGAGCGCTACGAGGAAGCCTCGCGCGTGCCCACCGGCGCTAGAACAGCCAACATCTCCGGCACCCAGGTGCGCGATGACTACCTTGCCCGGGGCAAACCCCTGCCGGAATGGTTCACCCGCCCGGAGGTCGCCGCCATCCTCCTCGATTCCCACCCCCCGCGCCACAAACAGGGCTTGTGCATCTGGTTCACCGGGCTGAGCGGCGCCGGCAAATCCACCATCGCCAACGCCCTCACCGCCCTGCTGCTGGAACACGGGCGCCAAATCACCCTGCTCGATGGCGACGTGGTCCGCACCCATCTCTCCAAAGGCTTGGGCTTCAGCAAAGAGGACCGGGATGCCAACATTCTACGCATCGGCTTCGTCGCCGGTGAGATTGCCCGCCATCGCGGCACAGTCGTCTGCGCCGCCATCAGCCCTTACCGCAATACCCGCAACGAGGTGCGCAACATGGTCGGCGCCGAACGCTTCGTCGAAGTCTTTGTGAATACCCCGCTGGAAATCTGCGAGCAGCGTGATGTCAAAGGCATGTACGCCAAAGCCCGCCGCGGCGAAATCAAGGGCTTCACCGGCATAGATGACCCCTATGAAGAGCCGCTCAATGCGGAGGTGGTTCTGGAAACCGTAGGTGCGGGCTACACGCCCGACGAAAACGCGCGCAAAATCATTGCCTATCTGCAAGCGCAGGGCTTTCTCGACGCCTGACCGGCTTTTCACGCCGGCAATCCGCGTCTCACCAGGGAGGGGGCATGCACACCTTTGTAACCGGCGGCACAGGCTTCATCGGCGGCGGTTCGGGCGCTCGTCCGCCCGGGCGCCGTCACCCGCCAGCTGGAGGGCTTGCCGGTGGAGCGCATCACCGGCGACCTGAGCGACAGCGCTAGCCTGCAACAGGCGCTGACCGGTTGCGAGTGGGTCTTTCACGTTGCCGCCCTCTACAGTTACTCCCGCTATCGCTGGGAGGATTTCTACCAGGCCAACGTCGAAGGCACGCGCCGCATGTTGGAGGCGGCGCGCCTGGCGCAGGTGCAGCGCTTCATCTACACCAGCTCCGTCGCCACGCTGGGCTTCAACCCGAATCACACCCCCGCCACGGAAGACACCCCCGCCACCCTCGAGGACCGCATCGGACCCTATCAGCGTAGCAAATTCCTAGCCGAAGCCCTGGCGCGCGACGCTGCCCATCAGGGGGCGCCGGTGGTGATAGTGAACCCCAGCGCGCCGGTGGGCGTCGGCGACCACAAACCAACGCCTACTGGCCAAATCATCGTAGATTGGTTGCACGGTCGCATGTTTGGCTACGTGGATACCGGGCTGAATATCGTGGATGTGGACGTCGTGGCGCAAGGTCACCTTCTCGCCGCGGAGCGCGGCAGGGTCGGTGAGCGCTACATCCTGGGAGGCGAGAACCTCACCCTCAAGCAGCTTCTTGACCTGCTGGATGCGATTGACGGTCACCCCCGCACCCGCCTACACATCCCTCACGCCGTCGCCCAAGCCTGGTCCTATGTGGAGCGCGCCCTCGCCCGCATCAACCCGCGGCACATCCCTGCCGCCACGCCGGAGAAAGTGCGCCTCTCACGCCGCTACGAATTCTTTGATTCCGGCAAAGCCGTGCGCGAGCTCGGCTTGCCGCAAACGCCCGCCCGCGAGGCGTTGAGCAAAGCGGTGGCATGGTACCGGGCGAACGGCTACGCGCCCTAACCGCCGTTCTTGGCGCCGCGGCAGAAATAACCTGCCTCTGCGTCCCTTTGGCGCACCCAAATGTCTATACGCATTGTACTCAACTCAACGCGTTGTACCCAACGCTATTGTCTCACCAAGCCGACCGCGGTTGACCGCAGTTGTACTCAACCGCAGTTGATCGCGGTTGTACTCAACCGCGGTTGTACTGAACCGCTTGGACTTCCCAATAAGCGGTCAGCCTTTGCCCTACACCCACTCTGCAACCTTTTCTTGACACTGCTCTAACTCGCTATACACTACACGCCATGCCACCCGGCGCCCAACGCGCCACCATCCTGAAACAAGAATCCGGTAATTGTCAAGACCCTCGATGAGGGGGTAATCTAGGCCCAAAACAGGCAGGGGGCAAT
>JAKJAC010000392.1 GCA_022707705.1 Chloroflexota bacterium
CCTGCACCTGCAACACCGCGACCCACAGGCAGTGATGGCAGTCGTCACCGCCGACCATTACATTCGCCGCGTCGCGACCTTCTGTGATGCCTTGCAGGCGGCGCGCGCGGTCGCCGAGCAGGGCTACCTGGTCACCCTCGGCATCGAGCCAACCTACCCCGCCACCGGCTACGGCTACATCCGGCGTGGCGAGCCGCTGGCCCAGGTCGGCGGATTCCAGGCATACCACGCCGACGGCTTCACCGAGAAGCCCGACCTGCCGACGGCGCTCAGCTTCCTGGAGAGCGGGCTGTATAGCTGGAACAGCGGCATGTTCATCTGGCAGGTCGGCAGAATCATGGAAGAGTTCACCCGCTGGATGCCCGATTTCGCTGCAACCCTGGCAGCCCTGCGTGAGGTTCTTGGGACGCCGGATTACGCCGCGCTGCTCGCGCGCCTTTGGCCCGCCGTCGTCAAGAAGAGCATTGACTACGGCATCATGGAAAAAGCCGAGCGCGTCGCAGTCCTCCCCGTGGATTTGGGTTGGTCGGATGTGGGCGCCTGGCCCGCCGTCATGGAGCTCCACACCCCCGACGCGCAGGGCAACGTCTTGCGGGGCGACGTGCTGGCGCTCGACACCGCCGCCTCGATGGTCTTCTCCAACACCGACCGCCTCATCGCCACCATCGGCGTGCGCGACCTCATCATCCTGGATAGCGCGAGCGCTACCCTCGTCACCACCCGCGACCAGGCAGAGCGGGTGCGCGAAATCGTCGAAGCCCTGCAGCGTCAGGGCCGCGAATCCCTGCTCTGATACGGCGACTCTCCCGCAACCATCTTGGGCGCTGCGGCGGCTTTCCCCCCGCGGCGCCCAGACCCTCCACTACCACTTCCCCCTCAGCGTCTCAGCGTTAAATTCTCCTCTCCTTTTCCCATCTGCGTTAATCTGCGTCCTAAGACTCTCCTCCTACTTGACAGTTTTCCCCTTTCCTTTATGATTTGCGCCGTCGTAATTCAAGCATCGCTCATCCGGGGCACAGGTCCCGGATGCCGATTTGACCCGGTGCGGAAGGAATGACTATGGTCGAGGAACTAAAAATCGAAGCATATTGTATGAAATGCCGCCAGACGCGGGAAATGGCAGCTCCTACTGCCGTCTTTACCGCGCAGGCTAAGCCTGCCGTACAGGGAACCTGCCCCGTCTGCGGCACCAAGATGTTCCGCATGGGTCGCATCGCCTCACACGAGGCGCTGACTCCCCCCGTCGTCGAAGCCCCCAAACCCACCGGCAAGCTCGTCATCGTCGAATCGCCGGCGAAGGCGCGCACTGTCGGGCGCTTTTTGGGGAAGGGCTACAACGTCAAAGCCTCCGTCGGGCACGTGCGCGACTTGTTGCGCTCCCAGCTCTCCGTGGATGTGGAGCACAACTTCGCGCCCAAATACCGCATCCCTAACGAAAAACGCGCCGTGGTCAAAGAGCTCCAGTCTGCCGCCGCCAAAGCCGGCGATATCTACCTCGCCACCGACCCCGACCGCGAAGGCGAAGCCATCTCCTGGCACTTGAGCGAGGTCCTGGAGCTGCCTGCCGAGCGCACCCATCGCGTCGTCTTCCATGAGATTACTGAGCCCGCCGTGGCGGAAGCCTTTGCGCATCCCCGTTCCCTCAGCCTCGACCTGGTGAACGCGCAACAGGCGCGCCGCGTGCTGGACCGTTTGGTCGGCTACAACCTCAGCCCCTTGCTGTGGCGCAAGATTCGCGGCAGACTCTCTGCCGGGCGCGTACAATCCGTGGCGCTCCGCCTGGTGGTCGAACGTGAACGCGAGATTGAAGCTTTCGTGCCGGAGGAGTATTGGACTCTCGATGCGGAGCTGACTCCCCGGAGTACCCGTGAAAAGCGCAACCGCAAATCGTTCCGCGCGCGCCTGGTCCGCATCAACGGTGATGAACCGCAGCTGCGCACGGAGGCGGACGTGCTGCCCCTGCTGGAGGCTCTCGAGGGCGCTGAGTACGAGGTACTGCGGATCAAGGAGGGGCAGCGGCGGCGCAGTCCCGCGGCGCCCTATACCACCAGCACCCTGCAGCAGGAAGCCTCGCGCAAACTCAACTATACTGCGGTCAAGACCATGCGCATCGCCCAGCAGCTCTACGAAGGCCTGGATATCGGCAATGGGCAACCTGTCGGCTTGATTACCTACATGCGCACCGATAGCACCAACGTCGCTGCTACCGCTCAGGCGGAGGCGCGGGATTACATCAACGCGCAATACGGCGCG
>JAKJAC010000393.1 GCA_022707705.1 Chloroflexota bacterium
TCATTGCCGCGATTGCACTCTACCGCCCCGGTCCCATGGAGAATATTCCCACCTACATCAAACGGCTGCACGGCGAAGAACCCATTACCTACCGGCATCCCGTCCTGGCAAACATCCTCGATGACACCTTCTCGGTCCTCATCTACCAGGAACAGATCATGCAAATCGCCGTGGAGATGGCAGGCTACAAACCGGGGCAGGCTGATGAGATTCGCAAAGCCGTCGCCAAGAAGAAAAAAGACTTAATGGAAAAACACCAGCGGATGTTCCGGGAAGGGGCGCAAGCCAAGGGCATTCCGGGAGAAATCGCTGACGCCGTCTGGGGGGATATTGAATTCTTCGCCCGCTATGGCTTCAATCGCGCCCACGCTACCGATTATGCTGTCATTACCGGACAGACAGCGTATCTAAAAGCACACTATCCCCTGGAATTCATGACGGCGTTAATGACGACCGAGCGTAACAATGTCGAAAAACTCGGATTCCTGATTGCCGATGCCAGGCGTACCGGGCTTACCGTATTGGGACCGAGCATCACGCACTCTGATGTGGAATTCACCATCGAGCACCTGCCCGAGGGCAACCGCGCCATCCGTATCGGCTTGAGCGCCATCAAAAACGTCGGCGAAGAAGCCATGCGATTGATTGTCGAAGCGCGAAAAGCCGGAGGGCATTTCAAATCGCTGGATGACCTGGCTAATCGCGTTGACTTGCGCAAAGTCAACCGCCGCGCCCTCGAATGTCTCATTCAGGTAGGTGCATTGGATGAGTTTGGGTCACGCCCGGCGTTACTGGCAATACTGGATACCCTCCTGAATAGCAGCAGTCACACCCACGAAGCGCGTGATGTGGGGCAGTTCTCGCTTTTCGGTGATATTTCTGGGCTGACGAACGCAATCCAGATTCCAGCGCATTATCCCCCTATCTCCACGCGCCAGGTTCTGGAATGGGAGAAAGAGCTGCTCGGCGTCTACCTCTCCGAACATCCACTGGCGCAACAAGAACGCGAGTTGCTGGAACAAGGTCTCACTAATACCACGCTCGATCGCATGAGTACCGAATTGACCGGACAGCAACTCACGGTTGTGGGTATGGTGCAACGGATACGACGCATCACCACCAAAAAAGGCGATATGATGGCTTTTGTCACGATGGAAAGCCCAGGAGGAACCTCTGATATCGTCGTCTTCCCGAAGACCTATGAGCGTAGTCGAGAGTTGCTGACGGAAGGACGAGTGCTCGTGGTGAGCGGCAAACTCGATGCGCGCCAGGACCGTGAGGACCACCCACTGATGGCAGATTGGTTCCAGGCGCCTCAGGAGCTCCTCCGCCCGGCGGAGCCTGCGCCAGGATTTGGGGACAATCCTCCCTTTGTCCGTGAGATGCCGCGGTCGTATATGGCATCGCGTCCGGCGCCGGCGAGTGAACCAGACAAAATACAAAACCAACCTAAACCGGCAATCGCGGCGGCGCCACCTGCAACAAAACCACCAGCGCCTGAAGTCGCATTTCAGGCACCCACGCCTGAGGCCGCTCATGTGCCAGCGCCGCCAGAGGAACCGCCCGCGCCGCCGGCAACGCTTTGCGTGACGCTACACCGCAGTAGCGACTCTGAAACGGACTATCAGCTGTTGCACCGCCTCTACCAAGTCATGCAGGCCCAAGAAGGAGCGGACCACTTCATCATCTATCTGGAGAATCGCGCTGGAGTCAGTCCCCGGTTGGTGCAGCTCTCCTTCCCCAATGAGCACACCCGTATTACCGCAGCCCTGCGCCGCCAGATAGAAGAACTGATTGGTGCAGCCAATGTCCGTGTCGTTATCGCCGGCGATATCGGACTACAATAATCAGATTGTTGCCGCGCGGCAAAGGCTGCATCTTGTGATACTGAGCTGGCGAATGCTGAACAGTTACCCAACGATTAGGAGTTGCCGAAATCGGGAAGCGTGTTATAATCTCCATTGAGGGCGGTTAGCTCAGTTGGTTAGAGCGCCGCGTTGACATCGCGGAGGTCAGAGGTTCAAGTCCTCTATCGCCCACAAACCGGGTCGCAAATGCGACCCGGTTTTGCATGCTCCAGGCAACTCCAGGCTTGACAAAGCACCACAAAGATTCACAATGCTCCGGGGAAAAACCTGGGACCTGTTAACAGCGCCTACCCCAAAGAGAAACCGTCAGATTGTTTCGCAGGAGTGATACACATG
>JAKJAC010000394.1 GCA_022707705.1 Chloroflexota bacterium
CGGTGACCATGTTATCGGTTTGGCGACATGCCCCCTGGCGGACTTAGTGGATTTTGTGCTGCACGCGGAGTGAGCAGGAGACGCATTTGTGAGCCTCCAACCCGCCGTTGTTTTCCCCTGTCACGATCCTGACGGCATTACACTATCGTGGCTTGAGACGATCCTTCCGCAACTCAAGTCCTTGTTTGCTTCCGCCTTTGTGAGTGTGACGGAGAGCACGGTTACGGCTCAAGTACAGCGTGTTGCGCGATTGCAGACTGAGGCATTCTTTAGCCTTAGTGTGGCTCCACATGACGCACCGGTTGGTGTGCAGTTCTGCGACCTCTATCGCCGCGCGGCGAACTCGTGTCCGGCGGATCAGGTTCTGCACCTGTGTTTTCCAGACCGGTTGGTGTATGCTCTGCTTGGTCCGCAGCGCGAAGCCTTCTGTGTGGATGTAAAATCTGTTGTGGATACGCCGCTTCTGTTTCAGCGTTCGGCGGCGGCATGGGCTACGCATCCACGAAACTACGGCGTTGCTGAGGGTCTGATTACGCAGTTGGGGGAGCTGATTCTGGGGCGTTCCCTCGATTTCTCGTGGTGCCACCTGGCGCTAACCGCGCAGCAATTGCGTGAGATTCTTCCCTACGTTAAGGCGCATGATATGGCTATCTTGTGTGAGATGATATTGGCGCTGCGACAGTCACTACAAGCGCGTGATGTGGATTGGCTGGCGTGGGAAGACCCATTGGTTTTGCGTCGTGAGCCGGATCAACTCAAGCGTGAGCGCGAACGGAGCGTGGCGGAGACGAAAAAACGGTTGGGCTACGTACAATCTATGCTACAAGTGCTTTTTGATTTTGCACGACAACTGGAGGAGGAGCAGTGAGCTATCAGTGGTTGCTCATAGATGCTGATGACACCCTGTTTGACTATGATGCGGCTGAAACTGATGCGCTTGCAGCGGCCTTCGCCGATTTCGATATTGATGTGCAGCCCGCCCATGCAGAGGCTTACCGGCAGATTAACGCGGCGCTCTGGAAAGCTTTTGAACGCGGTGAGATTGCGCAAGATATACTCCGGTTGGAGCGCTTTCGGCAGCTTTTCCAGGCATTTGGCATGGAGGTGGACGCTGAGGCCTTCAGCACGTGCTATTTGAGGCATCTGGGGCAGGCTGGGCATTTGTTGCCAGGCGCAATAGCGCTGTTGGAGGCGCTTTTGGGCAAAGTGGGCCTGGTTCTGATTACCAATGGTATCGCCGGCGTACAACGTTCACGACTGGTGCGTTCAGGTTTGGAGCGCTATTTCGATGCCGTAATCATCTCTGAGGAGGTGGGCGCGGCTAAGCCGGATCCGGCGATTTTCGACGCCGCTTTTGCGGCGATGGGATACCCTCCCAAAACTACCGTGTTGATGGTTGGTGATAGTCTGACCTCGGATATTGCCGGCGGGGTTGCCTATGGTCTGGATACATGCTGGTTCAATCCGCAAGCTAAGCCGTGCCCGGCAGGTCTTCAGATATGTTATGAAGTTCGAAGGCTGGATGAGGTTCTCGATCTTGTCAAAGTCCCAGCCGAAGGTTAATGTCAAGTTTTGTGACTGCCTGGTTTCTTAATTGCAATGAGTGAGTGCGGCGAAATCCGCACCTGGTCATGGCAAGTGGGAGAACCCCGGGCAAATTTACCTATCTTTACTCAAGGAGTTCGATTGTGGATGCTCTGAAATGGTGGCAGAAGGCGGTCTTTTACCAGATCTATCCGCGCAGTTTTGCAGATGGCAACGGCGATGGCATTGGCGATGTGCCAGGGATGATCGAAAAGCTGGATTATCTCGTGAATTTGGGTATCGAAGGCGTGTGGCTTTCCCCACATTATCCTTCGCCGCAAGCGGATTGCGGTTACGATGTCGCTGATTATTGTGATGTGGCGCCGGAATATGGCACACTCGATGATTTTCGACTATTCCTGGATGAGGCGCATAAGCGCAACATCCGCGTCATTCTTGATATGGTTTTCAATCACACTTCGGACCAGCACGCCTGGTTCCTGGAATCGAAATCCAGCCGTGATAACCCTAAGCGAGATTGGTATATCTGGCGCGATGGCAAAACGGGACCCCATGGAGAAAAGCTGCCGCCCAATAACTGGGAGGCGAGTTTCACCGGCTCAGCCTGGGAGTATGATCCCACAACGGACCAATA
>JAKJAC010000395.1 GCA_022707705.1 Chloroflexota bacterium
GAACCCTCTAACCGGGCTTCCCTGATCTTGCATGCCGGAGGTTTCAACCGAATTCTCATGTTCGTATGCTCCTCAAAGCCCCGACCCTGCCCCTGGCGCCGGTCCGCTCTGGTTCTCCCGTGGTGGTATGGATTGCTCGCGGGGCATTCCCATACCATGACTGTCGGTGAGGGAGGGGATCATTGATAAAGACCCATATCCGGTTTGGGTGTTTTGGTAGCGTTGATTCCCACGCTAAGTCTTCATTGGATAGGCAGCCTGTTGGGCAAGCCGCTTGTGTCGCCTCAACAGCACTAGAAGGGTAAAAAGGAGTGACCATGATAGAGACTGTTTTGGATCAATCTGTGTCGGCAGCGAAGCGGGTTGACACCCGCCGGGTACTCATCTTTATCGCTTTTGCCTTTGGGATTGCCTGGTTGGCGGGGTTGGCGGTTTACCTGACCGGTGGACTGACGAATAGCCGCGAATTGATTCCCGGCACGGGAATCACAGCGGTGGCGTTGCTGCTGCCCGTGGCTTATATGGGCGCGCCGGCGATCGCCCATGTGCTTACTCGCCTGGTCACCAAAGAGGGGTGCAAAGTGATCGCGCTGACATTGTCGTCTTCCAGCGTCCAAATTCGTTAAGCAACTGAGGCAATTGCGATGAGCAAGAAGCACTACACTATGCAGAGACTATTGAGCCGGGGGCGTGTCTTTTGGGGACTATTGCTGTCGCTTCTTCTCGTGAGCTGCGTGGATAAGGCAGAGCCTGTCCCCATATCTTTTGAAGAATTATGCCTGCTCAGCCCGGAGAATCTCGCGAACATGAATGGTGATGCAGTGCCGGAGTGGGTCGAAAGCGATTTTGGGTCGCCCCCTAGCATTTCGACCGGCGCTGATGGTTCAGTGGTGGTTGTTTTCAACGGCTCCTCTGCTCGACTCGGTGAATTTGTGGGCAATATCCTTGTCCGCGAGGGGCGAATCAACGGAATCAGCTTGCACGACCTTCAAGCCGGACCGCATTTCGGTGAAGTTGTCATGGGTCTTGGTGATCCGGCCTCAGTGAATCACTACTGTGCCATGCCGCACGAGCCGCAATGGGTCGAAATTGGCTTGGATTATCCAACCACTGGGGTTTCCGTCTACGCATCAGAAAGTAGATCGCGTGGGTCTCTAGCTGTTGAAGGTGGGCTGGGGATCGTGCTTAGCGAAGAGCTGCAGGTGGACCTGGTTCAGTGCTATCCACCCGCACCGACCATGGAGGAAATCATCAACCGGGACCATAGTTTGACGCCAACAGCCCGAAGACTAAAACTGGAGAATCGGGTGCCCTGGACTGGATTCGGTTCGATCGTGCCCCTGACCGAACCATAGTGACCTCCGCGGCAAACGCAAAGGACGATAACGATGAATATTCTCGCGTTGATTGGCAGCTACCGCAAACCAGGTAACACCGCGCGCATCGTGGAACTGATTGCCGCGCGCATGCAGGCATTGGCGGCGCAGGACGCCCCCCCTCTGGAATTCGAGACGCTCTTCCTGAGCGATCTGGACCTGCGCCCCTGCCGTGGCTGCCGCGCCTGCTTTGACCGCGGCGAAGCTGCCTGCCCCCTCCACGATGATGTGCCGCACCTGCGGGCGAAAATGGGGGCGGCTGATGCTCTGCTCCTAGCCAGCCCCGTCTACGTGGATGACGTCAGCGGTCTCATCAAAATCTGGATGGACCGCCTTGCCTATCTCTGTCACCGCCCGGCGTTAGCCGGCAAAGCCGCCTATCTGCTGGCGACCGTGGGCGGCAGCGCCACCAACCACACACTGCGCACCATGAGCGCGGGCGTCCTCACCTGGGGCTATCACCTGGTGGGGCAGACCGGGCTGAAAATGGGCGCGCTGGCAACCGCGGAGGACCTGCCCCGCTACCAGCCGGCAGCCGAGCGGGTGGCGCAACGGCTGTTCCGCGCCGTGGCTCAACAACAGGCGCTGCGGCCCTCATTCTACTCCCTGCTAGCTTTCCGGATACAGCAGTTAGCCTGGCAGCACGAATCGCCGGGATCCGTGGATTACGCTTACTGGCAAGCGCAGGGCTGGTTAGGGTGCATTTCAGGATGGGGGCAAGTTAGCATAAGCGCGAGACCACAGTTCATCAAAGCGTTGGTCTCCAATCAGGA
>JAKJAC010000396.1 GCA_022707705.1 Chloroflexota bacterium
GCTGCCCTGCCAACGCTGCTGCAGTTGCCAGCGTTAGGAGGAGCGCCGCGGGCGCCATCGGGTTCGCGCCAAAGCCTGTGACCACCACAGAAGTCACCCCTGCCGCCGTCGCGCTCACCGGTCCGTGGAAGGTGCTCGCGCTGTTCACGTCTACATCCTCCAGGCGGTAGAAGTAGGTTGTATCGAGCGTCACCCCGGTATCCAGCCATTCGTAGCTCGCGCCAAAAACCGCTCCGGGATTTTGCGCGGGGATGAGTTCTGCGTTGAGCTGCGTCCAGGGACCCGCGGCGCTTTCTCCGCGGTAGAGGTTGAAGCCGAGGTTCTGCAGCTCCGCAGCGGTTTCCCATACGACGCGGATATTCTCGCCCTCTGCAAGGGCGGTGAAGGAGGTGAGGAGGATGGCGGTGGGAACGGGGGTGGGGGAGGTCCCATCTGCAATATCGCCGCCGTCGCTATAACCGTAGGAGCGGTTATCCTGAGTCGCCAGGGTCACGGGTTGACCATCATACAGGCGTACCCGGTAAGCGACCGCTTCCGCCAGGTCTGCTGGCACTGAGATGGCAACGGCGTTGTCGTCATCCACCGCCGCGCCCTGGTGTACCAGCTCAGTATCATCGAAGACGCCGTTATTATCCCAGTCAAACCAGACGCGGAGATAGCGGCTGTTTGCAGGTGCGCCCTGAACGTTGACCGTGATTGGATTGGTCCGACCCTCCACAAACCTGTCGAACACAATGCCATCTTGATTTCCCCAGGCATTGCCTAGCTGCAATGTGCTGCCGGTCAGTGCGCGATGGCACGCCATCCCGTAGCTACCGGGTAGATTGCCGCAGACCGCATTGGTGGCGGCGCCGGCGCAAATGCGCAGGTACCACCCGGTCAGTGTGCCAGTATCGACTGCCGCACTATCGGTGATGCGCAAGACCCAGGTGCCATTACGGCTCTGCCCATCGAAAGCCGAAAGCGCTTGTGATGGGCGTTGGGTAGCGCCGTCCGATAGAGGACAGGCTAACGCACCTGCAGCTTCATCATCGAGCGTCTTGTTGAAATTGTCGGCGCTGGTACACATGCGGGGGATGAGTGTCACCTGTGTGCTGGCAGGGCTCGCCAGAACGAAGCTCAGGTCTCCCACGTAGGTGTGCGTGCCCGCGAGACTGACCACGTCCAGGTCGGTGATGGCGCCCGCATCCGGCACGCTCAAATTGAAGCTGGTGGTTCGCGAATCCGGGATTGCGCCAGTAGCGCCGGGACCGTAGAGAGGGCAGGTGATCGCTTCGGTGCGGAATGCTGCGCTTGTGGCATAGGCGCCTGGACCGCAGGGATTGACTGCCCGCACGCGCCAGTAATACACGGTATCGGCAACCAGGGTAGTATCATAACTGGTCGCTGTCAAGCCGGTGATTTCCTGCAAGTTTTGGACGAAATCGGGACTGGTGGCGATTTGCAGGGTATAGGTGCTGGCGCCCGCGGTTGCTGTCCAGCTGAAAGTCACCGCTCGCGGGACATTGATGCTGCCGTTGGCTGGCGCAATCAGGCTCGCGATCCCGGGCGCGCCTGTCTGTACGTTGAGATTCACGGTCTGTTGATGTGTAAGCGCGCCTGACGTTCCAATTACATCGAAAGCATAAGCGCCTGCCGCAGCTCCGGTGAGGCTCAGCGTGCTGTTGGTGCTCCCATTATCCGGTGGGGTCGCAGGATTGGGGCTGAAATTGACGCTGCCGGGATTGCCGCTCGCGCTCAAGTTCACCGGACTGTTGAAGTGTGCAATCGAGCCGAGGGCGACATTGTAGGTGGCAGTTGCACCCTGGCAGATATCCAGGCTGGTGGGAGTGACTCCCAGGGTAAAATCTGGGTCGCAGACGTTATCGGGCATATCCACCACCAGCGCATAGCCTTGCTTGCCGGATACCCCCTGAGGTACATTGTAGCCGTTGACCCGGACCGTCCAGGTGCCCACCGTTGGCGCGTTGATATAGACGCTCTCGACGTTATTGACGTGATCAACGCTCCCGCCAACGGCAGACCAGCCATTGCTGAAGACGTTGCCGCGGTACGTCGTGCTGCCATCAGGCGCGGTGACGGTGAGGTCCAGATCGTTCACCAGTGTACTGCCGGGAT
>JAKJAC010000397.1 GCA_022707705.1 Chloroflexota bacterium
TGGCAGGCATGCCACCTTGCGGTGACATGCTTGCCGATGGGAAGCCAGACATGCCCCAGGTGTGACCGCCCGGCACAGCCAATCTCTCTGCTCCCGGCACCCGCGGCTGCTTTCGGTGATTTTCGGTGTGTTTCGGTGATTTTCGGTGTTCGTTTGGGCGATTTTTCGATCACCGAAATCACCGATTTCACCAAAAAGTCTGGAGCCCGAAACGGGCGCCCGGCGCTGGAAATCTGAAGCGTTACGGTCCGACAGCGTCTTGACACGGTCCCATGTCTGATCATTTGTAAAAGTTATTGCAGTTATTATACCATCATGATTTCTATTTTTCAATCACAAAGACCGGTCGCTGAAGTTTAAGAAAACAGACAGGCTTATAAATGGAACTCTGAACAGTTACCAAGTGAAGTCATCCTTTACCAAGTTTCCGCTTGCTTATGGGCGAAGCCACTTTCGCTGCAGGGATAGGTCAAACGGAGGCTTCCCACACACGGAAGCGCGGGTCTTCCCAAACACAGCTGACGTGTGCGAAATGGTCCTGAAGCCGTTTTTCGTATTTCAGGAAGGCATTGGCGACCAGATACAGCTTTCCTTGTGGGGCGAGCGCCTTCCGGGCGTCGGTGATGAAGAGCTGGGCATTCTCCATGTCTACATCATGCCCTTTGTGAAAAGGTGGATTGGCGAGAACGACATCAAAATACTGCCCGGAGAATGCCTCCGCACCGATGGAGAGTCGCACAGGCGCATCGGGATAGCCATTGGCTGCCAGCGTGCGCCTGGTCGCCGCGACCGCGCGCGCCGAGACATCTACCGCAGCTACATTGCCGCCGCGACGGAGGGCGGCGAGCGCGACCAATCCTGTACCGCAGCCCAGCTCCAGCACGCGCATTTGGGCTTCGATGCGCATCCCCGCAATGAGCGCCGCCGCCCCCAGATCCAACCGGTCTGGCGCGAAGACGCCGGTACCGCCCACTACCGCTGTTGGCATGTCCTCCACAGTAAGCGTATGGGTCTCGTAGAGCACCTCTGGCAGCAGGAACTCCCCTGTGGGTGGGCGTTCAGCCAATCCGGCGTGAACACCGCCTTTACGCACGATAACACCCACACGCCCAAAGAGGCTCTTCGCATCTGCCAGTGCACTACCTACGCCTTCGTGGGTGGCACCGGAGAAAACGAGCCGCCCGCCGGGTCGCAACATCGCCGCTGTAGTTTTCCAGGCTTCAATTTGCAGCGCGCGCCCTCTTGGCAGGTGGCACAGCGCCATGTCACACGAACCTGGGTTCAGCCCCGCAAAATCATCTTGCAGGAAGAGCTGCGGCGGGGGAAGTCGTTCCGCCTCAAACGTCGCCTGCAGGGTCTCGGCTTCGGCGGCATTTTCCGTCCATGCCGTGATAGCGGCGCCGCTCCGTGCTGCCCAGACCGCTGCAGCAGATATTCCCGGTCCCATAACAAAGACTCGCGCCGCCTCGATGCGACGCGCGGCGCTGAGCAACGCAACGGTGGCTTTCTCCGCGACGGGAACTCCCGGCGCCCGTCGGAGCACCATTGGTCCATCCGGCAATGTGATGGTGTGCTGCGTGAACATGGTTGACGCGATCTCTGCCCCCTGATTCCTTATTCCAGCAACTCCACATCTACCTCTGTGCCCGCTGCCAACCCCGTGACGCCCAATGGGATATGGACGACACCCGCGCCTCGCACCAGTGTGAAAATGAGATTGGACTCTCCAAAGATGGGAATGGCGCATAGACCCTCTGGGGATTCCTCAAGGCGTACGCTGGCAAAAGATTCGCGTCCCGCGGCGCCGGGGAGGTTTTCCGTGAGTCTTGCGCGGGCAAAACCTGCACGAGGGGGCAGGGCGCCCTGCATTTGCCAAAGCACCGGTGCGACAAACAGCCTCACGGTGTTCAGCGCCGAGACGGGGTTGCCCGGTAACCCGAAGACGGGTTTGCCGTCGCAGACGC
>JAKJAC010000398.1:0-347 GCA_022707705.1 Chloroflexota bacterium
GCCAAATCAATCATCACCGCCGGCGGCGTGCCAGTGAGTTCGCCCATAACGGAAGGCGGGCCTCCGACATTATTGAACACCACCACGCCAGTAGCGCCGGCATTCGCAGCATTGGTTACCTTGACCGCAAAGGTACAGCCGCCGCGTTGGATCAGCGCCAGGTTGCCGGTAAAGAAACCCGCCGTGAAAGCAGTACAGCCGCTACTATTGGTTGGGTCATATTTGATGCCGTCAACGACGTCAGCAACCAAAGCGGTGCCTTCGCCGGGAACCGCCGCCATGCCCTGTAGCTCAGGAGGCGTGGTCGGTCCGGTTACGTCCACGGTGTGGGCGATGACCCGGTTGTG
>JAKJAC010000398.1:357-1964 GCA_022707705.1 Chloroflexota bacterium
AGGACCATTATTCCCCGCCGAGGCAGAAACGAAAATCCCAGCGTTATAGGCATCCAGGAAGGCGATGTCCACCGGGTCGGTCCAGGGGCTATCGCTGCCGGAGATAGAGTAGTTGATGACATCCACCGCATCGTTCAGGATAGCCGAGTTGACCGCAGCGACACTGGCGGTGCCGGGGCAGCTGGGGTTACAGACCTTGTAAGCCACAATATTCGCCCGCGGCGCCACGCCTGAGATCGTGATAGTGTAGGGCGTCGTCCCCACTTTGAAGTTCGCCGCGTGCCGGTTGCCGCCAGCGGTGCTGGCGGTATGGCTACCGTGACCATCGAGGTCTTCGGGACTACCGCCGACAGGGTTGAGGCCATAAGCCGCAATGAGTTTGTCATTGCAGAAGCTGGGGTTGGCAACGCACCAGCCCTTATAGACACCGGCGCCGTAGGGATTGGCGTGGGTGTAGCCATCGCCATCGGTCGCGGCAAAGGCGGGGTGCGCGTGGTTGATGCCGGAGTCAATCATGCCGATGATGATGCCCTCGCCGCGGGTGGCAAGCAGATTGCCGGTGTTACCATTCCAGATCTCGGGTGCGCCAATGTGGGGGGGACCGACTTCGGTATCCAGCTCGCGTTCTACATCGCGGTAAACGGCCTGCACCTCGGGCAGCTGCGCAACTTTCGCCGCTTCCGCCGGGGTGAGAGTCACCGCAAAGCCGTTGAGGACCGCAAGGTATTGGAAGGTCATTTCGACCGGGCGCCCGAGCGCACTCTCTACGGCGGCGAGCGCCTTTGAGTGCTTGCCTTCGAGGTAATTCAGATAAGCCACGCTGGCAGGCGCCTGGGGATCCAATTTGGAGGCGCCGGTCGCACGCGGGCTGGTCGCCGCCAGCCCCGCAATGCCACCGAAATAGCTGGCAAGAGCCGGGTCGTGCAGGCGCACGATGTAGAGAGCAGGGTCTTTGCTATCGGGAATTTCGCCGATTACCTGGGCATTGCTGGCTTCCAAGCCGACCGGGGCGCCTGCAGGCGCCGGGGGCTGCGAAGTCGCCGCAGAGACACCCGTTGCGCTCAACAACATCGCGAGCACGACCAACAGGCTAAACCATCGCCAAGTCTTGGGTTTCATCACATCACACTCCTTACTCAAATCGTTAATCGAACTGCGTGGAACCATTTTGTATGAAGGACTAGATAGGTGAGAGGTAACGCGTTGATAGCTATTTCGAAACGCTTCTTGAGGTTATGAATCATCACCCCCCTTCGTTTGCTTAGGCAACAGGAAAACGAGCATCGCTCCTGGCATGACAAGCTGCAATTACCATTGGTTGGACAACAACTGCTCAAGGTTAGTTCGGCGCATGAGGACGGACGATTGGTAGCTGTTGGAACTCTGATGAAGAGGGCGCCTCAGCGAATCCATCACGCAATATACCATATCTTTCGAGATGATGGAAAAGTGCGCTTCCACAAAAATCAGTATAGCACAAATTCGAGATAACGACAAAACGGCAAGACAAGGGGCATTCGTAGCAGTTCGGCGGGCTTCTGCGTACCCTGTGAGGCTCGCTGTGCGATATGGTTGCTTCGTCAACCCCGGTACGAATGCCTTGCTTG
>JAKJAC010000399.1 GCA_022707705.1 Chloroflexota bacterium
CGTCTGGTCCATAGCGCACCTGGAAGGTAACACCATGAGCGACAACCACGCCTCCAATGACTACGGCGCGCTCAGCATAATGGCCTCCCAAGGCCTCCTCACGCGCAACACCCTCACCGGCAACACTTGCGCCCGCACCGCGGGCCTCTACCTCTATAACGTTACGCCCATGACCATCGCCAACAACATCATCGCCGGGAACAGCGCCCTGTACGACTGGCTTCACGATAACTCCGCCGTGCAAGTGCGGGGCGGCGAGAGCCGCTTCCTGCACAACACCATCGCCCGCAACGCCTTTGCCTACGGCATCAGAGTAGACGATGGCGCGACGGCAGCCCTCACCAACACCATCCTGCTCAGCCACCGCCGATTGGGGCGGAGCAGGCGTCATCATCACCGGCGCCACCAACATCTGGGGCGACCCCGCCTTCGTGAACCCCGGCGCCGCCGATTACCACATCAGCGACGGCTCCGCAGCCCTCGATGCGGGCGTTCACGCCGGCGTGAACGCCGCCATCACCACTGATGTGGACGGCGACCCGCGCCCCGCCGGAGCCGGTCCCGACATTGGCGCCGACGAGATTCCCGTCCGCCTCTACCTCCCCCTCATCCTGCGCGGCAGCTCCTGACCTCTCCCCCGTCGTCGCTGGCGTGATTTTCGTCCAGGGGTTCAATCCCCTGGACGAAAAACAAATGCTGCTGGTGGCAGGTCGAGGGAGCGCCGTACCTTTGGTGAAGATAGCCGTGAAAAAAGCCGGGCAGAAAAGCTGGATGAAGGCCTGGATGTGCTAACCGGCTTATGGAGCGGACAACCTTTCAGTTACGATGGCAAACACTATCACATCCAGGATGCTCTTTTCTTGCCGCGACCGTTTCAGGCGCCACGCATTCCGATTTGGGTATGCGGAGCATGGTACGCCCGAAAAGCCCCCTTCAGGCGCGCCGCTCGCTGGGATGGGGTCGTCGCCATCTCCGCCGAAAATCGGGCGATTACCCCAGACGAAATTAGCGACCTCCAGAACTACATCGCCAGCCATCGCAACACCAGTGAGCATTTCGATATTGTCGTCATACTCTGGTCAGAAGGACTGCACACCCCAGAAGAGCAACGAGAGATAGAGCGCTACGAAAACGCTGGAACAACATGGTGGCTGGAAGATCTATCCCTCGAACGCTATTCGTCTTTAGGAGAAGTCCGCACACGCTTACACCAGGGCCCGCCAGGCTGCTAATCCGGGGGACCCAAGCCCCCCAACCCGCTTTCGCTTTTCCTCGAATCATGCTAAGCTGTAGCATTCTTCACACTAACCGGGATTGGGAGGTGGCTATGAGTCTGATTTTTCTGCTGGTGGGAGCGCCCGCCGTTGGCAAAAGTTCTACCGCGAAAGCGCTTGCAAGGCGTTTCCCGAAGAGTGTCCATATCCCGGTCGACGATCTGCGCGACATGGTAGTCTCCGGTCTGGTCTATCCAGGCGCCGACTGGAGCGCTGCGCTCGTCGAACAACTGCGCCTTGCCAGGAAAACGGCGGTTCAGATGGCGATCGACTACAGCAGAGCCGGATTCAATGTTGTGATTGACGATTTCTGGGATCCCGCGAGCCGTTTAGCCGAATACGATGAGCTGTGGGGATTACCGGGGGCGACCAGGGTGCTGCTTTTCCCGAGCCAGAGTGTCGCTGAGGCGCGCAATCTGAAGCGCGCTGGGGCGGAACAGACAACCGATTACATCGCGGAGGGCATTCGATTGGTCTATAGCAGCCTGAGTCCGGAAATCGAGACCCTGCGCGGTGCAGGCTGGCAGATTGTTGATACGACGGATGCCAGCATCGGCGGCGCAGTTGATCTCATCCTCGGGCTGGTTGGATGAACTATCAGAAATCACTTGGGTAATAACACTGTCGGGATCTTACACCACCGCAACCTCGGTTGCTGGCAATGGTCTCCGTAGCCGC
>JAKJAC010000039.1:0-233 GCA_022707705.1 Chloroflexota bacterium
GCCCCACATGGAGGTCACCATTAGCATAGGGCCATGCAACCGCGACAAGAATTTTCTTAGCCATGTTCCACACTCCCCTGAAAATAGCAGATGGCGAACTCCATGCCCGGCAAACGGCATCTCAAACGCTTATCAAGCCCGATTATATTGCTCGAGCCATCGGAGTTCGCGCGCACTTCCGTGCAGTATAATCGAAACTGTACAATAGAAAACCCGCCAGCGAGGCTGGCGGG
>JAKJAC010000039.1:297-6026 GCA_022707705.1 Chloroflexota bacterium
CAAGGCACATTAGCAACCTCAATACAAGTAATCCCGCAAATCCCGGCTACGGCTGGGATGGCGTAAGCGCCGCAGCGCCTGCCCTTCAATCTGGCGAATGCGCTCTCGGGTCAGACCGAATTTCTTACCCACCTCTTCCAGGGTGTAACTCTGCCCATTCTGTAAACCAAAGCGCATCCGCAGAATCCGCACTTCTCGAGGATTGAGCGTTGCCAACGCCTCCTCGATGTGATCTCGCAGCAGTTCTTGATAGGTAGTATCCGAGGGTGTCGGAGTCAACTCATCCTCGATGAAATTGCTCAACTCACTGTCCTCATCCTCGCCCACAGGACGCTCCAGGCTCAAAGGCTGCCATGACACCCGCATCATCCATTGGACTTTGCGCGCCTCCAACCCCATCTCTTCTCCCAATTCCTCAGCGGTGGGTCGCACACCGCGCTCCTGTTCAATCTCCTGCGCGCGCCGGTAGAGCCGGCGAATGCGGTCGCTCATGTGCACCGGCACTCGGATGGTGCGTCCCTGATCGGCGATGGCGCGCGTGATGGTCTGCCGGATCCACCATGTCGCGTAAGTGCTGAAGCGATAGCCGCGCTGGTATTCGAACTTCTCCACAGCCTTCATCAGACCAAGATTGCCCTCCTGTATCAAATCCAGGAAAGGCACCCCGCGCCCGATGTACTTTTTGGCGATGCTCACCACCAGACGGGTATTCGCCCGGATCAAATGGTCACGAGCTTCACGCCCCTGCTCAATATCCGATTCCAGGAACAGGCGTTCCTCACGGTTATGACCATTATCCCGCAACCGGCGCTCAGATTCGCGTCCCTGCTCGATTTTCTGAGCCAGGTCTACCTCTTCCTCATTGCTGAGCAAGGGGACGCGAGCCATTTCGCGCAAATACAGAGCTACGGTGTCATCTACACCGATCCCATCAAGGGCATAATCATCATCTTCCCAGTTGTCATCGTTCTCTTCCGGGAGGGGTTTGGCCGCAGCGGCAAGAACTTCCTCATCGTCGGGTTCTTCTTCTAGCTCGAGTTCGACGCCAGCCTTGCGCAATTCCCCTAACACCGACTCAAGAGCATCCTCGTCGTCAATGACCTCGTCCTCAAGTACCTCTACAACATCTTCAATCGTAACGAATCCCCGAGTCTCAGCTTTCTCCAAGAGCAGATTCATTACCACACCCATAGATTACCTCTTGTTAGGTATGCATTAACTGAAAACGGCAAACGCAAAGATATTATTCGCCGTCAAGCAGCGTTTGAAGGACCGCCCAACGTGGGTCGATTGGCGCCTTATCGCCGCAACTACACTCACCACGATCAATGTTCCCGCCACACCGCGGGCATAGCCCCGCACAAGTAGGAGAACACACTGGGTTTGCCGGCAACCCCAACCACAAATACTCGCGAACCAGAGGGGCCAGGTCTACCCAACCCTCTTCTGTCACCCGCACTGGGCGTTCAGGAGATAACGACGCTCCGGAGAAGCCTATCAAGCCTTCCAATTCTACAACGACAGGTGCGAAGAAAAGTTCCAAACAGCGGGTGCATTCCGTTGCCACTGCCGCATTGAGCGTGCCCTGTGCCAGAATACCATTAGCAACACGCGTGAAGTTCAATACACCCTTGAGGTAAGCCACAGAAAGGTCGTCAAGTGAGAGTTGCCCCAAATTGAGGCCCACGCTTTCTCGCTGTCCGACCTTGGCATTTGTCAGAGAAGAAAGGCGTATTCTTACCATGTATGGAGCCCTCCAACGGCTCACAACAGTATGATTATAACACAACTAAAAGTTTACGTCAAGGATTTTAACTTTATTAACCCGCTCATCCTTGTTGATCTAAACGCAAGCGTGTCACCTGCGGAGGGGAATCTGGCAACAGCTGCAAATGAACGATCGAAGGGGTAAATGGCGCGCCCAAATAGCTGGTGCGGAGCGCCGCTCCAGGGTTGAGCACCAATCTCTCGCCCCACCACTGGCAATAATAGCGATGCGTATGTCCGAAGATGATTACGTTAGCAGAGGGATAGCGCCGCAACAGACAGCGGGCAATTGTCGTATCATATTGGAGGAAATCCCAACGCCCGGAAAGTTGCCGCGCCAGCGACCAGGCTTTCCACAACCATGCCGTGGGACCAATATCGTGACCATGCTCCATAGCCAGGCGCCGCCCGGCGAGATCCAGCTCGACCGCCCGGGGAAGCGTAGCGCCAGCTGCCGACCGGTCCAAAACATGGTAATTCCCACGCACAGCCAGCACTGGCGCAAGCGCTTGTAGGGGAGCCAGCGCCCAAGGCTCGTCCACATCGCCGGCATGAAGAATAAGATCTACACCACGCAAAGCCTCGACCACCGGCGCCGGAATCTCCGGCATCCGGTAAGGCACATGAGTATCAGCCAGGATTCCGATACGCATAACAAAAGGCCACCGGTGTGCCGGTGACCTCCTGAGGCAGAATCGAAGGCTCTAGCCGAGTCGCTCGATGAGGTAGTTTACAGCCTCCCCCACCGTCACATTGGTCAGTGCACGCCCCTCATCTTCCGAGATGCTGATCCCAAAAGCATCTTCGAGGTCCATGATGAGTTCAACCAAATCTAGAGAATCCGCCTGTAGATCCTCACGGATTTTCGCTTCGGGGACTACTCGTGCCGGGTCAATCGAGAGCCGCCCGACAATGATTTCCTTTACTTTCTCGAAAACCTCATCCGCCATTGTTTTGCACCCCCTTGATAGGACATTCTGTTGGATTTGCAGCCGTGGGCAAATCCCCACGCTATAGAGGTATTGTATCCGGCGGTGGCGGAAAAGTCAAGCCAGTGTAACGTCGATTTTTCACGACAGGGCTTCGTCCTGCGCAGAAAACAACTCAAAGAGAGAGCTTTCGCATGGCTATCGGCTGGCTTTTGAAAGAATCTCATCCCAATGTCATTGACTTTGCTCAGGTCTTTTGGTAAGATAAATAGAAATCTGGCAATTTTGGGAGACGAATAAGGCAAGTCGCATGTCCAACGATCAGATTGGCAGCCGTAAAGACGATCATATTCGCATCAATCTGGAAGAAGATGTTTCTTTCTCCCAGCTCACTACAGGGTTGGAAAGCTACCGGTTTACCCACCAGGCTCTCCCCGAAGTTGATTTGGATGCCGTACGCACTGATGTCACATTCCTGGGCAAACAACTCAATTTTCCTCTGCTCATCGGCTCGATGACAGGTGGTTCACCAACAGCAGGACGTCTTAACCGCATTCTGGCTAAAGCCGCGCAAAAAACAGGAGTGGGTATGGCACTCGGCTCCATTCGCGCCGCCCTGGAACTGCCACAATTGGCCTGGACTTTCCAGGTGCGAGAGGTCGCGCCCGATTGTCTGTTGCTGGCGAACCTCGGCGCGATTCAGTTGAACTATGGCTATGGACTCGAAGAATGCCGCCGCGCTCTGGATATGAGCGGCGCCGATGGGCTTATTCTCCACCTCAACCCGCTTCAAGAAGCACTCCAGGTTGAGGGCAATACACGATTTTCCGGTTTGCTGCACCGCATCGAGACCATTTGCACAGGATTGGGCGCACCAGTTATCGTCAAAGAGGTTGGACACGGTCTCTCGGAGCAAGCTGCGCGCCAGCTGCTGGATGCTGGCGTCGCCGCGCTGGATGTCGCCGGGGCAGGTGGGACTTCGTGGAGCCAGGTGGAACTTCATCGCAGCGTCACCCCCAGCCAACAAGAAATCGCTGCTGCATTCCGTGATTGGGGAATTCCGACTGCAGAAGCGCTGCAGCAGGCGCGACGCGCTGCCCCTACTCTGCCACTCATCGCTAGTGGCGGCCGCCACGATTTCGACAGAGGCTGTAGAGGAGCGATTAGCTATTCTCAAGGCCCAGCTGCAAATCGCCATGTTCGCTGCCGGCGCCGGTGATATCACCGCGCTGCAACACATCCCATTGGTGAAAACGTAAAGGCTCAGAGAGGATGACAACCAGGACCCCAGGGCAAGGTAATGGTGAGCTCAGAGGACGAGACCATGCCACGCTCCTCACCAGTCGGTGTTCCAATCCAGGTTTGAGGTGATTTCTATGGATCCTTTTGCACGCTATCTGCCCGCATTGGAGGCAGAACTACGCCGTAGGGTCAGCCCCCCCCCTGAGGCGCCGGCATTGCTCTACGGGATGTTGCACTATCACTTAGGGTGGGTGGATACAGACTTTCAGCCCCACAAAGCGGATGCCGGGAAGCGGCTCCGCCCCATCTTCCTGCTGCTAAGTTGCGAGGCGCAAGGCGGTGAATGGGAACGCGCTTTGCCTGCAGCGGCAGCTATAGAATTGTTGCACAATTTCTCGCTAATCCACGACGATATCGAGGACCGAGACGCTACCCGGCGTGGGCGCGCTACACTCTGGGCAGTGTGGGGAGAGGCGCAAGCCATCAATGCAGGCGACACGTTATTTGCCCTTGCCTACCGTGCCTTGCTCGGCCTGCAAAACACCATCACATCTCCGACAGTGGTGCTGACAGCATTATCACGCCTCGACCGTGCGGTAGCACATCTGACAGAAGGACAATGCCTGGATATGGCTTTTGAGAAGCAGACGACTGTCGGAGAATCCACCTATCTACAGATGATTGCGGGAAAGACAGCAGCGCTGCTGGGGCTTTCATGTGAGTTAGGTGCCCTGCTCGCCAACGCTCCAGAGGAGCACGTAATAGCCGCTCACGAATTCGGCTTCAATCTGGGGTTGAGCTTCCAGATGCAGGATGATCTTCTGGGCTTATGGGGTGATCCAGCACGCACAGGCAAACCGGTCGGCGCCGATTTGCGCCAGGGGAAGAAAACCTTACCCATTCTCCATGGTATTGCCCAAAATCCGCAGCTGCGAGCGCGCCTGGAAGCGCTACAGGTCACGCACCCAGACGAAGATACCATCACTGCACTCTGCATCGCCCTTGAGGCAACGGGCAGTCGCGCCTACACTGAGGCACGCGCCCGAGAATACCAAAGCCAGGCACTCGCCGCACTTGCTCAATCGCAGGGCACGGGTGTCGCTTTCACTGCCCTGCAGTCTCTGGCGGAACGCTTGTTGGGACGCGAGCGTTGAGCTTACGGAGAGCGAACATCGCCAGGTTGTGGTGAGGCCTACTCTGGCAAGAATTCGTCATAGAAAAGGGCTTCTGGAGCATGGCTTTTGCTGCAGAAGCCCTTGTTTACTTGTTTGTGCCGGAAGAGTTAATCCATGACCTCGGCGAGCTCCAGCAACATCGAATCGAGCGGCTTGAGTTGTTTCACTGCTTCATCCAGGGGGAAAAGCTTCAACTGATTGCCGCACAGCGCGACCATTTTGCCACTCTCGCCATCCAGCAAAGCCTCGACCGCCATGGCGCCCATACGCGTTCCCAGAGTGCGATCAAAAACCGAGGGACGCCCACCCCGCTGAACATGCCCTAACACCGTCACCCGCACGTCAAAACCCAATTCCTCGCGCCGGCTGAGCAGATATTCCTGCACCGCTTTGGTTCCGGGCTTCCAGCCCTCAGCAATCACGATAATGCAGTGCGACTTGCCACGCATGTAGGCATCCAGCACCTCATCTGCAATGGCTTCCAACGCCGGGCCCTCGCGCTCTGGCACCAAAATCATCTCGGCGCCGCCAGCGAGACCACTCTGCAATGCCAGGTACCCGCAATCACGTCCCATCACCTCAACCAGGAACGCACGTTGATGCGAGGAAGCTGTAT
>JAKJAC010000039.1:6057-26081 GCA_022707705.1 Chloroflexota bacterium
CCTTGATGCGGTCAATAGCATCCAGAATCGTGTTCAACGTTGTATCCACGCCTACCGCGAGGTCTGTTCCATTGATATCATTGTCAATCGAGCCTGGCACACCGACGGTCGGGAAACCCATCTCGTGCAGGGCAAGCGCGCCGGCTAACGAACCGTTGCCGCCAATCACGATTAACCCATTAATGCCGCGCTGGTTCATATTGTGAATTGCCTGCCGCCGCACCTGGAGTTCAAGAAATTCAGGGCAACGGGCGGTTCCCAAGAATGTTCCACCCTTCCCCAGGATGCCGCTGACATCGCGACTATCCAGAGGCATCATATCATTATCAATTAAGCCTGCATATCCCCACCGCACCCCAAATACTTCAACACCAGACTTCAAACCACGCCGCACGACAGCGCGAATGCAAGGATTCAAACCAGGTCCATCTCCACCACTGGTCAATACCGCAATGCGTTTCATGACTCAACCTCCTATAATCACCATTGCCCATCAGCCACGCATACTAACAGCGCCTCTCGGTTATTGCGGGTACCACGCGGTTCCGAGAGCAGACGGGCTAAAGAGCCTTCTGTATTGTATCCAAATCACCTTGTCTGACAAGGAAAAGAATATGACTGTTTCCCTGGTGAAAAGGATAGGAGTGATTTCAAAACGACGCGACAGACACTCCTTCGAGCGGGCTTCAACCCGAGATTCGCGCTTTGCGATGGAAATCTAGACCACTGGAAAAGGATATATTTTGCGCACCTGAAGGCTATGGTATACTTGTTTCAAGAGGCATACATGACCAGCTGGACAGCTTTGGGCTTATTTCTCCATGCCAATGTTTTCTTTGTCCTCAGCCTAACCGTGGGATTCTTGCGGTACAGGAGTCGCCGCATTGTGTTGACCCGGAAGTTGCTATGGTTAGGGATATTTGCCTTTCTTGAAACCTCCGTAGCCTGGAACGACTTACTCACCCCACTCTTTACTACTGCACCTCTCCTGCCTGCTGCCGCACGCACGGCGATACTGGCTTGTGGCTACGGGTTTCTGCTTGCCTTTGGCATCCAAACCCTGCTGCCCAAAGACCTCTCAGAGCGCAACTTGCGAGCCATCTTGCTTGGTGCACAGGTGGCATGGCTGCTCCCCTATGGGATTGCTCTGCTGGTTACGCATCCCCGGTTGGAGCAAACTGCCCTCATTGGGGAGGTCCTGGCGCGCTACCTGTTCGCCTTCCCCGGTGGATTACTCACCGGATTGGGGATCCGGCGCCAGAGCTATCAAACTCTGGAGCCGGCCTGGCGCGAGAATATCCGCCCGCACCTGCGCACCGCCGAAGCAATGTCCGCCGCCTTCGGGGTGTTGAATCTGGTATTGGTGCCAGCTGCACCCTTCTTTCCGGCAAACTGGCTAAATGTGACCCGGTTTCCATTGCCCACCTCGCTCATTTGGGCTGCTGTGGGCGCGCTGTGGATGCTGGGGTTGCTACTGACCTTTACCACTATTCAGACGCAGATTGAACAATGGATCGAGAATGTGGAACGGTTACAAACCATCGCCGCAGACCGAGAACGCATTAGCCGCGAGCTGCACGACGGAATCATCCAATCCATTTATGCCGCCGGGTTGATGCTGGAAAGCACACAGCATCTGCTCTATACGGAGCCTCACAAAGCCGATGCACAACTGCGTCGCATCATGGAAAACCTGAACCAGACAATCCAGGATATTCGCCGTTATATCTTCGACCTGCGCAGCGATATGCCGGATGATGACCTCGAACCCGGCATCCGCCGGTTGCTGCGCGACTTTCATGTCAACACGCTGCTTGAGACAGACCTGAAAATAGAGGGGGAACCACCGCGCAGAGCGCTCGCGTTTGAGCGCCGCCGGCACCTCCTCCAGATTATGCGCGAAGCGCTGGCAAACACAGCGCGCCATGCTCACGCACATGGGGTCACCGTCAACCTCACCTACGGCGCCGAATCCCTGGAGATCTTGATCCATGATGATGGTGTAGGCATGGAAGCCTTTATCCTTGGTAAGGGGCATGGATTGCGTAACATTCGCGAGCGCGCCCGGTTGTTGGATGGCAAATTGAAGATCGAAAGCGCCCCTGGAGCGGGGGTAACCTTGCACTTGAATATTCCATACTAATGCGTAACGGATCGGTTTCGCGCGGTCCACGTTGCGGACCGCGCTTGTACAAATAGCGTCTTGGGGTAAACTTGTCAGAAGCTTCCGAGTGTTCAAGTTGCTGAAACAACGCTCTGACCGCGAACACCTTTTGGCGTTTATGCGAATCCGGTTGCTTCTATTGGAAAACGAGGGTGCTTACTGCTGGTCTAGTACTGCCTGACGTCTCTCAGAGGAGAAACCATGTTACGAATATTGATTGTTGATGACCATGAGGTTGTTCGCCTGGGATTACGCGCGCTGCTGAGCCGCAACCCGGAGTTTGTCGTGGTGGATGAAGCCGGTTCCGCAGAAGAAGCACTCGAGAAAACCCGCCAGCACCGTCCTGATATTGTGGTCATGGATATTCGGTTGCCGGGACAAAACGGTGTCGAAGGGTGTCGCCTCATCAAAAGCGCTTTCCCGAATACTCACGTCATTATCCTCACCTCCTACGCCGAAGATGAGCTGCTCTTTGAAGCCATCAGCGCCGGCGCCACCGGTTATGTGCTCAAACAGGTGGGAGGCGATGACCTGGTGCGCGCCATCCAGCGCATCGGGCAGGGTGAAGCCATGCTGGACCCAGCCGTCACACAGCGGGTGCTGGAGCGTGTGCGGCAAGCGGCGCGACAGGAACAGGCTGCCGCCTTCACCGACCTCACTGAGCAAGAGTTACGGGTCCTCGGATTGGTGGCTGAGGGACGCACGAACAAAGAAATCGCCCGCACACTTTTCCTGGGCGAAGGTACCGTGCGCAATTACGTCAGCAGCATTCTCTCCAAACTCAATCTCACCAATCGCGCCGAAGCTGCCGCTTACGCAGTGAGACACAATCTCCAGGAGTATCTCCAGGAGTTTAGCTAACATCACAGGTTCCCGCGCTGTTGCAGGGACCCACCCATGCTAAAGGAGACCGTTTTTCATGGAAACACTGCAAACCCAGGTAGACCGCATTCTCACTGCCGATATTGTGGTGACGATGGATGCCCAATACCGCATTCATACACCTGGCGCCATAGCCTTAACCGGTGACAGCATTGTCGCCACCGGGGCCCCAGAGGATATTCTGTCGCAGTACGCAGCCACCGAAGTCGAAGCGTTGGGCAATGTCATCATCATGCCGGGTCTGGTGAACAGCCACGGGCATACCCCCATGACATTGCTGCGCGGGCTGGCGGATGATTTGCGCCTGGATGTGTGGCTTATGGGGTACATGATGCCGGTAGAGCGGGATTTTGTGGATCCCCATTTCTCCTGGTTGGGGACCCAGCTCGCCGCTGCCGAGATGATTCGCTCTGGCACGACGACCTTTATGGATATGTATTACTTCGAGGAAGCCGTAGCCGATGCCGCTGCCCAAGCAGGATTACGCGGCGTTTGTGCACAAAGCATCCTCAAATTCCCGACACCAGACGCGGGAAGTTATGATGAAGCCCTGCATCGCGCCAGGGACTATGTCGTGCGCTGGAAAGGACACCCGCTCATTGTGCCGGCGCTAGCTCCTCACGCACCCTACACCGTCACACCGGAACTGCTAGAAGCGGCAATCTCCCTGGTGCTCGAATTCGATGTGCCCTTGCATATTCACATCGCCGAGACCGCTGGGGAGGTAGAGGAACACCGCAAAGAATTCAATATGCCGCCAGTACCCTGGCTCAAGAAAATCGGTGTCTTTGAGACCAAAGCGACGGCGGCGCATTGCGTTCACCTGGACGAGGGTGAGATACTCACCCTGTTGCATCACAATGTCGGCATCGCGCACAATCCATCCAGCAATCTCAAACTCGCCAGCGGCATTGCTCCCATTGCGCGCATGTTGGACTTGGGGCTAAATGTGGGCATCGGCACCGATGGCGCCGCGAGCAACAACGACCTGGACATGTTCGAGGAGATGCGACTAGCCAGCTTCCTGGCAAAGGTAGCGACGATGAATCCGGTGACTCTGCCTGCGCGTAAGACCCTGGAAATGGCAACCATCATGGGCGCGCGAGCGATGCACATTGACGATATCACCGGCTCGCTGGAACCTGGCAAACGCGCCGACCTTATCGTGGTTTCGATGGACGATATGCGCCACACACCCAGCTTCAAACGCGAAGCCGATAGCGTCTATTCCAGGCTGGTCTATGCTACGCACGCTGAAGATGTGCGGCACGTTATGGTCAACGGACGCTGGTTGATGCGCAACCGCCAGCTCCTTACAGTGGACTTTGCCGCAGTGCGCGCTGAAGCAAACGCACTAGCCGGAAAAATCGACAATTTCCTGAGCAAGCGTGAGGAGAGTGTACTGAGCAAACTGGTCGCCATTGGCGGCGTCGCCCAGGGCAAGACATTCGAGGTCCAGGTCAAAGTTCGCACCGAAGATCTCGAAGCCATCGAGACCAAGCTGCTCTCGTGTGACGAAATCACCTTCACTCGTGGCTCCTGCCGCAAGCAATATGATACCTACATGATCTTCAATGATCGTTGGGGCAGCGTATTACGCTACCGAGAAGATGAGATCGTGGATCTCAAAACGGGCAATTTCATTGACGTGATTTACCGGCTGACGCTGACCACTAAAGCCAAGGAACGGGAATTTGAAAACTCGGTGCTGCTCTCGCGCTCACGCTTCGATGCCGCAGCCACCCGCAGCCGTCGCTTCTACCGGGAATACTTCCAACCCCAGAAGGAAATCGAGGTCCAAAAAGAGCGGCGCCGCTTCCACATCCGTTACAAGGGCACGGATTTCTCCGTCAATCTGGACCGCGTCACAATGCCCTCAGGCGGCTCTTTTGTCGAAATCAAGAGCCGCACCTGGTCACGCCAGGATGCGGAACACAAAGCCGCGTTGATTGGGGAACTACTGCAGCTCTTCGGCATCAGCAATGAAGCGCTTCTGCGCTCAGAGTACGTAGAGCTGGCTGAGGCAGAAAGCTAAACCATCCCAGTAATATACGGGGCATGTACAGAATCTTGTTTTGAGGATGATGGTCGCGGCATAGCCGCGACCATCATCCTCAACTTTTTGCTTCCATTCGCACAAGCTCAAAGTGCAGATAGGATTGTTTACCGGAGAGCGTCCTAAATATGTCCAAGATTCAGAACAACCAGAACCATCACCGCGAAGTCTTTGACCCGATCTACGGGACCATAGACCTGAGCCACCCCCTCTTGCAAGACCTGTGCTCAACGCACGCCGTACAGCGATTGGCGCACATCTACCAGGCAGGCATCACCGCCTTCATCCGCCCAGAACGGCAGACCACACGTCTGGAGCACTCCCTCGGCGTGCTGGCGTTGCTGCAATTCCTGGGCGCATCGCTTGAGGAACAGGCTGCCGGCTTACTCCATGATGTGCCGCACACCACCTTCTCGCACGTAGTAGATTTCGTCTTTCCCAACGCCCAGCACACCTATCACGAGGTCCACCGGGAAGAGCTGATTGCCGGCTCCGATTTGCCCGCATGCCTGGAACGCCACGGGTTGGATTGGCGCGAAATCACTGAGAGCGACAACTTCAGCTTGCTAGAGCAGCCGTTGCCCGCGCTCTGCGCCGACCGTTTGGATTATTTCCTCCGCGATGGTCTCGCGCTTCACCTCTTCGAACAGGTAGAGGTGAACGCCTTCCTGGAAAGCCTGAGAGTGATAGACGGGCGCATCATCGTGGGAACCTTCGACGCCGCCAGATGGTTGGGGGAAGCCTTCATCGCGGCAGATGATGCTATCTGGTGCTCCGTGCAAGAGGTAGGGTGGTATGCCTGTATGGCAGAAGCGTTGCGCGCGGCAATGGCAGCGAACCTGCTGACCGAAGCCGATTTGAAGGGAACAGATCAGGCACTGATGGTGCAGCTTCGCGCCGCGCCCATCCCGGAAGTACAATATTGGCTAACGCTCTTGCGCCCTGAGGTAAACTTCGTGCGAGTCGCATCTGGAGGCGATCTCACTGTACTACCCAAAGTGCGCGCTGTAGACCCACCCGTTTTGCGCAACGGCGAGGTTCTGGCGCTCTCGGCGCTTGATCCAGCCTTTGCTTGCCTGCGCAATAACTATGTCGCCTCTAAGCAAGGAGCGTGGCAGCTGCGCATCATCTCCGCGTAGAGAAATGACAGCAGTAACGAATCACGGACCGCTTGATGTTGCGGTCCGTGATTCGTTATCCATTACCCATTAAAGCGTATCCCTAAGCCGCGTCACCCCGCTCGACGATACGGCGAATCTCATCTCCACCGATGACTTCCTTCTCCAGCAACACGGTGGCGATTTGGTGCAGTGCGTCGCTACGTTCCTCCAACAAACGTACTGCCAGGGCCTCGGATTCTTCGACGATGCGGCGAGTTTCGACGTCAATCGTTCTCGCCGTCTCCGGACTGATGTCCTGGCGCATCATATTCGAAGGACCAAGATAGCTCATCCCGGCATCAGAAGCGTAACGCACCGGTCCCAACGCCTCGGTCATGCCAAATTCCGTCACCATACGCCGCGCAATAGCGGAAACACGTTCGAGGTCATTGGCGGCGCCCGTCGAACGATCGTGAAAAATAACCCATTCTGCAGCACGTCCACCCAACATCACTGCTAGCTGTTCCTGTAATTCTTGTTTGCTCAGCAAGTAAGTGTCCTCCTCAGGCATGTGCATCGTATAACCCAAGGCGCCCTTGGAGGTAGGAATGACGCTGACCTTATGCACCGGGTCTGTTGAGGGCAGCAGCTGTGCAACCAGGGCATGTCCGCCTTCGTGATATGCCACGCGACGTTTGAGCTCCGGTTTTAGCGTCATCGGTCGTTGCAACCCTGCCACAACCCGCTCGATCGCCATATCGAAATCCTCCATCGTGACCCTCTGACGCTCCTGGCGCACTGCCAGCAAAGCCGCCTCATTCACGATGTTCGCCAGGTCTGCACCGGAGAAACCCGCCGTGATCTGCGCCAGACGTGCCAGGCTCACATCCTCAGCCAACGGAACCTTCGCTGTGTGGATTTGCAAAATCTGCTGTCTGCCGGTATCGGTGGGTAACACCACCTGCACCTGCCGGTCAAAACGCCCTGGACGCAGCAAGGCTTTATCCAGCACCTCGGGACGGTTCGTTGCTGCCATAATCACCACGCCGTTGTTCGCCTCAAAACCATCCATCTCAGCCAGCAGCTGGTTGAGTGTCTGTTCGCGTTCATCGTTGGTCCCCAGGGACATCGCCGAAGCCCGCGACTGCCCAATGGCATCAATTTCGTCAATAAAAACGATGCAGGGCGCTTTGGCTTTGGCCTGCTCAAAGAGGTCACGCACACGCGCCGCCCCCACGCCCACGAACATTTCGACAAAATCGGAGCCGCTGATGGAGAAGAAGGGCACTCCGGCTTCGCCGGCCGTCGCACGGGCGAGCAATGTCTTTCCCGTGCCCGGAGGACCCACCAACAGCACCCCCTTGGGCAACTTGGCGCCAAGCCGAGTGTAACGCTGCGGGTCTTTGAGGAAATCAATAATCTCCCGCAGCTCCACCTCGACCTCATCCAAGCCGCCGACATCCTCAAACTTGACCCCAGTAAGTTCGCCGGCAATCTCTCGCGCCTTGCTTTTTCCGATGGACATGACGCTTGCGCCGCCTTGCTGCATGCGGCGGAACAGGAAATACCAGATCAAAGCCAATGGCAGAAGCGTGATAATCCAACCCAATTGCGAGACCAGCCCTCCCGCAGACGCCTCAGCGGAAAACTTCACCCCCGCCTCGGTGAGCCGCTCAATCAAGTCAGGGTCGTCAACACGAACAACATTGTGCCGGCGTGGGTTAGCCTCATCATCACCGCAACAAGTGTATAACAGCCGTGATTCGCTGAGCACGACCTCCTCAATCTCGCCAGACTCCAACTTGCGGAGGAACTCGCTGTAGGGTACTTCCTGCAAGCGCAGTACCATCGGCTGGTAAACCAGTATCTGGAATACCCATGCCAACAACATCATCAGCCCAAAGTAGCCGATGGAAAAACCCACTTTCTTTTTCTGCTTATTATCCATGTTTAATCTCCCACTTGAAAACCCATGCCGTGGCATCCAAGCTCGCGACATAGCTCCTGACCTATGGTCACTATACCTCAAGAAGATTAGCACCGCATTAGAATTCACAGAATCGCGAAAATGTTAGCATTTCCCGGTCAACAAACTCTCGCCGGCAGACCAATCCACCGGCGAGAGTTCCCATCTCATTCAGACTACGACGCGCTGCAAAACTCAGTCCTCTTCAGCGTCGTCAGCTTCGTCCAGCTCCACGTCCGACTTCATCAGCTCGCGCAACAGCATGGTGGCAAATGCTCCTTTGGGCGCAAAGAACTCCACCACCAACGCATCGCCCTCACTGCGCCAGGCAAGTCCTTCAGGCATATACCGCACCGGACGGCGCGAGCCTTTCAACTTCGCGGGCTGAAAATCTGCCAGCTTCAGCCCCGCTGCAGCGAGAATCTCCGCTTCCAACGTCGCCATCTCACCCTGGGGGCTCCATATTTTGAAGCCGTAGATCGGTCCCGTGGCGCTGATTTCTCCCGCCTGAGCACGCAGGGAATCAACCTCAGCAGATTCTACGGTAAACATGCCGCCGGTAGCGTGTTTCTTTGCCACATCGCCCACCAGCACAGTATCGAGAAGTCCGCGTTGCAGACGCTCCGCCAGGTACCGGTTGAAAAGCTCAGACTGCAATGCACTGAGATAGAAGCGATGCTGCCAGAACGACAGATGATGAATGCCGCGCGCTCGCAAACCAGCGCGGTCGTTCCGCAATAGCAGCAGCCCAATCTCCGCATTGCGCCCATCATTACCGAAGCGCTGCACACCATAGCCGTTGGGGACACCACGTTGAGCCAACGTGTTCAGAATCGCCGTCGCGCGCGCCAAAGCTTCGGGATGCAGTTCACGAATGCGAATCGTGAAGCGATTGCCGCGCAAGTGCCCCACGCGCAGCTTATTCGTGTGCCGGGTTGCCCAGAGCACCTGCGCGTTTTCCAATTGCAAGCCCAATAGCGTTTCTGGGCTGAGCCACTGAACGGAGAATATCTGCCGGGTCACCGCCCGTGCATCCTTGAGACCGGCGTAGCTTATATCCCGTGGAGAAATCCCCAACGCCGAGGCAATCGCCTCCACCAACCTGGGTGTCGAGAGGTCGCGCTTCTCAACCCCGAAGAAAGTATGCTCGCCTTCGCCACATGGGGTATACGCAGGCACCTCTTCGACAACGAAGTCTTCAAGCTCAGCCCGCAAGAGCCCGCCAACACCCGGCAAAGCAGCGGTGAGGTAGGGAGTCTCCCACGCGAAGGCAACAGAATCCTCGTGCTGTTCCAAAAGCCTCACTCCGAAAGCAGATACGCCACAATTAAGCGCGCCGTTGCCTCTAGTGAATCGGTATGGGTGCGCTCGTAAGAGTGCGAAGCGTCCACACCCGGTCCAATAAGCGCCACCTTGAGGTCAGCGCCCGCGCGCCACGCCACCTCGCCATCTGAGCCGTAGAAGGGGTAGATATCGGTGCGATAGGGGATGGCGTTTGCCTCTGCCAGCGCCTCCAGCTGCCGGCGCAAGCCCAAATGATAAGGTCCGCCAGAATCCTTGGCACAAATTCCAACGCTGAACTCATCCGAGTTTTGGAGGTCGCCGGCAGCAGCCATATCCACAGCCACAAGTTCCACCGTATCCTCCGGAATACCAGTCGCCGCGCCGTGCCCCACTTCCTCGTAACCGGAGACCAGCACCTCCAACCGGAAACGCGGCGCCAGACCCGCGCGATGTAGCGCCAGCAGCGCCCCATAAATACATGCCACGCCAGCCTTGTCATCCAAATGCCGCGAACGCACGAAACCTGAATTGACTTCCACGCGCGGATCGAATGCCACGAAATCACCAGGGCGGATGCCTAAATCCAGCGCATCCTCTTCGTCAAAAACAGTGGCATCCAGACGTACCTCGTAATTCTCCGCTACGCGCTCTAGCTGCCGCGCTTCAGGACCGTAAATATGAACCGAAGCCTTAACGGGCAGAATGCTACCGCGATACGCCAACCCCTTGCCAGTCAGCACCGTACAACCCTCAGTTTCCACGGAATGCCAATCAAAGCTGCCAATGGGGGTAAGTACCAGGCGTCCATCGCTCTTGATACGCTGCACCATAGCGCCAAGGGTGTCCACGTGCGCCGTCAAAGCACGTGGGCGCGCACCATTCCCTTCCCAGGTAAAAACGAGCCCCCCTTTGCGTGGGTGGTGGAAAATGACGGGCAGTTCAGCAAAGTTCGCCTGTACATAGGCGAGCGCCGCCTCAGTATCGCCTGTAGGGCTGGGAGTCTTGAGCAATCGTGTCAGAAAGTCGAGCATTTCCGGGATCGGAATGGCGGGATTCGTCACTATACACCTCCTGAGTTTTAGGACACGCTACACGCAGTATAACCTGATCGAAGCGCAACGCAACCAACAAGATCCATTGGCGCAAACGTTTACGGCGCCGCACTAGGCGCGGCGCCGTAAACGTTTATCAAAATCGCGGCTTTAGCCGCCTCGTCACAACGAGCTTCAGCGTGTCGAACGCAAGACCGCCAAACAGTTACACTCAGTCCTCTTTATCTTTGACAAAGATACTTAGAAAGACACTGACGATGCTGATGATCAACGCGCCCAGGAATGCGGACCAGAAACCGTCCACAAAGAAACCAACGCCAAAGACGCCATTAGCAATCGCAGCCGCCACCCAAAGTGTAATTCCGTTGATCACCAACACGAATAACCCCAGCGTAAGAAGAATCAACGGGCACGTAAGCAGTTTGAGGAGCGGACGAACGATGGCGTTGACCAATCCCAGGATCACCGCCATCACCGCATAGAGCACCCAACCATCCTGCTCTACGGTAATTCCTGGCACCAACCACACCGCGACGAAAATCGAAAAGGCACTGATAGCCCAACGGATTAGCAGTTTCACCGGACCCTCCTATGCAATGGTCGTTATACTGATTTTGCTCATAACCAAGTGCTATGGCATTCAACCTATATTACGTCTCACGGGGTGATAAGTTGCGGGCTTTAGGTCGCAACTACTCAGCGCTCTCCCGTTAATCGAAACCAGTTAGCTAAAGCCGGGATTTTTGAGTGTGTTTTTGGGCGCCGCGCAGCGCGGCGCCCAAAAACACTGTCTGAAACGGACTTCGGTCTGCAGTTTGCGCCGCGCGATGGAAATATAGATAGTTACCCTGGCTTTCGCAGTTGCAAATAGTTGGAAATGGGCTATAACTATGCCACGTCTTTTTGACCGGAGAGACCATCCGAAAACTGTGGCGGCAATGCGATGTTCTATCGAGCCTTGCGGTCAAAACCACTTTCGGAAACCGCGCCTTTTGGCGCAAATCACGGGCGAAGACGAATTTCGGATAAAATCTAGGGCAGATCACAAATACAGGGGGAATGAGCGTGTACGGGCAGCAGATATTGATCATCAGCCACGATCTAGAGCTAGGACAATCTCTGCGGGCATTGCTGCCATCAGATGCTGAGGTGCAGGTTCTTTCAGCGCTCACAGCCCTAGGTACCCCTATCTCACCGGCACACTCCGCCTCGCTGGCGCTTGTGGATGTAGCACTATTGAGCGGCAAGCCATTGAACCTGCTGGAGCTAGCACCACTACAAGCCATGCCGGTCGTACTGATTTTACCGGAATCGCTACCACACACTGCACTCAACCCACTGCTGGCGCAATTGCACGTCCTGGGTGTCTTGATCCCCCCCTACACCACAGATACCAACCGCAGCGCATTGGATGCTGCTATCAGAAATGCCCCGCTCCACCTGCAAAAAGTAGAGCTTGAACAGCAACTTGCCACTGCACAGCAACGCCTCGATCAACGATTGCAGGAAATCAACGTCATCTATACCATCGGGAAATCCGTTGCCGCAGCCATGAGCCTTGATGAGGCTCTGCCACGCATCGTTAGCACCGCTGTCAATCTCACCCGCGCCGAAGAAGGCTTCATCATCCTTCAAGAAGAGGGACGGCTCTACCTGCGCGCCTCACATCGCTTCAATGAACCGGATGCTGCTCCGCAACGCACTCCTGCCAAGGATCCAGTAGCGCAAAGAGTCATTCAATCCGGCAGACCGGTGATGTTGAAGCGCGAAACAAAACTGGCGACGGGCAATCTGGTGCAAGCGCTGCTCTATCTGCCCATCCTCCGTCCTGGCGGCAGTACAATGGGGGTTCTAGGCGTCGTCAACCGGGAGCGCGCTGCTGAATTCACCGAGGCGCAGCTCTTTGCGCTCTCCGCCATCGCTGATTATACTGCTATCGCGGTTGAGAACACCCGCTTGTTTGGAGAAATCCAGCGCGAGCAGTATCGCTTGCACAGCATCGTTGAGCAAGCGACCGAAGCGGTGCTGATCACCGATGAACATAACTGCCTGCTCCTCTGGAGCCGCTCAGCTGCTAATGCTTTTGGTATTCCCGATGACTCAGCAGGTAAGCCTTTCCTTGAAGTTTTGCAACATGCACAGCTGCTGGAGCTATTCCATCAGGCAATAGAGGAGCCTGATTCCCCTCAAGGCGAGATTGTCCTTCCAGGGGGGAGGGTAATGAACGCACAAATCACCTCCGCACCGCAGTTAGGGCGCGTGGTCGTGATGCAGGATATCACCAAGTTGAAGGAGCTCGACCGAATCAAGACGGAATTTGTCCAGACTGTCTCCCACGACCTGCGGACGCCGCTCACCACTATCCAGGGCTACGTTATGCTTCTGGATCGGGCGGGATCCCTCAACGAAATGCAGCGGGCTTTCGTCCGTAAAGCCCTGGATAGCCTCGCCGACATCACCGACTTGATTACCGACCTGCTCGATCTGGGACGCATCGAAGCCGAATATGAAATGCCGATGCAGGATTTGCAGCTACAGCAGATCCTAAAGGAAGTCCAAACCCGACACCAGAATCAAGCCCGGGAACTAAACATCAATCTGGAAGTCGTGCCACCGGAAACCCCTTTACAGGTGCGAGGCAATCCTTACCGGTTACAGCAAGCTCTGGGGAAAGTCGTAGATAACGCGATCAAATACAACCGCCCCAATGGGGAGGTCAAGCTAGATACGGAGGATACCGGCGAGCACGTCATCGTGCGCGTTAAAGATAACGGCTTCGGCATTCCTCTTGCCGATCAAGCCCACATCTTCGAGCGCTTCTACCGAGTCATCTTGCCAGAGACCGAAAGCATTCGCGGCACCGGTTTGGGATTGGCAATCGTCAAATCCATCATCGAGCGACACCGCGGACGCATCTGGGTCGAAAGCGCTGTGGGTGAAGGCAGCTGCTTCACGCTGCTCTTGCCCAAAAACGGCTAAGCTCGGAAACCTTTCCCTGCCGTGGTATAATGAAATTTTGAAATTGAGGTCTGTTGATGTGTCTGACGCAGTCCGGTATGGACCGCGGTAGGTAGGGAGAGTTATGCCAAAACCATATGTTGCCATTGTTGGGCGTCCTAATGTGGGCAAGTCCACATTTTTCAATCGCCTGATCGGTGAACGCCGGGCGGTGGTCAGCGATATTCCGGGGACCACCCGTGACCGCATCATCACCGAAACAGAGTGGAACGATCGCAGTTTTGTACTTGTAGATACGGGGGGCATCGAGGTGCTGCCCAGCACCGTGGATGCAGGACGCCGTCCCGGACCGGAAAATCCACTGCTAGAAGATTCCGCTGCCTTCATCCCGCTGATTCGCGCGCAGGCAGAGCAGGCGATTGCCGAAGCCGATATCGTGCTTTTCCTCACCGATGCCAGCACAGGTCTCACCGGTGCCGACCAGGAAGTGGCAGATTTGTTGCGCCGCACCACTAAACCCGTGTTGCTCGTCGCCAACAAAGCCGATAGCGAGCGCCGGGAGCAGCAAGCGTATGAGTTCTATGAGTTGGGCTTTGATGAAGTTTACACCATCTCGGCGCTGCACGGGCGCGGGGTCGCCGATTTACTGGACACTATCGTTGACCTCTTGCCGCCTGAAACCCCCGAACCAGAAGTACCAGAGGATACAGTGCGGATTGCCATTCTGGGGCGTCCCAACGTGGGCAAGTCCTCGTTGCTCAACCGCCTCTTGGGTGAGGAACGTGCCATTGTCAGCCCGGTTGCTGGCACAACCCGCGATACCCTCGACACGGAAATGTTGTGGGAAGGGCAACGCATTACTCTGATTGATACGGCAGGAATTCGCCGCAGGGGGAAAATCGAGGTTGGCGTCGAAAAGTACAGTGTCCTGCGAGCGGTCAAAGCCACAGAACGCGCCGATATCGCACTACTGCTCATTGATGCAGTCGAAGGCATCACTGCACAAGATACCCATATTGCGGGCATTATTGCGGAACAAGGTGTCAGCGTCGTTGTAGTGGTCAACAAGTGGGATGCGGTAACCTCCGACGTGCGGCGCGACGCCGCCGATTTTGAGGCAAAGGTCCGCGAGGGGCTGAAATTCATGCCCTATATTCCGGTGCTCTTCATTTCGGCGCTGACCGGACTGCGGGTTGACCGCGTCATTCCCACCGCGCTAGAGGTTGCGGGAGCCCGTTATGAGCGCCTTCCTGCTGGTGTTCTGAACGACACGCTACAACGCGCCCTGGCTGAACACGCACCACCCAGCATCCAGGGGCGCAAACTGAAGCTGTATTATGCCAGTCAGGTTGGCGTCGCCCCCCCTACATTTGCACTCTCGGTCAATGACCCGGCTTTGGTCCACTTCTCCTATCAACGTTTCCTGGAAAACCGCATTCGGGAGGTCTATGCTTTTCCGGGGACCCCGATTCGAGTGATTTTCCGCGCCCACAAAAAGGAAAAAGGCGAACGCAGGGACAAACGCAGGGGCTAAAGACCCAATAAATCGGTCAACAGAAGAGCGCACGGATGAGCATATCCGTGCGCTCTTGCATAGACATCTACGCCAACAGGATTTTCGCCACGGGCGCCAACGTTGGTGGGTATTTGGGCAAGTCGCGCTCCTCCCCGGTCAGTAATTGCCAGCTTCCTTGCCGCCCCTGCGACTTGAGCGCCAACCGCACCGATGCCATACACAACCCGGCATCGAAGAACCGGTAATCCTGCAACACGCCCTTACCGTAACGCGGATTCTCCCGCAGCGTAAAAAGGAACAGCTCTCCCTTGCGCCAGAAAAAGCGCCAGGGCTGCGCATTGAGCGCCGAAGGCGCTCTCCGTGCCGCCTCAATGAGGGGCAGTACGGCTTCTGGGGGAGCGCTGGGCTGATCAAAGGATTTGGTATAGAAAAGTTCCGCGATGGGCAACCGGTGAGTTGACCCTACCATGCGACGCATCACACCATCAACGGTGCGATTTCCCAAGTCCACTGCCGGGCGACCAAAAATGACCACTGCCCCCAAACGTGCTTCACGGCGCAGGATAAATCGGGCGCGCAGCGTGGTTTCGCGCCCGAGGCTACCGATGTAGCAGGCGCCCAGGTCCAACAACATCATCTGCATCACCAGCTGTTGGGTGCGATAACCAAGGTCCTCAAGTGAGTGCGCTTCGCCCACAACATAGGGCACCATGAAATGTGGTGGGCTGAGCAAACGCCCGTAAGCGCCTAATGCCTGCACCAGGTCCTCCACCGTAGTCACGTCACGGATCATCACGGTGTAGCGATTCTCCGGGATCAGTGGCTCTACAGTAGCCGCCAGGTCCTGAATTCGCTTCAAGGTCCCTTCAGCCAAAGGATGGGTATCGAAACGCCGGGTCGAGTGCCGCGAAATAAGGGCTTGATACAATTCGTTGTTCATTTTGGTCGTCCTTATAAGTCCAGTTTCTACCAATCAAATTCAAAAACCTGCCGGTGAGAGGCATCATCCGGCGCAGAAAGGTAACGGTACGCCAGCGTCATCCCCATCCCAGGTCCCGCGCCCGCCGGTGACTGTGAGCATGCTTGTGCACGCCGCCAGGCGCGTGGTCATGATCATGGTCATGTTCAGAGTCATGGTCGCGAACCAGATCCTCAGGTGGAGGCGGCAAGGGTATCGCATCCACCAGGTCCTGGAAATCGCCCTCCGCAGCGCCTTCCGCGCGGCGCGCCACAATCTCACGGAACATCTCCCGGTCCACACCTGCCGGAGCGACCTCATCCAACAACGCGCCGCCGCTCTGGAGCAAGCGCGCCGCCGCCTGTGAATCCAGATCGTTATCGCGGGCTTCTCGCGCCCGCGCATCGAAGGCTTCACGGCTCGCCGTTTCGCTGCGCCCCAGATGTGCACGTGAGATAAGCTTCTCCACCACCACACTTCCGCAACCCGGACACAGTGGTGGAGCTGCATCAAAGGAACGCGCTAGATATTGGAAACGCGCATCGCACGCCGGGCAGTAATACTCGTAGATGGGCATCTCGTACCTCAGAAACAGCTTGCTATCGTAGAATGGGCTATGCGCTCTTGCGCCAAAGCAACCCCCGCTGCGGTGCAAACAGCAATGCCAGCAAGAAAAATCCCGTACAGACCAGCACAATCGCCGCGCCAGAGGCAATGCTGATGTAATAGGAGAGGTACAAGCCAATAATCCCCGAGGAAGATCCAATAAGCGCCGCGAGCGCAATCATCCGCGAAAGTCGCCGGGTCAGCAAGAATGCCGTCGCTGCGGGCGTTACCAGCATTGCCACCATCAGCGCCACGCCCACAGTTTGCAGGGAAACCACAATCGCCAGCGCAATTAACACCAGCAACAGATAGTGCAACAGCGTAGCCGGCATCCGCAAAGTCACCACGAGCACAGGGTCAAAGGAAAGAACGGTAAACTCTTTGTACAGCGCTAGAATGATGAACAACACAATCACGCCGAAGACGCCGGTCAACCACAGGTCGCGCGCTGCCACGCCCAACACATCGCCGAAGAGGAAATGAGACAGGTCCACCGCATAACTGCGCACTGATGAAATCAGCGCGATGCCCAAAGCAAACATTCCCGCGAAGATAATGCCGATGGCGGTGTCTTCCTTGACCTGTGAACCTTTGCCGATGGCGCCGATGCCAAGAGCGGTGAGCACTGCGGCGCCCAGGCCCCACCAGAATAGCGCCCCGCGCGCACCCCCGCTCACGAGATAGCCAATAGCGACACCGGGCAAAATCGCGTGCGCCAGGGCGTCGCCCAGAAATGCCATCCCCCGCAGCACCACAAAACTACCCACTACTGCGCAGACAACTCCCACCATGATCACCGCAAGCAGTCCTCGCAGCATAAAAGCATACTGCAATGGCTCAATCAACCAGGTCCACAACGCTGTCATGCCGGTTCTCCTGTGCAGCAGGTATCGCTCACCGCGAGCACGCCATTCTCTGCCTGAATCAAATGCAGATGCCCACCATAAGCCTGCTGCAGGTTCGCGGTGGTAAAGACTTCGCCCGGGAGACCCAGCCCCAGCAAGCGATACCGCAACAACATCACGCGGTCAAAGCGCTCCGCAGCCTGATGCAAGTCGTGCGTTGCCACCATCACCGTCACCCCGCGAGCACGGAGTGTCTCCAAAACGCGGAAGATATCTTCCTGCGCCGGCACGTCCAGCCCGGTGAGAGGCTCGTCCATCAACATCAGCTCTGCCTCCTGCGCCAGCGCGCGGGCGATGAACATGCGCTGCTGTTGCCCACCGGAGAGTTCCCCAATCTGGCGTCCCGCCAGGTTCGTCATGCCAACCACATTCAAGCATTCCCGGACATACTCCCGATCCTGACGCCCCGGACGCCGCAATAGCCCGATTTTTCCGAAGCGCCCCATCATCACTGCTGCTGCCACCGTCACCGGGAAAGTCCAGTCCACCTGCGTACGCTGCGGTACATAGGCAATACAGATATGCCTGCCAGGGCTGCCACCGGCAACCTTCACCTGCCCCGTGGTTGGCGCCATTACCCCGGCAATCACCTTGAAGAGGGTGCTCTTGCCAGCGCCATTCGGTCCCACTACCGCCAGTCGCTCACCCCTGTTCAGGCGGAAGGAAACCTCCTCCAGAGCCATATAGCCGTTATAGCGCACGTTCAGGCCGGCGACCTCCAGGATTGGGGCGCCTGCATCATGTGCCTCTGGATGTATGAAAATGGTCTTCCAAGCCGGGTTCTGAAATTTCATTGACGAAGTCCACCCACAATAGCCTTAACATTATACCGCATAAACGTCAGATACGTGTCGGCGGGACCACCGACCTCGCTCAGAGAGCCATGATACACCGGGATGAGCTGCACCCCGGTATCCTGCGCCACCTGTGCGGCGATGCTGGGATTCAGAGTGATGCCGACGAAGACCGCGGGCACGTCGTACTGCCGAATAGCATCCTCCAGACGCGCCAGGTCTTGCGCCGATGGCGCCGCCAGGGTGCTATAACCAGGAATGATGGCACCCAGCTGCTCAAAACCATACGCCTCTGCAAAATACGTAAGCACAGTATGGTCGGTCACCAGTTTGCGGTTTGCGGGTGGAATCTGCGCCACCTGGTCCGTAATCCAAAGATCAAGCGCCTCAAGTTCTTTGGTGTAGGTCCTCGCATTGGCGGCATAACCCGTGGAATGCGCGGGATCGAGAGCGCTCAATGACTCAGCGATGTTCTGCGTCCACAGCTTCACATTGCGCGGTGAAAACCACGTATGAGGGTCCCCCCCATCGTGATGAGACTCCGGGTCCTCATGCTCAGCATCTATCTCAGCATGCGCCGCGCCTTCCAGCAGCGTAATCCCGGCGGAAACCGGCACAACAGGCACCTCGGCGCCGGCGCTTTCGAGCAACTTCTCCAGGAAAGTCTCCAAACCTGCGCCATTGATGAAAACGACATCCGCATTCGCCACCGCCGCGACATCTTGCGGTGCGGGCGTGAAGCTGTGTGGGTCAGCGCCCAGGGGCACCAGAACCTGCAAGTCAATGGTGTCACCGCCCACCTGCTGCACCACATCCGCTACCAGGCTTGTCGTCGCCACCACCCGCAACCGCTCCTGCCCGGAGAGGTGCGTCGCCGTCAACGCGGGAAGCACATCCGGCGTCGCTTCCTCAGACGGCGTCGCCTCAAGCAAAGACCCACAGCCCACCAACCCCAAGGCTAAAGGTAGCACAAGAACAAGCCCAAAAAGACGGCGAATCCAACATTGCACCATTATCATCCTCTTTTTAGTCAACATTTCCATCAACGAATTTAATAATCGGGCTTTTACCCCACAGAAAACCACCCTACGCTAACTCTCGTTGTGCCTGGCAGACTGGACAAAGCCCGATGAGTTGCAGAAGATGCTCCGCCACCCGGTAGCCTGTCTGCGCCTCGATATCCGCAATCAGCATACGCAGGTCATCCCCGCCGGGAAATTCCACCGCCCCGCCACAGTGCTCGCAGATCACGAAGTGATGGTGACCGGGCGAAACCGGCAGATAACCGTGGCAACCATCTTTTAGGTGCACGCGGCAGACCAGGCCCAAGACTTCAAAGAGCTCGAGGGTACGATAGATGGTCACTAACCCCAGGTTTTGGCGCTGCGTGCGACTCGACTCGAAAAGCGCCTGTGGTGAAAGCGGCATGCCGCTATCCAGAAGCAATTGCATCACAGCACAGCGCGGTTCAGTTACGCGATAGCCTGCCTGCGTCAACAACTCTTTCCATCCTGACACCCAGTCGTCTCCCTTATTGATAGTTTTTTTCAATAAGGAGTATATCTGGATTCCAGAGAATTGCAAGCAAGGGCCACTCCGTTACTCTTCAGTGTCCTCCCGTTTGACACAACACAGAGCTGCCAAAACCACGATTCTAGAAAGTGTTTTGGGCTGCCGCAGCGCCGAGTACAACGTCTCATAGGGCAGCCCAAAACACTCCTTACACCACCTCCGCTCTCAGCAATTCCAAATATGGCTTTTCATGGGGATGATATCCCCGTTA
>JAKJAC010000003.1:0-255 GCA_022707705.1 Chloroflexota bacterium
TGGAGGATTTGTTGCGGCTGCAACTCACCTCCAATCTATCTCCCGGTGAAAGCGACCTCGATGCGGCAGCGCGACACACCAGCGAGCTGCTCAATACGCGCGTCACATTTATCGCTGCCGATGGTGCCGTATTGGGCGAATCAGACCATGATCGCGCGACCATGGAGAGTCACCTCTACCGGGCAGAGATTCAGCAAGCATTAGATCGTGGCTCGGGCAGCAGCATTCGATACAGCGTGACCGCGCGCACCGAAG
>JAKJAC010000003.1:265-34089 GCA_022707705.1 Chloroflexota bacterium
TGGGAGAGCAAGTTGCGCCAGTTCGAGTTGCGCGGTTAGCGCTGCCACTCGCAGAGATTCAGGCAGAGCTGACGCGCCTCAACCGAGCAATTCTCTCGACGGCGGTCATTGCGGCGACGCTCGCAGTAGCATTGGCGTTCCTGATTGCGAGCCGCACCACCTCACCCGTGCGCCAACTCACAGCGATGGCACAACAGGTGGCGGCAGGTAATCTGGATGCACGGTTACTTCCAACCACACAAGATGAAGTGGGACAGCTCACGCATGCTTTTAATATCATGGCGGAGAATCTTCAAGACAAGATCAGGGCACTCACCACAGAGCAGAGTCGCTCGAGCTCGATTCTCGACCATATGGCGGACGGCGTGTTGGTTATAGATAGGGATGGCGTTGTTCAGATGCTCAATCCCGCTGCTGCACGCATTCTCGATGTCACGCCAGAAGCGGCGCTGGGCAGCACTTTCTCACCACTGGTACGCCATCATCGCTTGATTGAATTGTGGTTGCGGTGTCAGCGCACACAGGAGGAACAGCAAGACGCCGTCGAAACCGATCACGGCAAAGGCACTTTTCTCCAGGTCATTATCACCCCTCAGAAGACGCCATCTGCGCCGGGATATCTGGTTATTGTGCAGGATCTCACCCGCATTCGCCATCTGGAGACCATCCGGCGCGATTTTGTCAGCAACGTTTCCCATGAGCTGCGTACACCGCTGGCGTCACTTTCGGCATTGGTGGAATCTCTGCAAGATGGCGCGCTCGAAGACCCAGCAATGGCGCAGCGTTTTCTCAGCCATATGGAACGTGAACTGACAGCTATGACGCAAATAGTAGAGGAACTGCTGGAGCTCTCCCGCATCGAATCGAACCGCGCTCCGTTCTTCATGCAATCCACATCCCCAGAAACGCTCATGCGTACGCCGGCAGAGCGGATGATGCCCCAAGCCGAACGCGCCGGGTTGACTTTGGAAGTGGAATACCCTGAATCCCTCCCGCCTGTGCTTGCCGATGCAGAGCGGATTCAACGGGTAATAACCAATCTACTGCACAATGCTATCAAGTTTACCCCTGCAGGGGGTCGTGTTACTCTCCTTGCGCGTCGCGAGAATGAGGACAGAGTCGTCATCGCGGTACGCGATACAGGTGTAGGAATCGCACCAGAGGAGCAAGCGCGAATCTTCGAGCGTTTCTACAAAGCCGATCACGCCCGCTCAAGCAGCGGCACCGGATTAGGGCTGGCCATCGCCAAACATATCGTTCAGGCGCACCGCGGGCAGATTTGGGTAGAAAGCGTTGAGGGCCGCGGCAGCACCTTCTATTTCTCGCTACCCGTTGCTAAGCTGTAGGGCAACGGCAAGAGAGTATCGAAAGACGGGGATGTTGGCGCGAAGTCGCCGACATCCCCGTCTTGTTATGGGCTAGTCAAGCAATCAGCCCGATTTGTTTACATAACCTTAACCTGATTTTGAAACGGCGTTAAACCTCTCGTGATAGGATTGTATTCGTACGAAAGAACGTACATATCCTATTCTGAATCGCTGAGGAGAGAGAAAATGCGTCGTTTCTGGTTTATCACATTGGTGTTGACAGTGGTGTTGGCGGCTTGTAGCGCTCAAACCACCCCACCCCCGCAATCTACCCCGGCATCCACACCACAGGCACCTGTGGTCATCGAAGCTCAGGCAGGGATGTTACCCGAGGTGAATCCGCTGGAAGTAAAGGGTGACATCATCAGCGCCGGCAGTTCCACGGTATTCCCGCTCTCCGAGCGGATAGCGGAGCGCTTCCGCGATGAGGGTTATAGCGGCAATATCACGATTGACAGCATCGGCAGCGGCGCCGGTTTCGAGCGCTTCTGCGTCGCCGGCGAGAGCGACATCGCCAACGCCAGTCGCGCCATCAAGGATTCGGAGATCGAGTCTTGCCGTGCCATTGGCCGAGAGCCGATTGAGTTCCGCGTCGGCACGGATGCGCTCGCCGTGGTGGTGAGCAAAGAGAATACCTTTGTCACCGAATTACCCATGGAAGAGCTCGCCGCTATCTTCACCGCCGAGAAGTGGTCGGATGTGAATCCGGCGTGGCCCAATGAAGCCATTCTGCGCTTCATCCCTGGCACGGATAGTGGCACTTTCGATTACTTCGTGGAGGAAGTTTTCGAAAAGGACAAGACCCCGCTCCTGGGTAGCAAAAATCTACAACTGAGCGAGGATGACAACATTCTGGTCCGCGGCATCGCTGGCAGTCCCTATGCGATTGGATTCTTCGGCTACGCCTATTACGAAGAGAACACCGACCACCTCAACATCGTATCTCTGGATGGCGTTGCGCCAAATGCGGCGAGTGTAGATGACAACTCCTATCCCCTGGCTCGTCCGCTCTTCATCTACTCTGATGCCAAAATCATGCAGGGAAAGCCGCAGGTTGCTGCCTTCATCAACTTCTATCTCACTTTCGTCAATGAAGAAATCGTTCTGGTCGGTTACTTCCCTGCCAGCAAAGTGGGCCTCGATGGCGCCATGCAAGCCTGGCTCGATGCTGTGAAGTAATCAACGTAGCAGTCTTGGGTAAGCGGTACGGTGACAGAGACATATGACTTGTGCAGCAGCGAGACAGCTGCTGCACAATACTGCTGAGTCAGGAGGTATTCAATTGGCATTGGCAAACACGGAATCCACGGTTGCTTCTGATAACGCAACGCCGGAAGCCAGGGTAGTATTGCGAAAGCGCTCACGCCCGGGGGAAACCCTGTTTCAGAGCTTTCTCTTCATCTGCGGGGCAATCTCAATTCTGACGACAGCGGGCATCATCTATGTGCTGGGGCATGAATCACTGCTCTTCTTCAGAAGTCCAGATGTGAGTCTACTCGAGTTTTTCACCGGCACCAAATGGCAACCGGCAATCCTGGAGTTTGGGATTCTGCCACTCTTCAACGCCACTTTGATGACCAGCGCGATTGCATTGGCGGTCGCGTTGCCTATGGGTCTCAGCGCCGCGATTTACCTGAGCGAATATGCCACGCTACGCACGCGCGGCGTGCTTAAGCCTATCCTGGAAGTGCTTGCCGGGATTCCGACAGTAGTTTATGGCTATTTTGCGTTGAGTTTTATGACGCCACTCTTGCGCACGCTCTTTGGCGCCAACACGGTTGAAATCTACAACACAGCTTCTGCCGGTCTGGTGATGGGCATTCTGATTTTGCCGCTGGTCACCTCCATGAGCGAGGATGCGCTAAGCGCAGTGCCGCGCAGTCTGCGGGAAGCAGCCTACGCATTAGGCGCCACCAAATTGGAGACAGCCGTGAAGGTAGTCGTGCCCGCAGCATTATCGGGCATCACCGCAGCTTTTATCATTGCTGCCTCACGTGCTGTAGGAGAGACCATGATTGTCGCCGTTGCAGCGGGCGCAGGACCGAATTTCACTTTCAACCCTTTTCGCGCTGCCGAAACGATGACGGGACACATTGTGCGTATCAGCGGCGGTGACCTGAGTTACGATTCAATCGACTATAACAGCATCTTCGCCATTGGATCGATGCTTTTCTTAATGACTCTGACGCTAAATCTCATCAGCAATCGCGTAGTACGGCGTTTTCGGGAGGTGTATGAATGATCCCTGCCCGTTTCAATCCACAGACGCCGCGCCGTCATCGCACCGGTGGCGTATGGAGTACCCTTTTTCTGGGCGCGATTATCATTGCGATTGTGGCACTGGGCGCATTGCTCACCAATATCATGGATGAATCTTTCGGATTGGTTGCGATTGAGAGCCGCATTGATCCAGCCACGCTTGAACGCGATGGGACTCTACTGGAAGCGCTCGACAAAGAACAGCTGATACAAATCCTCACAGAGCACATTTCGGCGGGATTGTTGCGGCGTCTGGAAAACGACCAGGCTTTCGAGGAGCGCGATCGAGGCAATGTTTATGCACTGGTGCTGGAGCGCGTTGTCGAACCGGAGATTGTGAAAACCTGGTCGTTGACTGATTCGCTGCTGAATCGCGACGCAATTAAGGCTGAAGCACTGGCGAAATATCCCCAAGCCACACTCGAGTTTCACGCCTGGATCAATCCGGCATTCATGCAAATGTCACAATCAAGCAAACCAGAATTTGCAGGCGTGCGAACCGCTATTCTGGGGTCGTTGTGGACCATTGCTATCACCATTATCGTCGCGTTCCCCACCGGTGTGGGCGCAGCAATCTATCTGGAAGAGTATGCCAGCGATACTTTGGTGAATCGCGTTATTCAAACCAACATCAATAACCTGGCGGGAGTACCTTCAATACTCTACGGCATGTTAGGGTTGACCATCTTCGTGCGCGGATTGGAACCTTTCACCAGTGGGGCGTTGCTGGGGGCGGTAGACACGACCACGGCTAATGGGCGCACGGTGCTCTCTGCCGGTCTAACGCTCGCGTTGCTGGTCTTGCCTCTGCTCATCATCAACGCGCAAGAGGCAATCAAAGCCGTGCCCGGTTCGTTACGCGAGGCCAGCTATGGGTTGGGGGCTACCCGGTGGCAGACCATTTGGCATCACGTGTTGCCCAATGCCATGCCGGGAATTCTTACCGGGACAATTCTCGCCATCTCGCGCGCTATCGGAGAGACCGCACCCCTCGTAGTCGTAGGCGCATCAGCATTTGTGGCACTGGATCCAAGTGGTCCGTTTTCGAAGTTCACCACCTTACCCATTCAAATCTATCAATGGACAACGCGACCGCAGGATCAGTATCGTAACCTCGCTGCTGCCGCCATTCTTGTGTTGTTGGTCTTGTTACTAAGCCTTAATGCCGCAGCCGTCTTGTTGCGAAATCGCTACAGCCGGAAACTGTAGCTCCAGAAGGAGGATTTCTCTGCTATGATAAGTTTCAGCAGCCCGATTTTCGGCCACAACCAGGTTCAACAATGCCTCACCGATACAGCTGTGGCAACCGGTGATTGCGCCATCGAGACACGTGATTTGACCGTATTCTATGGCGATTTTTGCGCTGTGCGGGATATCAGCCTGCACGTTGAGCTGCGCAGAATCACTGCCTTTATCGGACCTTCGGGGTGCGGCAAAAGCACAGTCTTGCGAGCGTTCAATCGCATGAACGATCTTATTCCCACTGCCCGAGTGGAAGGTGCGGTGCTGCTAGGGGGTCAGAATATCTATGCGCCCCAAGTAGATGCGGTAGAAGTGCGCCGGCGCGTGGGAATGGTGTTCCAGAAGCCGAATCCCTTTCCAAAGAGCATCTATGAAAATGTCGCCTGGGGCGCTCGCATCAATGGCTACCGCGGCAACCTGGATGAACTTGTGGAGCGAACTCTGCGACATGCTGCTCTGTGGGATGAGGTGAAGGATAAACTGCAGCAGAGCGCCCTGGCGCTCTCTGGAGGGCAACAACAACGCCTGTGCATTGCGCGCGCTATCGCCATCGAACCGGAGGTTATTTTGATGGATGAACCGGCTTCGGCGCTTGATCCCATCGCCACCTTACGGATCGAGGAATTGATGCGGACTCTGGCGCAGGAGTATACAATCATTGTGGTCACCCACAACATGCAGCAAGCCGCCCGTGTCTCGGATCGCACGGCTTTCTTCATGGTGGATGAAAATCGCACCGGCTATATGGTTGAGCAAGGCAATACCCGCGATATCTTCACCAATCCGAAAGATAAACGCACTGAAGATTACATCACGGGGCGGTTTGGGTAAAGATGCAAGAACGCGCGTTGGATGCAGGTCCACAAAAGGGGTAATATTATGAGAAAGCAACGTGTATTGTTTCTGTGCACAGGCAATTCAGCCCGCAGTCAGATGGCAGAGGGGCTGGTCAATCATTTCCTCAGTGAAAACTGGGAAGCCCGCTCTGCCGGCGTGGCGCCGGCAGAGCGGGTACACCCACTTGCCATCGCGGCGATGGCAGAACTGGGAATTGATATCTCAACTCACACCCCCAAATCCACAGAGGGATTCCGTGACCAGCCCTTCGATATGGTCATTACTGTCTGCGATCACGCAGCGAAACACTGCCCGGCATGGTTGGGCAAAGGGGAAGTGGTTCATATCGGCTTTCCCGATCCAGCTGCAGCAGAAGAAGTCACCAAACTGGAGGTTTTCCGGAAGGTGCGTGATGCGCTAAAACAGCAAGTGTTGGATTTTCTGGTACAATGGAAACTAGACAACCCCAGATTTTTCATAGACTGAGGCGGATTATGGAAACCCGAAGAACATTCGATAGGGAATTGCAGCTACTGCAAGATGAGGTATTGGCACTCGGAAGCATGGTAGAAAACGCGCTGATTGAATCGGTGGAATATCTTAAGCAGCGCAACTTCGACGGATCACGGCAAATCATTGCACAGGATCGCGTCATCAACCGCAAACGTTATGCTATTGAGGAGCAAGTACTGGTGCTTATCGCAACGCGCCAGCCCATGGCAAGTGACCTGCGGATTCTGGCAGCGATTCTGGAAATTGCCGGTGAGCTGGAACGCATTGGCGACTATGCCAAGGGGATTGGCAAAATCAATTTGTTGATTGGCGATAAGCCCTTGCTTAAGCCGTTAATTGATGTGCCCCTGATGGCAGAGAAAGCACGCTCCATGTTACATCGTGCCCTAGATGCTTTTATCCGCCATGATGTAGCACTGGCGCGCGCCATTCCGCAGGAGGATGACTTTGTGGATGCGCTCTATGAGCAGGTCTACCGGGAACTCATCACCTACATCATGGCAGATCCGAGCACTATCGAGCAAGCGAATCACTTGCTCTGGGCAGCGCATAATCTGGAACGCGCAGCAGACCGAGTGACCAATCTGTGCGAGCGGGTAATTTTCACCGTTACCGGAGAATTGACGGAACTGGATAACAAAGAGGTCGCGCTGGATGTACCCTAGAGACTGCTACAGACGTCTTAGAGGATACAGGTCGCCTTCCACAAAACCACGTTCGCGATAATAGGGCCGGGTTCCCACTGCGGCGATGACCGCCAGCTCGCGGAACCCGGCTTTCCACGCCAGGTCCGCCGCGATTTCCAGCAGCTGTGTGCCCAATCCGCGATGTTGCTCCCCCCACCCGCGCTGCCCAAGCTCCTGGGCAGGACCATAGATATGGACCTCGCGAATCATCGCCGCATCACGAATCTCGGGCACGGGGATTTCTGTGCGCGGGGCATCAGGCAGTGAGAGCCGCAAGAAACCTGCCAGGCGCTCTTCCGGGGTCAGCACTTGAAGGAAGTGCTCCACGGTAGTATCTGTGCGGTAAGTCACATCCTCGACTCGCATACCATTATTCGCTGCGTGACCCATCAAAGTCTTGATTTCTGTGCCAGCTATGCCCCGCAGCTCTTGCGCGCCGCTGCTGCGGACTTCACGACAGCGAATACAGTCACAGCGCAAGCCGCGTGCTTCCAGTGCCTGTTGAACGACTTGGCGCAAGTTGCTTTTGCGGGTCCCTGCGACGATATAGGAGGCGGGAATATCCCGCATCAGACGGTTGATGCGGCAATAAGGCGGCACAAGCATCTTGCATTGTACCAGTAACTCAATCAGGTCTGCTTCAGCGTAAGGCGCATATTCTCCGGCAGTCCACAAGTCATAGAGCGCCGTGCCTTCAACCAGAGCCGTGGGGTAGATTTTGATCTCATCAGGGCGTAGCGCCGGATCGCTCCATAACCGAGCAAAATCGGCAAGGTCGGAGTCCAGGGTCGCGCCCAACAGATTGGGCATCCAATGCAATACTACCTTGAAGCCGCCGAGACGCAGCAGACTGACCGCTTGCTGCGTCTGCGCTAGAGTGTGCCCACGCCGATTGAGCAGCAGGACACGGTCATCGAGGCTCTGCGCACCCACTTGCACTTTCGTCACGCCGTTTTTGCGCAGCGTCACCAGCGCTTGCGGCGTGATAAAATCAGGTCGCGTCTCGACAACCAGTCCTACATTGCGATGAGGCGCCTGTTCATTCTGCAGCAGAGCTTCCTGTAACGTCGAGGACTCTGTTTCGTTCATCGCGTCAAAACAGCGGCGCAGAAACCATTCCTGATACTCTGCCGGATAGCACGACCAGGTGCCACCAAGAATCAGCAACTCCACCTTATCCACCGGGTGTCCGATGGCAGTTAGTGCTTTGATACGCCCGGCGGTTTGGAAAAAGGGATCATAACCGTATTGCAGCGCCCGCAAAACACCGGGCTCACCATCGAGATAACTTTTTGGGGCATCTTGCTGCCCAGGGCAGAAGATACAATTTCCCGGGCAGGGATAAGGCTCAGTTAATACCGCAACGGGAGTCACACCGGAAATGGTTCGCACCGGGCGTCCTCGCAACCGTCGTTCAAGGTCTGAACGAGGTACAAGCGCGCCTTCTGCCACCAATTGCCGATAGGCTTCGAGCAACTGTGACTTGGCATAAGTGCCCGAAGGACTGGGGTACCTTCGCAGAATATCTGAGTAATCTTCAACATTCTCAGGCAATGCAGCTACGGCGTGCAGGATGCGCAATACACGTTCGCGCTCATCAGGCACGCTCAGGTCCAGTTGCTTGGGTACACCACCTTTAACCATGCCCTCTATTATAACTCAAGTTGCGGTTTAGCCTCAGGGTATAGACAAGGGGCATTCGTAGCAGTTCGGAGGGCTTCTGCGTCCCCTGTGAGGCGCGCAGGGCAAAGAGGTTGCTGCGTCAACCCCGGACGAATGCCTTGCTCGCGCTTCAAGGGCAGTGCGCGAGGCGTGGCGCGGTTTCGGTCAGCGACCTGCTACGAAATCCCACAAAGAGCACACCACTTATTGGGAAGTTCAAGCGGTTGAGTACAACCGCGGTTGGCTTGGTGGGACAATGGCGTTGGGTACAACGCGTGTGGATTTTGGCAGATGCGGACTAAAGTCCGGAAAATATCCAACTCGATGATTAGTTTTCTGCGAAGAATGGTTGCATTTGACAGCAAAACCTATTTCCGTAACGACATCGTTATTATAAAGCACTTTTCAAATGCGAATTTCTCGCATATAATAGCACTATGCGACAGGAAGTAATCATACAACTCAATGAACTAAATCGCGACTTCTACAATCAATTTGCCGAGACCTTTGCCGATTCACGTGGGGCAAGTGAACCAGGTATGGGATATGTGCTCTCGCTAATCAGGCCTGGGAATCAAGTTCTGGAGTTGGGGTGCGCACAGGGGCGTTTTGCGCGGTTGCTCCCGGCAGGTTGCCAGTATCTAGGGCTAGATTTCTCAGCCGCATTGATAGCGCTTGCCCAAGAACGCTCTTACCTCATTCCAACACAATTTGTGGTTGCGGATTTGATGGGAGACGACTGGGTGATGCAGGTCAATCCACCTTACGATGTCATTTTAGCGCGCGCCGTGCTACATCACATTCCAGGATACTCGAATCGCCTGCGGATATTGCAGCAGATGGCAACATTGCTAAAGCCAGCCGGACAGATCATATTAGCGAACTGGCAGTTGCTAGCAGCGGAGCGATTTCGCAACCGTCTTCAGCCCTGGCAAAACATCGGATTGTCAGATTCAGATGTCGAGCCTGGCGATTGTCTACTTGATTGGCGCCGCGATGGGTTTAGCCTACGGTATGTGCATCATATTGACGCGGATGAGGTCCGCCGTCTCGCGGTTGAAGCGAAATTGGATATTGTGGAAATGTATGCTTCAGATGGACGTGAGGGCAATCTTACACTCTACGCAGTTATGGCGAGGTGATTTGATGACAACACGGAGCCTGCATTCACACCTTCAAGAGCGTCCGCGCAAGATTCCGTTCATCGGCATCGGTTTGATCGGATTGTTTTTGCTCAGCAATTGCGCCGTGTTACCCCAGAATGAGACTATTTTTGTGCCGTCAGCCACCTCGGCGATGCTGATCGAGGTGGTCCCAGCTGCTGCTACTCCCCCTCAAGGAGGTTCAGCCCTACACATCACTCCCGCCACAGTGCAACCTGGCGCGGTAATCTCAATTCACGGAAGCGGGTTTCAGCCGGAAGAAGTCATCATGGTAGTTATCCGTGCAGCTGAAGAATCTTATCTGTATGGAGCACAGGCGCTACAGAACGGCGAATATGTGCAAGAGATTGTCTTGCTGGAGACTCTGCCCACAGGAATCGCTGTTACGATTGAGGCGGAAGGACAAGATAGCGGACGGCAGTTAAATGGCGAAATTCAAACCACGGATTTTGGGAACAACAGCTGATTTGGTGCTGTTATTGCATGCTTATTGAGTCACTTTGTAGAGGCGCGCGCCATTCTGGTCGTAGAGTTTTTCCAACCAACCCCACGCCACCATGTTGTCGAATTTCTCCATGCCCTCGGGCGCCATCAGCATTTGCTCATAGGGCGTCAGCACTACGTAGGCAATCTGATACTGCTGGAGAATCATCCGCGCTATCTGAGGGTCTGCGGTATCGTAAAATGCCCTGACGTCTGCTTGCCGCAGTTCAACGGTGCCAGCTGGCATAACCATGCGTTGTTGCACCTGATGCCACCGCCATCCCACAACAGAGGGCAAACCCGTGTAGATGCTGACGCGATTGCCCCAGGTGATATACTCCACGGCAGCATTCATCTCCATGATTGCAGGTGAACCGGCGATATGATCTTGTATCCAGTTGATGAGCGCAAGGTCTGGCGCCAGCGAAAGAGAAGTGCCATTTTCATAATGTTGAGCAAACGCCAGAGATTGGCTCCCATCAAGTGAATTCGGCGCGGCGCTTACCCAACGGTCACGCAATTTGGCGGGAATCGCAAACACGGGATAGAGAGCCCCTAATAGCAACAGCAGCAACAAGATACTCAGTATAGCATCGCCTAGCCACACCCGGCGCCCGCTGAACCATTGTTCCAGGCGCACATCAGCGGTATCCTTTCCACTCCAGAAGAACGACCACAGGCGTTCCTGGGCAACGGCTGCAGTGATCGCAAATAGCATCCATACTTGCATGTAGGGTTTGAAGACTGTGTTCATCCGTCCCAAATCACCTTTGAGCACGACCAGCTCTACAACCAGAGTGATTGTGAGCGCCGTACCCACCCAGAACCAGAACACGCGCCAGTGGGGTTGTTGTCCGGGATTCAGCACCAACAGCGCCGCTATCACTCCCAGGGGAATGACAATCCAGGCGATTTTCACCCCAACGAAAAGCAGCGTCAGTGTGAGCAAAAGCGTTCCCACGGTCACTGCCAGCAATTCTTTCCAGGGAGCCACAGTCAGGTTTTGTCGCAGGTGGCACAACATTACCCGCGCCTGAGCTACGGCAAGCAACACCAGGGAGAGCACAAATTGTCCATGAATGAGGAAATATTCTCCTGCCATCGTGCGACGGCCTGTCCAGGCGCCAATCTCTCCGTATATGGCGATGTAATTGGATGTGAAGGGATGGAACAACATTGCGGCAAAACCCCAAATGAGCAGTGGCGTCACTAATTGGTAATAGGGGAAATGCAGCTGCCAGGTATCAGTGGCTTCAGACGGAGATACTGCCAGTGCACTGTGCTTGGGGAAGAGCAGCGGCAGCAGAAAACCCACACTCATCAACGCCAGATAGGTCGGATAATCCCAGGTGTTGGTTGCCTGGAGCGCCCCCGCCACTAAACCGGCGAGCACCAGAAGCGGCAGCGCTCTGCGGAAAAAACTCCAGGCATCGGTGATGACTGAATTGGCACGCGAGCGCCATTGCGCCGTTGGGCGCAGCCCCCACTGCAGAGCGATCCCCAGTGCAACTTGCGTCAGCGGCAAGGAAATAGCGTGGGCATGCAAGTCGCCGTACAAAAAGGTAAACAGCGGGAACTCATTGATGGGGCCTGCCCCTTCACCGGGTCCGGCAGGGATGATGCGCGTTGCATTCCAGTACCACCATTCTGGACGAAAGGGAAGTGTTTGCCCTTTCACAACCACTTTCCAGAAACCAGAAGCGGCAGACACCAGTAACTGATACCCGGGAATCAGGCTTTCGAATTGTACATTACCGACTTCAGCCAACCCCTTAAGCAGTAACTGAATTTCACCCAGGTTACCCAGCAACACGACCATGGCAACAGCCCAGATACCCGCACGTCGCGCCCGGCGCACACTTCCAGGCGTGGCATCCCTCCCTCCCGTCGCAAGATTTGCCGCCAGCGTATACGCGCCTGTGCCGGTCATAGCAAACAGGGTCGGGATTGCCAGGTTGTAAGCCACACCGGGTATGATACCAGTAGCTTTGATCAATGAGCCAATGAGCACGAAACCAAAGTAGTAATAATTCATTTCCCCGCCAGCAAACCAGGGGTCATAGGGGGGGAACCAACTGGATTTGATCACAGCATTAAGGTAAGCCAGGTCCATAGGCTTTTCACCACCTGTAACCAGATGGTAGAAATCAGGGTTAGCATATCGCACCAGCACCCAGCCCACATATAAAACCGCAAAGACGATCTCGATGCGTAAAAGGTCTGGCCAACGCTCACGCCAGAACTCACGCACCTCGTTCCAACGCCGGCGTAGCAACAATGCCGTCATCAAAGTCCAGACCAGCAACAGAATCCACAAAAGTGCCTGCGTATGACGCACCACATGCAGTGAAGCCAATAGCCAGGCGGGGTATGCCCATAGCAAAAGCCCTAGCATTCGAGCAAGTCCGTATCCCCGATCCCGCAACGCAGGGAAAAGCAGCATCATCCAGGGAAATGCAAGCCAGCTCAATAGAGTTAGCACCAACCACCAGAGCAATACTGCCAATACAGGGTACCGGTTTTGCAGCGCGGTGCGATTGAACATAGATGACCATGTCCCCCCACCCTCTTGCACCTCACGTGTTTCGGTATCCATGACCAAGGGCGTGCCGTCACCGCCTGTCTCGCGCGTAGCCTGCTTGGGAGTCATCCACACCGCATTATCTATCAGCGAAAGTGGAAGCAGCATTTCTGCACGCTCACGGGAATAGGCGGCAGTCTTGGCAAAAATCAACACCCGCGGATGATCATAGACGCTGAATGCCTCTTCCGCCACCGGATAGGGAATCGAACAGCTGCGAGATGTGGTGTAACGTGCCAGCGGAATCGTGAAGGGCGCTTCCTGGTCTTCGAACTGGCATGCACCAAGCGATGGAAACGACACGAATTCTGCTGTAAGCTCGAAGCCGAGGCTGCCATCAAAAAGCGCCTTGTAATATGCCACCGTAAGCGGATAACGCTGCGGCAGTCGCACTATTGAGCCGTAGAGGCGATTACTGGAAAGAACAATGTAATCCACCTCTTCAAGCCAGGTGTGGAGCAATTGCCATTTGCTCGGATCGTCGTTGTTGTAGAGTTGCATGAGCGAATCGCTGCTGGATGATAAGCCCTTGTACCAATCATAGAAAGGGTCCTTGCCGTCAATCCTCACGGGCATGGCATCATCCCAATGCTCATTGCCCAGCACCGATGTCCCGAGGGTAATAGGAGCGCCATCGATCAAACGCAGGCGGACGAAGAGCTGCTCATTAGCCAAGACCTGTATGGGTTGAAGTGCAACCGTCAGCTTTGCAGGTGTGGCGCTGCCGGTAGGAATCTGCACCTCCTGCTGTGCAAGCACAGCGAGAGATTCCGGGTCCCGCGCCAGAACCACTTCCAGTAGAACCGCTTGTGCCGGGTCGCTCAAATGAACTTTGTTGAGGGTTAAGGAATTAATCGTCCCCGCCACATTAGGGGTAATCTGAAGCTGCAGTGGGCGCCCCTCCTTATACAGGATGGCATTGGGTTGCACCGGCAACTGCAGCTGTAATCCTTCTTGTGTGCGGACGGTGATAGCTGTCGGAATATTCTCAAACATCCACCGCGAAGCTTCAACGCGGGTGAAGGTACGCGCATAAATCTGCATGAATGCAGCTGCCCAAAGAATGGTGCCCACAACGACTACCCCGATGACGCCGCGCGCCCCTGTAAGAATCCAAGTTCGCCATCCGTGGCATTGGCGTTCCAGGGCTTTTTTCGCCGCGGAGGCAAGGGCAATCAGCCCCCAAGCCGCGAAGAGCGTGAAAACAGGGTAAACGGGCAGCAGGTAGCGCATGGATTTGACCCACTGCGTCGCTTGATAGAGGAAATAGAGAGTTCCCCAAAGCCAGGGGAGAACGGCATCAAAGCGCCTTTCCCGCCAGAGCGCACGCGCCATGAAGCCCCAACCCGCCCAGGCTGTTATCCCAAGTGGCAATCCCAACCCCCAGAAGACCATATTGACCCATGGGAAGACCAGCGGCAAGCGTGATGTCCATTGGTGACCAGGCGGAGAGTCAATCTCACCGCTCACAACTTGCCGGATGTATTTCATGGTGTTCAACCATGATGAAGAGAGGCCCACATTCCAAAATCCCGGACCCTTAAAGGCGTACGGCTGCGCCACTCGGAATATCAATACAGCAAGGAAACCAGACGCCACCAAGAACAACAGTGTGGACAATCGTGTTTGGAGACGGAGTCGCGGACCCGACTCTGATTCCTCCAAATACAACAAGCCCGCAAAGCCCACCACCCCGGCAACGGGCCAAGTGCTGATTTTGCAGGCGACTGCCAACCCGGTCGTGATGCCGGCGAGAAGCAACACCCAAGTGCGGCGTGAGTTAGTAGCGACAACGGCAAGATATAGAGTCCAGGTAACAAATACTGTGGCAAAACTGTCTACTACAAAGAAGTGGGCGTGTTGAATAGGTAATACCGCAAAGGCGTAAAGAAGGCCTGCTAGCAATGCAATGGGTTCGCCAAACAAACGCCGCGCCAACAAAACCAGCGCCAGCAGACTCAAAAGATCGGCGAGAGTTGAGAGGTACCGGCCTACGAGGTGCACGCCGCCATAGCCGGTATACTGACCCGCATAGCAAGGCTGGCGAGAATCAAAGAGCAATGCACGCGCAAGGCGAGGGAGGAAAGGTGGGGCTTCGGTACAGGCATGATCTAACCAGGAGCCTGCAGCTCGCGCGACAAACAACGGCAGGGTGCCGTAAACGTAGCCTCCAAAGCCACGGTTCTCCGGGTTGAGAGGCGAAGTGGCCGTATCCCAGTATTGATGGAGCGACTCTGGAAATTCCAGCGCCGCAGTCACCATCGTCAAATAACGTTCGTCGGGATGCAGGTGTGTCCCCTCATCCCAATCCAGGTCATAAACGCGAACCCAGGCAGCAGCACAAAGAATCAATGCCAGACAGAGAAGGAAAATGCCACGTGAGATTTGATGTTTCTGTTGCATGCAGGCGATTGTAACGCAAAGAGGAGGATTGACAAGCCAGAAGCGATTTCGTATAGCCTTTTACTTTTCAAGGAGAGATCAAAAGACTAACGCTTTTTCGTCCGCCATAACTACGCGAAGTGCAAAACAGGAGTTCCCCGCCAATCAACGGGAAATCGAGGTCTATCAGCCGCCCAGCAACGGGCGCAATTCGCGCATCGAGCCACCCAATGGGCTTTCGCCCATCTCAGCAGATGCCAGAATACCCATGAGTATCTGAGAACCAGTTCGACCCGTAGAGGGGCTCACCGCGATGCTCAGGTCCCGCCGAAATGAGGACGTCAAGTCATCGCCAGTGGCATAACGCACCAGCGCCAGCGCCTGCACGGCATTGCTGATGGCATAGCGCGGTTCCAAGCGCTCCAATTCCTCAAAAAAGAAGGCGCAGCTGGTATACATACGTTGACGGTAGAGCTGGGCATCCAACAGGGAGAGCAACTGCTGCTGTGTGACCGTAGGAAGATGCCCCAAATGATGCTCAACCAAGAACTGGGGACCAGAAATCTGCCCCAGAATGACCTGGATATAGGCATCGCGGACAGCCCAGGGCGCCAGGTCACGGGCGCGCATCGCATCCGCAAATATCTCATCAATCTCATGCGCGAGGTTATCCAACGCGCGGCGCAGAGCGCCCTTCCAATAACCAAAACCGGCAGTACACGAGCAACCCGTTGACCAGCGTCCCAGATTGTGAGCGCAGCTCCAGGCAGAATTCTCCACAATTTCGACTTCGACCGCAGGAGGATGTTGGCGCAGATATGCGCCCAACGTGATTATTTCATACACATCCTGCGCAGAAGGGGTTGTCAACGCAGTCAAGACTTCCACACCGTGCCGGTGGTGATGCCCGAAAGTCTCACCATCCGTTGCCAACAAGGTAAGCGACCCCGGTTTGCGCCAGTGCAATGTGGAATTCACCCAAGCGCGAGCCTGCTTGGCCGCAGGCATGTTGAAGGCGAAGGCATTCGAAAGCCCGCGATCACGCACAAAAACGGTCACATAACGCTCTTGCCCCAGACGCACCTTGTAGGGACCACTGCCATGAATGAGGTCACCGCGCACCTGTTCGTCTGAAAGAATCACAAAATGCACACCGGAATCCGCCACAGCCTCTAGAGTGGCGTAATCAACAGCCATTTCTGGTAACCACAACCCTTCAGGGTGATGGCCAAAACGCGCGGCGAAACTGGCGATTCCCCATCGAATCTGGCAACGCTTATCTCTACCCCGAGCCAGCGGCAAAATGGTGTGGTGCACCGATTGAGCGACCCCATTAACCACACCATGCTGCTGGTAATAAGCCTGCACATCACTTACAATGCGTGAATACACCGCCGGGGCATGCCGGTCCATCCAACGGGCCAATGTGCCGCCGAGGTTGAAACTCATTCGTCCAAAATTGCCTGCCTCAGCAGTCGGTTGGTAGCTCTCCGCCGTGACGCGCGTGTTCCAATTTGTATAAGGAGCAGCTTCACGCTCTTCACGGTATTCACCCGTGAAGGGGTCTTCTCGTGGGGGTTGGTAAAAGTGACCGTGAACGCAGAAGAAGGGCTTGGTATCAGTCATGAATTCTTTCCTGGAACGAGGTAGGCTACAGCAAGATCAATGCTGCGCCCTCGCACGACGGTAAAGGTCCACGTAGGCTCGCGCAGAATTCGACCACGAAAAGTCAAAATCCATCGCACGCCGCTGTAAAGCCTGCCACTGCCCAGAATTGTGGTACACCAACAAGGCGCGTTGCAGAGCTTCTCCGAACGCATCAGCCGTATAGGGGCGGAACACAAAACCGTTGCCACGCTTAGGTTGTGTGGTGGCATCAATGACAGTATCGGCAAGTACGCCCGTCGCACGTACGACGGGAACCGCACCATAACGTAGTGCAATCATGTGCCCTAAACCGCCAGGTTCATACTGACTGGGCATTAAGAACATATCAATGCCCGCATAGATGCGACGCGCCAGGCGATCATCAAACTTGATGAAAACGCGCACACGATCCGGGAATTTCTGCTGCAATAGGCGGAAACGCTCCTCATATCCTGACTCACCCGTACCCAATAGCACGAACTGCACATCCTGCTGACTGAGGAGAGACTCCAAAGCGGGCAACATGATGTCCAATCCCTTGAGGGGATCAAGGCGAGAAACGACGCCCAATAAGGGTGTCTCGGCGCGGTTTGGCAACCCCACCTCACGCTGCAACGCAGCCTTATTCACCGAGCGCATGCGCAACGACTCAACGTCGAAGGACTGCGTGAGCGCCGCATCCGTGTCGGGACTCCAGACCGCCGTATCAATGCCGTTCAAAATGCCAAACAGGTGTTCCTGGCGCTCCCGCAACAGAGCATCTAGCCCCATACCATTTTCCGGTGTAAGAATCTCGCGGCTGTAGGATGGGCTGGCAGCACTAAGCACATCAGCGTGTGCAATGCCCTGAGCCATCCAGTTGACTTGCCCGGGAGGTTCTATGGGCAGGTGTTCAAGCTCCTGCATTTGAGCAAAGGTTAAAATCAGCCGACCGCAAAGCCCTTGATAAGCCAGGTTATGGATTGTAAAAAGCGTCGCCATGTCACGATAAAATGCATCGTGCTTCCCGTACACGTCCAACCAAGCTACGACCGGAGCTGTATGCCAATCGTGCGCATGAATCACATCAGGTTTCCAATTCATCACGCGATCCAGCATCTGCAGGGTTGCAATGACTGCACGAGAGAAGAAAGTGAAACGGCGCGGGTCATCGTTGAAACCGTAGACTTTCTCGCGGGTCGAGAGGTATTGCTCGTCCCAAATCATATACACCGGTAAGGCATCAACTGCAGTTTCCAGAAGATGCACATTTTCCTTTCCCGGTCCTAGCGGCACAGCAATAGGACCCCCCACGCGCTGCAAATCATAGTCCTTACCGACGGTATTGCCGTAGCGGGGCAACATCAAACGCACATCAATATCAAGATTCCGTAAGGCTTTGGGTAAGGCACCAGCCACATCCGCCAAGCCGCCCACCTTGACGAATGGCGTCGCTTCTGCTGCAAGGAAGAGCACTTTGAGTTTCTTGTCATTCATGTTATTCACCTCGACCTCCTGCGCTATCGGAGACCACTGGCTTACCGTCCGCCGTTGAGGGTCAGCGGCTGATTCTGCCTTCAACAGGTTCACGAGTTAATTTCATTATAGCCGAGTTTGAAGAAAGGGCAACGAATTGGGAATAGGACAAATCATTGGGAAGTTCAAGCGGTTGAGTACAACCGCGGTCAGATTGATGAGACAACGGCGTTGAGTACAACGTGGCGTTGAGTACAACGTGGCGTTGAGTACAACGTGGCGTTGAGTACAACGTGGCGTTGAGTACAACGCGTTGAGGCGTTTTGACGCGCCAGAGAGACGTGGAGGTATTTTTTGTGATTTTCGTAGACGGGGGAAACCCTTCGGGTTTCTTAGCCCCGTTCACGAAAATCACACCTGCAGAAAGAAGATGCAGAGAGTTGATCGCCGATGAAGCTTTAAATGCCCCTGTCTAGTCTATCGTGACATGCTATAATCAAGATGATTCCGTACTCGATCATCGCTCCAGGGGGCGAAAATCATGCACTGGAAAGGTAATCACTCCATCCGAATGCTGGGGGTCGTGACCATGGTACTGCTTCTGCGGCTGCACTCTCCTACCCCTGTTTCACTGCTGGAAGCGCAGACATCTGAGCCAATGGCAAGCAGCACGGTGGTGATCAACGAGGTGGCGTGGATGGGAACCGCCGCGAGCACGGCTGACGAATGGATTGAGCTCCATAACCCAACGGCACAGAACATCAATCTCGACGGCTGGACTTTGATAGGGGATGATAACAATACACCCAATATCACCCTGATTGGCAGTATTCCCGCGGGTGGATTCTTTCTCCTCGAACGCACAGATGACACCACGGTGAGCGATATCAATGCAGATCAGATCTACACCGGCGACCTGATCAATACCGGCGAAAGCCTGACGTTGCGGGATAACACGAATCTGGTGATTGACACAGCTAATGGCAACGGAGGCGCCTGGCCCGCAGGCGATAATGCCACCAAATCTTCCATGGAACGCATCAACGCTCTCGCACCTGATGACGATTCCAATTGGGCGACCCATAGCGGCATTATCCGCAACGGCCTGGATGCCAGCGGCAACCCACTAAACGGCACACCCAAAGCACGCAATGCTGCTGCAACGCCGCCAGAACCTGGCAACGCCGATCTGCAGGTCTCCAAAACGGGTCCGCTAACGGCTGTAGCGGGAATGACCATTACCTACACGTTGCACATCACCAATGCCGGGCAGAGCCCTGCCGTGAGCGTGCGGGTAACTGACACACTTCCGACGAGTGTCATCTTTGTCAGCAGTATCCCCACACCCACCCACACCACCGGAGGCATCGTCACCTGGAACCTCGATACGCTGGAGAGCGGCGCCGAACACCAGATTTCCCTCATCGGGAGCATCAGTCCCAACGCCCCCACAACTCTGGTAAACACGCTGGTTGCCAACACAGCTCCCCCCGAAAGCACTTACCTAAATAACACAGCCGTGTGGACCACAACCCTCATAAATGTGCTCATCAATGCAGTCATGTTCAATGGTCTGGCGCCCCTCGACACAGACGAGGCTGTGCAAATCCTCAACCTGAGCAATACACCAGCACCGCTAGCCGGTTGGGAGCTATGCAAAATCGCGAGCAGCAATTTCGCTTGCAGGACTCTCCCAGCCCTCATTCTCCCGCCACGAGGCAAAATATGGCTTACCCGCGACCTGGAGGATTTTCGGCAGAGCTTCGGCTTTCCAGCAGATGTTCTGCTTTCACCGTGGCTGAGTAATAATCTTGCTAATGAAGGAGACGAGGTCATTCTTCGTGATGCCACCCATGCCGTAGCCGATGCTGTCGTGTTCGGCGAGAACGGCGAAGTGAACACCGCAGGATGGGAAGGCAATGCCATTCGAATCTACCAGAATAGCGTTGGGAGCGCCGAAGGTCAGATTCTTCACCGCATCCCTGATGAAGTCACCGGACTGCCAATCACCGATACCGACAACGACGCCGATTGGATACAAGCCGCCGATGATCCAATCCACGGTCGCCGTGCAGTGTTTCCCGGTTGGGACTTTGTAGAGCCTTTTTTCTGGCCCACGACGACCACGGTAAGCGCCACCTTGATGGTCGGCATCGCACCAGATAATGGTTACGAAATCATCTCACGAACCCTAGACTCAGCCCAGGAAAGCATCAAGATTGAAGTATACACGCTGTATCACGGCGATCTGAGCGAAGTGCTCATTGCCAAAGCACAGGCTGGCGTGAGCGTTACGGTGTTGCTCGAAGGAAGCCCAGCGGGAATGGGGGAAGTAGACCCACGCTGGCAAGCCGAACTCACCACCTGTCAGTTGCTCGAGGCGGCGGGCGGCAAATGTTTCTTTATGATTCACGAAACGACAGACCATATCTATGCCCGCTACGAATTGGTCCATGCGAAATTCATCGTCGTAGATAACCATTGGGCGGTGGTCACGTCACAGAACTTCGGAAACGCCAGCATCCCCTCCGACGATAAACGGAATGGCACGTTTGGTTCGCGCGGTGTGGTAGTGGCAACCGATGCAGAAGCAGTTGTGAATCGGATTGCTGCCGTTTTCGACGCCGACTGTGACCCAACCCACCATCATGATATCCTGCGGTGGAATACAGGAGGTTATGCCAGATACAGCACGCCCATCAACCCAGTGGACCTCTACGCAGGTGATGCAACTACCACGACCGTCGTCTTTCCGGAGCCACTCGTCCTCAACGGTCGTTTTGCCTTCGAAGTTTTCACGGCGCCAGAGGGCGCGTTACGCCAGCGGGATACATTGCTGGGATTGGTGGCGCGCGCGCAAAGCGGTGACACCGTTTACGTCGAGCAGCTCTATGAATACGCGACATGGGGCACCGAACCGCTTGTGGGACCCAATCTGCGCCTGGAAGCCTATATCAATGCTGCGCGCAGAGGCGCTCGGGTACGCATCCTGCTCAACAGCGGCAGCTTCGATCAAGAGGTGTATGACTCGACCCAGAATCACACGACCGTCGAGACTGTGAATCAGATTTCCCGCGCCGAGAATCTCGACCTACGCGCGAGCCTGGGGGATCCTACCGCTTACGGCATACACAACAAAATGGTGCTGGTGCAGCTGCATGGTGAGGGCGGGTATATTCATTGTGGTTCGATCAATGGCAGCGAAAGCTCCAGCAAAATCAACCGCGAGCTGGCGCTGCAAGTGCAGAGTGATGCTGCTTACGCCTACCTGGAAGCGATGTTCCTTAACGACTGGTACCGTTCTAACCCCATTTTCCTGCCCGGGATTCTAAAGCATTACACACCGCCACAACACCTGCTTATCACTGAGGTCTATTACGCCACCAGCGACACCAACCGGGAATGGGTCGAAATCTACAATCCTACGGGCTTGCCTATAGATTTGAGTGCCTACAAAATCGGCGATGCTGCCGCACCAACTGACTACGAAAGCATGTATCTGTTTCCTCCAGGAACATTCATTCAACCACAACAGGTGCTCGTCATCGCAGTAAGTGGTGTGAGAGTTCCCAACGCCGCCTTCGAAATAGAGAATGACACAGCCACACCTGATATGCTGCGATATGTGGGTTGGGGCGACGGCGGTTGGAACCTGGCAAACGGAGGTGACCAGGTTATTCTGCTGGGTCCAGACGACCGCCCCGTTGATGTGCACCTCTGGGGATCGGTGAGTTACCCCGGAGTAAGTCCGCATCCCGGCGTCAGCCTGAGTAGCTCTTCGCTGGAACGTTACCCAACAGACGTTGATACCGATGACTGTGCCGTGGATTTTCGCGAACGGGGTGTCCCCACACCGGGGGAAGTGCCAGAAGGAACCTTATCGCCCGAAATATCTTCCGGGATATTCGCGCTCAAACATCCATTGGATTAAATGAAGGAGGCGGCGCAGCGCCACGCTGTACATCCCGACGCACTAATGAAGTGCCACCAATTAACAATACTGCCCCTAGCCACTGCAAGCCTGATAGCGTCTCACTCAATAACAACAAAGCCAGCGCCAGACTGACCACCATCTCCATAAGGTTGAGGATGGCAGTCTGAACACCACCCAATCGTTCCATACTGAAGAACATCGCCAGACGTGAGAGCGCTGTGGTTAATCCCAACGCTACAATTACTTGCCAACCCGGTACACTCACAGGCTCCAACGGCGTCCCTCCAAGCAGGCGCGCCACAGATACCGTGATTGCCATTCCGGTAATGATATAAAGAGTTGCTGAACGCGAAGGCACATCTGCGAGAACCCACTGCCCCATGACCATATACCATCCATTGAGCGCAGCTGAAGCAATCATCAACATCGCGCCAAGATGGTTGGAAGGGTCTGTCACCGTCCACGGCGCCTGAACCAGTAAAGCCCCAATCAGTGAGGCGGCTAACCGGGAAACAGTGAGTCGCGTAATGCTTTGACCAGAGGCGGTGAGGAAAATAACAACCCACACGGCGTACAATGAACTGAGCAATGAGGCGCGCGAAGCATCAATCCGCTCTAGCCCGCTATAGTAAAAAAGCGAACCCACACCATTGATTGCACCGATCATCAAACAGTACAACAACGTGCGCCAGGGAATGAGGAATAAGCGGGGCCAAAACACAAAGTACACTATCATCAAGAACACCGCCGCAACAAGCGTGCGCAACGACGCCAATGTCAACGGTGTGATACCGTACCGATAAGCCAATTTACCAAGAATAGGCGCCCAACCGAGCAGAAATGAGCTCAGCAGCCCACTGTAAATGCCCATATTGCGCCGACGCAATTCCTGGTTGCCGATGCCCTGCCGCATACTCTTTTCCAGACCGCCACGGCTCAACCGACCACGGATACCGGCAGCGCGGTTTCGGTCACCTGCCTGCGGCAAAGGTCCACCACCATTATCAGTTTTCACTCCAGATCATCCATGCTATACTGAACATTATGAAGAGACGGCGCAAATCCATATTGCTGATACTGGCAGCCCTCAACATAGTCATCATTGGGCTTCTTGGCACCTTTGTGGTCAAGCAAAAAAACGCCACACCTCCAACAACCGCAGCAATCTCTCCCTGTTCACAAGTTGTGCTTTCCAAAATCGAGCCCTATCTCTCACCCGCCGTTGCCTGGGATACCGGCACATTGACGGTGATGACCACGGTTTTCTATAGCACGCCCAATCCCCCCGATGCTAGCGCCCAGTTGCTCTGGGATATGCTCGATAGTATCAAACACGCCCTGGAACTCGGTTGTGACCTTCCTGCAGAGGTCACGCTCATCATTCAAGCCCACGGACAGATGCAAAACACCAGTCATGTAGCCCTGCTCAACGGAGCAGATATCGCAGCCTGGACAAAAGCAGAGCTCTCCGATACAGAACTGAGTCTTCGCGGCAAATATTGGCAGCACAACGAAATCCAGCCCGAGCGCTCCGAGCAGCAATCCTCCCCCAATTAACGCAACGCCGCTATCAACCGCTCGGGTTCGTTGGTGATCAGCGCATCTATACCCCACTCCGCCAGAACCTTGGCGCGCGCCACGTCATCCACGGTCCATGTCGCCACCCACAGCCCTCGCCCGTGCGCTCGCTCAATGCGCGCCTTGGAAAGCAATCCGTGATGCGGATGCAACGCCTCGTGAGGCGTTATCGGGCGAAGCAACCGCGCGCCAATCCCTAGGGCATCGTAGAGCAATCCACATGGAATTTCTGGCGCCAACGAACGCGCCTGCGTCAAGGCGTAGGGTTTGAAAGAGGAGAACCACACCCGATCTGCCAGTCCCAAACGGCGCACAAGCGTCACCACCGCCAGCTCCAGCGCGGCATCTCTCCTGGAAAAGGCCTTGAGCTCGATGTTAATGATAAGACGTTGTCCAACAGCTACAAAAACCTCTTCCAGAGTTGGTATGCGCTCGCCGGCAAAAGCTGGATCGAAGCGTATACCTGCATCTAACAGTTTTAACTGTGCAAGGGTAAGCTCAGCCACGGCACCCTTGCCATCAGTCGTAGCATCCACTCGAGCATCATGAATCACCACGGGCACACCATCAGCGCTCAGATGCACATCCAGCTCGACGCCATCCGCCCCCATCTCAGCCGCTTTGCGAAAAGCCGCCAAAGTATTCTGAGGCGCAGCATGACTTGCGCCACGATGCCCCAAAATCAAAGGACGATGCTGTAACCAAGTTGCGGGAAAAGTTGCCATTTTATAGCTCCACGAAATAGGCCGCCGCAGCCCGATCCAATAACTCCTGGCTGAGCGAGGGCGGCACGTTCAGATAACGAGCAATATCAATAATCTGATCCACCAAATCACGAGGATGGCAGGCGCGTGGGACACGACGAGGCTTGATGTAATGCTCCTTGATGAGATATGCCAGAGACCCATCATTCCACTCGATATTGCGCGCCTGACAGATGCGCTTCAGAATCTCGCGATACCCGTCCCAATCTGGGTCGCCCACCTCGATTTTATGACGAATGCGTCGCAGAAATGCTTCGTCTACCAGGTCCTTTGGAGCAAGGTTTGTGGAGAACACAATCAAAACCTCGAAAGGAATTTCGATTTTGCGCCCCGTGTGCAACGTCAGGTAATCCAGACGTTTCTCCAAAGGCACGATCCAACGATTCAGCAAGTCGCGCGGGCGTACTTGCTGGCGCCCAAAGTCATCAATCAACAGGATTCCACCATTAGCGCGCATTTGGAAGGGCGATTCGTAATACTTGTTGTTCGTATCATAGACCAGGTCCAACCCCTCCAGAGTCAGCTCGCCGCCGACCACAATGAAAGGGCGACGAATCCGCAACCAGCGGGGATCCAGGGCTCGTTGCGTAGCTGTGTCCATAGCAACGGATGCATGATTGACATTGTCGAAGACCTTGACGACTTGCCCGTCCACTTCAACCGCGAAAGGAATGTAAATATCCCCCTCCATAAGCAGCGAGCCAATAGCCTCTGCAATCGAGGTTTTGCCGTTACCAGGCGAGCCAAAAAGGAATATCGAACGCCCAGAGTTGACAGCAGGACCGATTTGCTCGAACGTGTTCTCATTGATAACCAGGTGTGAAAGCGCCTGGCGCAAATGGCGTTTGTTGACCGTGACCTCTTTGAGTCCTTGCTTCCGCACAGACTGATTGTAAATCTCCAATGGCACAGGTGCAGCGCCCGCGTATTGGCTACGGTCAAGCGCATCCCGCGCCATCTCACGACCACGCGCAGTCAGCACATACTCATAGGTGGATTCCGAAAGCCCACTGGCTCCACCTGCGCCCCGCACTTCACAAAGACGTTCGCGCTTCAGAAATTCCAGACACTGACTGACTACGCCGGCGAAGGGCAGCGCCATGCGCGCCGCAAGATCCCGCCCAGAGAGATAGCTCTCAAAATACAGCACTTTCAATGCCAGGTCGGTCAGGAAACCGATGTTCAAGCCCGTTTCCTGAACATTGCGCGGAGCTACCGGTGTAAAACCCTGTGCCGGACCGCTGCTGCTCGATTGATTCATCAATTGCCTCCCCAATATCAAAGGTATTTCAGGCTGATACCACGAAAGGCGCTCGAGGTAAGGTGCTCAGTGTTTCAGCACCATATTCGGTGATAAGCACATCATCCTCAATGCGCACTCCCCCTACCCCTTCGAGATAGACACCCGGCTCAACGGTAAACGTCATTCCAGGCAACAGAGGGATAGAATTTCCCCCCACGATATAAGGCGGTTCATGAACTTCCATTCCCAGACCATGGCCCGTGCGATGGGTGAAATTCGCACCATAGCCCGCTGCCGTAATCACCGCGCGCGCCGCAGCATCAACCGCCTCGGCTGTCACACCTGGATTGGCTGCCGCACGCCCCGCCTCATTGGCGCGAAGCACCAGGTCGTGAATGGCACACAAGGGTCCTGTCGGTGGTCCCATTGTCACTGTTCGCGTCAAATCCGAAGCGTATCCCTCGACAAAAGCACCCCAATCCACAACCAACCAATCACCGAAACAAAGCTGTCGCGAACCGGGAACGGCATGAGGTAGTGCGCCATTAGGTCCGGATACCACGATCGGGTCAAAGGAGACCGCATCAGCCCCACCGGTGAGCAAACGCGCCACCAGTCGCGCCGCGGCCTCGCGCTCGGTCATCCCGATACGCAACTCTGCCAACCACCCCAGAAAAGCCGTCTCGGCAACCGCAATGGCACGACGCATCGCCGCAAGTTCTGCCGGCGATTTAGCCATCCGCAGCCGGCCCAGAAGATCGTCAGCAGGGACCAACTGTGCGCCAGAGGCATACCGCTGCAGAATTCGTGCTTCCAACAGCCGCATCCGCAACGATTCCACACCGATACGCGCCTCGGCCAACTCCAGAGCCACACATGCCTCGTGGAAAGCCATCGCATAGCCTTCTTCATCGGTGTAGGAAAAAGTTTCCATAAACGGAACCTTCCCGACTTCCAACGCCGGAAGCACCATCACGGGCGGTTGGTCTACGGAAAACAGCGCTACTGTGGGTCTCTCGCTCAAATGAAAGCCACACCCGGTGAGATAAAGCAGATTTGGACCAGGCACTAACGCGATGGCATCCAACCCTTCAGCCTGTGCCGATTCCAACAACCGTGCCAACAATTCCTTATTCATCTGCTCCTCCCCTGTGTTACCCCAACGAATTCCGGACATTGCACGAACGCAGCTTTATACTCGAGTTTAGACAAGTGTCATCGCCCTGGCGATAAGTCAGGGTATGAATCCGTACCTTACCAATCGCATTTCAAGCAGTAAGCGCTGTCGTTGTGCCCTTTTTGACGACTTTGAAGCGTTCTTTGGGCGTTCGGGGCGTGCCTGTGGGCCAACCTGGCGCTTTACCGCGCGGTTTAGGTGCGCCAGCCGGTGAGCCAATCAGTAGAAAAATCGGTTTGAGGCTCTGGCGTACCCGCTGTGGGGTCAGACGCTGTTGCGGCTTTTGCCAGGGCAAGGGCGTATCCGCAACGATAGGCCGTGCGAGAAAGAGCATCCAGTGCGCGACCGCCACCAGCAGCGTCCAGGTATCGCCAGTCGCGGCGCTCTGGAAGCGCGGCAGGTTCCAACCCAGGCGTTCTTTGCGAAAGCGCACCCCTGGTTCAATCGGCCAGCGTTGTCCATAGGCGCTCCAGATGGTGCGGGCGGTGACCACGATACCGGACGGGATAGTTGGCGGCGCCAGCCAAGCAAACCAGACGGCTTGGGGTGGTTGTGCGCGTTCGCAATGGATGCTGGCACGCACTACATCATAGGTCAGGTGGGAGGCTTTGCGCTCGTGCAACCCGTTCCAGCGTTCCAGGCGTACCTGCCCGTAGTAAGCGTCTTCAAACTCGCAGACTTCATCCGGTGTCCGCCAGGTGTCCGGGTCTTTGAAGGCAAAGCGGGCACCATGTTTGCGCGGGCGCCCGCGGCGCGGTGGGGTCGCGGGCGGCGCTGGACGATAGAGCACCCGGTCACGGCGCAAGCGGGTCACAAGCCCGACCCGCAACCCTTGCACCTGCCGCAAAAACTCCGCGTTGCCATACTTGCCATCCGCAGGCACGATGTCCAGAGCTTCTGGACAATCGCTCCGTAGCTGGGCGAGTGCCTGAACCTGTGCGGCGCCCACGGCTTGAGCCGTTTGAGTACTGGGAACGCGCCGCACATCAAGGGCCAACGACCAACTGGAATGCGGCTCCGCACACCATTCCAACAACGAATAGGGGTACCCTACCGTTACCGTGCCGCCATTCACGTCGCTGGAAGCTTGATACACGTACTGCAAATCGGATAACACGCGCCCGCGCGGACGAGGCCAACACGAACCATCCAGCGGAAAGATGCACACCCCTTGCCGTGGCAATTGTTGGGCCAGCACGCTCTGCAAGGCTTCCTGGTCGATCGCGCCGTCCTCCACTGCCGCATAGAGGCTGGACCAGCTCCGTCGAAAACGTTCGCTCTGGCTAAGCATAGCAAAGGAAGACACGCTCTCTACCGCCAGGAGGGCATCTAGCACCTCAAACAGAGCGTCACGTCGCGCTGTAAAGACACGCTCATAGACCGCTTGACGAAATGCGATTAGTCTGGTAAGGTTCTCTCTGGTAGTATCTGGTGTGCTCACAACGCCAAGTATCTACCAGAGGGCGGTTTTGTTCAAGTGCAAAACCGCCCCGAATTTTGTCTAAACTCGAGTTCAGGAGACGCGATCATGAAATCAGCCACAGACCTTGGATCACACTCCGAGCAGGATACGCTGAGCGCGATGCTCGATGCCTACACTCCCCCTGCTCCCTGTCGTCGCGGTGACGTTGTGAAAGGTGTCATCGTGCGAGTTAATCCTAAAATGATCCTGATTGACATCGGGAACAAATGCGACGCCATCGTACACCCGCGGGAAATGGAGTTGCTCGAGCCTGGTGACCTGGAGAGGCTAAAACCTGGTCAAACGGTTCATGTGTACGTGCTCGATTCCAATGAAAGTGAGAATGTGATTCTGGTCTCACTGAATAAAGCGGATCAAGAAAGCGATTGGGTGCGCGCACAGCAACTGCTGGAAAGCGGCGAAACCGTGGAACTGGAAGTGGTGGATTACAACAAGGGCGGCGTGATAGTCCACCTGGGGCAGTTGCGTGGCTTTGTGCCTGCATCGCAGTTACAGCCGGGTTGGCGCTCTTTTCAAAACGCAGAAGATACGGAGCACCGTTGGCAAGCGCTGTTGGGGAAGACCCTCACACTCAAGGTAATTGAGGTGACCTCTAGCCGAAACCGCCTTATCTTCTCGGAACGTGGAACATTCAGCGAACGTCCGCGTCGCCACAATGTTCTGGAGGAGCTGGAAGTCGGTTCTGTGCAGCGGGGTGTGGTCAGCAATATTGTTGAATTCGGTGCATTCGTCAACGTCAAGGGCATCGATGGACTGTTGCATATTTCGGAAATCTCCTGGCAGCGTGTGAATCACCCTTCGCAGGTGTTGCAGGTGGGTCAGGAACTGGATGTGTACATTTTTGATGTGGACCTGGAACGCCGCCGGCTCAGCCTCAGCCTCAAACGCCTGACGCCCGACCCCTGGGAGCTGATGGGGCAGCGTTACAGCGAGGGACAACAACTGGATGTCAAGATTGTCAATCTTGTGTCGTTTGGGGCTTTCGCTAGCCCGGTAGATATTCCTGAGGTCGAGGGCTTGATTCATCTTTCTGAACTCTCTGAGCAACCGGTACTGCGGGCAGATGAGGTGGTGCAGGTCGGCATGATTCGCCCGGCGCGAATCCTATCGCTGCGCCCCAAAAACCGTCGTGTTGCTTTCAGCCTGAAAGTTGCATCTTCTGAACTCCAGGAATCTGAAACGAAAGTCGCTGAAGTGGCGCCGGAAAATGATGCGCCGGTATTCCCCACTGAAGTATAGATAACGGTGCGTTTAAGGTCAGGCATCGGGCTTGGATTGTAAGGTCAGGGCTGATTTTACACGGTAGCCTTCCCAGTTGGCAATGTTAGCCCTGGCTGCAATAGCCGGGGCTATTTGTTTGGAAAACGCTGGAGGCGAGAATGTCATCTGCACCACGTTTGAGCCGACCCCTTTCAGGGGGCATGCTACAATGCCGGGTGTGCGAGCATTTCTGCACGCTGGCGCCCGGCGACTGGGGGAAATGCGGCGTGCGCGTTCACCGCGAGGGGCAGCTGCAGCTGGCTGTTTATGGCGAAGCCGTGGCGTTGCACGTAGACCCCATTGAGAAGAAACCCCTGTATCATTTCCTTCCCGGCTCAACAGCGCTTTCTGTGGGCACTTATGGCTGTAATCTGCGCTGCGAATGGTGTCAGAACTGGCAGATGTCGCAAGTGCGGCGGAACCCCGCCGAAATGGAAGCCTCGGTTATCACGCCGGAAGCTCTGGTTGCTCTGGCGCGTCAGAAGCACAGCGCTTCTATTGCTTATACCTATAACGAGCCCACGGTCTTTTTCGAGTACACTTATGACACGGCTGTTTTGGCTCATGCGCAGGGACTCAAAAATGTCTATGTCTCCAACGGCTTCATGTCTGCTGAGACGTTGGAGCCACTCACACCCTGGCTTGATGGCATCAACGTGGATTTGAAGGGTTTCACCGAGGACCTCTATCGCACCTACACGGGTGCGCGTCTCGAACCGGTCAAGCGCAACATTGCGACGATTGCGCGCAGCGGGCGGACCTGGATCGAGGTAACGACCCTGGTCATTCCGGGGTTGAATGATTCCGATGCGGAATTGAGTGCGGTCGCGGAGTGGTTGGCGAAAATTGACCCCAATATCCCCTGGCATGTCTCCGCGTTCTATCCTACCTATCACATGCAAGATCGCCCGCGAACTCCGCCGGAGACGTTGGTGCGTGCTTATACTTTGGGAAAAGCCGCCGGGTTGAATTTTGTTTATGTGGGCAATGTCTATGATCCGGACCGTGAAGGGACCTATTGCCCGCACTGTGAAACGCTCTTGATTTCTCGCTCGGCATACCGTATCCGCACGCATTGGCAAACGCCAGGGGTTTGTCACCATTGCGGGGCGACCATTCCAGGTGTCTGGCGGTAGGAGGAGTCGTAATTATGGACAAGGAAATGCGTTTGTCTCCCGGCATCCGCCGTCCGGCGGTTGCCGGCATGTTCTATCCGGATGATCCCGCCCTTTTGCAGGAGACCGTGGATGATTTTCTGAAGGCGGCTACTCCGGCGCCTCTCGCCGGAGTTCGAGCAATCATCGTGCCACATGCCGGCTATGTATATTCAGGTCCGGTGGCAGGTTTTGCTTACCGGCTGTTAGCGGAACAACCGGCGCCCCCATCTCGAATCTATCTTATGGGACCGGCGCACCGCGCTTGGTTTCAGGGTGTGTCGCTGGGCAATTTTGAGGGCTTTGCGACTCCGCTTGGGGTCATGCCGGTGGATGTCGCTGCAGTTTCCCGATTGATTGAGCGCGACCCGTGGTTTCAGCCCCTGGGGCAGGCACACCAGGGCGAGCATTGTCTTGAGGTACAGCTGCCCTTTCTCCAACGTGTATGGGCTGATGTTCCGATTGTGCCTTTGCTCTTTGGCGATGTGAACCCTGAAGTGATTGCCCGGGTTCTCGATGGGGTGTTGGAACCGGATGACCTTATTGTGGTCAGCTCTGATCTCAGCCACTATCACAGCTACAGCGATGCGGCGCGCCGCGATACTGCTTTCATCGAGGCAGTCCTTCGGGGCGACCAGACAGCAGTGGCACAGGGTGAGGCTTGTGGGCAGGCGCCCATTCTCGCCGTGATGTCCCTTGCAACGCTGCGGGGGTGGCGCTCTCATTTGCTGGATTATCGCAATTCTGGTGACACTGCCGGCGACCGTCGCCAGGTTGTGGGCTACGCCGCGATTGCTTATGCCAGCGACGCTCTGTGATTCATGCCCTTTACCTTTTAACCTTTATCCTTTAACTCGCAACACGTTTAGGAGCGACCTATGGATAACCAACCCTTGACTGCCGAAGAAAAGCAGATTTTGCTACGCCTGGCGCGTGAGGCTATCCGTGAAGCCCTGAGTGGCGCCTCGATGCCTGAGCTTGCGCTGCAAGCGCTGCCGCCGCGCTTACGGGAGAAAGGCGCAGCTTTTGTGACTCTCACGCTCGATGGGCAGTTGCGTGGTTGCATTGGATCACTATCAGCGCATCGTCCGTTGGCGCTGGATGTGCAGCGCCATGCTGTAGATGCCGCTTTTGATGATCCGCGTTTCCCGCCGCTGACGGACCTTGAATTTCTGCCCCTCCGGATTGAAATCTCCGTGCTCTCAGAGCCGCAACCACTTGCCTACACCGATCCTGATGACCTGTTGCGGAAGCTGCGTCCGGGAATAGATGGTGTGATTCTGGAACGAGGTTGGAATCGCGGAACCTTTCTGCCGCAAGTATGGGAACAACTGCCGGAGCGGGAGTTGTTCCTGAGCCACCTGTGCCAGAAAGCGGGCTTGCCATCCAATGCCTGGAAATGGCCTGATATCCGTATCAGTTTGTATCAAGTGGAGAAGTTCATGGAGGAAAAGCCGTAAGGATCGTGAGGGTGGGATTCGGCGCAACCTTTAGCTGGTCTTCGCGTATTATCAGGTAGAACCTTGAGGAACGAGATCATGTTAAAGGAGTTGAACAATGGATACTGAAAATGAAGTTCGCGAAGCACCGATTCCCGCTGCAACCCCGGCGCCAGTGGCGCCATCTGTGCAGCCACCCGCCCCACTCTCGCCGGCGGATGAACGCCTATGGGCAATGTTAGCGCATCTGAGCGTGTTGCTGAATCTGGTGACCGGTTTCCTGGGTGTGGGCGCCGCGCTGATTATCTACCTGGCTTATCGTGGGCGCTCGCGCTACGTGGCCTATCAGGCTCTGCAAGCGCTGATCTTCCAACTGGTCTTCTGGGGCGGCGGTGGGCTGTTGATTGGACTGGTCTGGGCAGTGACTGGCTTGCTCATCCCTATCCTGGTCGGCTTGCTGTTGGTTCCCATTGCCATCGTTGCTACGATTGTCCTGGCAGCGTTCCCCGTAATCGCGGTGATCTATGGCGTGATTGGTGGGCTTCAGTGCAACGGCGGCGAGGATTTCCGCTACTGGCTTATCGGCGATTGGGCGCTCAACTTGCTCAACTAGCTGCTGGTAGCCTGCAGAAACCGGCAATGTATTCGACGGCAACGTGACCCTCATGAAGAGGGTCACGTTGTTGCTTATGTGGGGTGCAGAACAGGGAGGGGGCTTATGAAACCCGGGAATATTGCTCTTTGGTTCTGGATTGGACTTGCGCTAGTCCTGACGGCGTGTGGTACAACCGGTGGGGTTGCCGAATCTCCCTCTCCTGCGGCGACCGCCACGGTACCTCAAGAGCTTGCCGTTGTCACGCCAACCATGCCAGCGACTCCCGTGGCGCCCTCACCTGCGCCCACCTCAACTTTGGCGCCTACTGCAACCCCAGTCAAGGTTACATCCGATGAACCAGCTATTCTGACTCGAACCGTCACCATCACGCCGGAAGCTTATCTGCCTACCGTAATGAGGAATTGGGCGCTTGCCGTCTACGAAACGCAGACCACGTTGAACAGCTACGATTGGGAACAGGCATTACGCCCTTCTGATCCTGGAGCGCCCTACTATCCCTATCATAGCCTTGATATGGGGGCTGTTGGTCCACCCGAAACGCGCACCTATACCGTGGTGGTTCTGGAGAACAGCTACACGCGCATCACGGTATTGCCGTATTTGGGCGGGCGTATTTTGCGTTGGGAGGACCGTCTCACCGGACAGAAATTGACTTACGAGAATCCCGTCATCATGCCCGTCAACGCGAACTGGGGCTATCGGGGTTGGTGGTTGGCGACAGGTGGTGTGGAATGGGCTTTCCCGGTAGAGGAGCACGGGCTCAATGAGTATCTTCCCTGGGAGTACCAATTGCTTTCAGGGGATAATTGGCGGGGGGTGCGCGTCTGGCACACCGATTGGCGCACCGGGATGCTGATCGAGATGACGCTGCAACTCTACGGCGGTGATAACAGCCTGGT
>JAKJAC010000003.1:34116-44660 GCA_022707705.1 Chloroflexota bacterium
CCACCGCCGAAGCGCAACCACTGATGTTTTGGATCAATGCCATGCTCACGCTCTCCGGTAACAATGCCCCTTCGTCCACCTTGCGCTTTTGGGTACCCACCGATAGGATGAAGATTCATTCTACCGGTGACCCTTTGTTGCCCGACCCACGCAGTCATATCAGCTGGCCCCTGTTTTCCGGTCGGAACTTCAGCTACTACTATGAATGGCGGCACTACCTGGGAATTTTTGCGACTCAGACGCAGGGGGCTATGGGTGCTTACGATGAGGGTAGTGACCTGGGAATTGTGCGGACCTATCCACCCGCCACGCCGCAGGGGGTCAAGCTCTTCTGTCTTGGAGAGTTGCCCTCTGATATCTTCACTGTTGACGGGAGCCGTTACTTCGAACTCTGGGGTGGCTACAACCGTAGCTTCTTCCCGGAGGATTATGTGAGCCTATTGGCTGGGCAGACGCTCACCTGGAATGAGCGTTGGTACGCCGTCCACGGCATTGGTGGGTTGGCGTGGGCAAATGCGGAACTGGCAGCGGCTTTCAAACAGACCTCGCAGGGCGTCACCATTGGCTTGTACGCCCCACACACGCAAACCGTGGATCTGGTTGTCAAACAGAACAACGTCGTCAAAGGGGTGTTCCCTGTACAAGTGGATCCGGAGCTGCCATTTCGTCAGTCTGTTGCTGGATCGGGTGACGGTTGGGTTCTGGAGATTTGGCAAGGAGGCGTGTTCCTGGCAGAGATTCTTCCCTATTGAGTGGCGGGCGCTGAATGCAAAGGGCACAGAGATTTTCTCTGTGCCCCGTGGGTTTCAAATCCTGCCGTCGTTGGTCAGAAATTTACCTGCCCAAGTGTAACAACCGCCGCAGCCAGGAGCCTTTCTTATCTGGTTCGCAGACGGTGTTAATTTCCTCATGGGGGCGTTCGCGTTGTGTCTCTTTGGCTTGTTGCGCGGCGGAAGCTACGTGGTGAACCTCATCTCCCAGAAGCTTCTTGAGCGCCTGTTCCACAGCCGGTGAGCCGTCATCCAACAAGCATAGCGCCTGTGAAAGCGCGGCGCGAACGTAGGCGTTGGTGTCCTTCGCGAGCGGAACGAGATGCTCGAGCACGCGCGCGTCGCCGATCAAACCCAACGCTTCTACTGCGACTGGTCGCACCAGTGGGCTGGGGTCTTCGCGCGCTATTTCGATCAATTTAGGGATGGAATCGCGGTCGTGAAGATGTCCCAGGGTGATGGCAGCCACCCGCCGCAGGCGTGGGTCACCTGAGGTCAGGAATTCACGGATGATCGAAGCGGTTCCTGGACACGCCAACCGCCCCAGACTGCGAAGAGCTGCTAGGCGCAGGCTGGCGCTCGGATCCGCCAATGCTTCGACCAGCACTGGACACGCCTGCACATCACCGATTTGCCCCAATGCCGCTGCCGCCAGCGAGCGAGCGCCCACATAGCCGCGCACGGCAGCGATCAGTACCGGGACGGCTTCCTTGGCGTGCAGGTCGCCCAAGGCAATGACCAGCGTTTTCACGACGGGCAAGTCGCGGGGTCCTGGTTCATTCATGTAACCTTCGAGCATTTCCACCATGGTGGGAACGGCGTCGTTGGTCTTGAGCCGGCGTAATGCGGTGATAATAGTACGCCGCATGCGTGGGTCGCCAGTATCCAGGCGGGAAAGCAACACTTTGCCAAGATCATGGATACCCAGCTTGCCAATGGCATTGATGGCGGCGCGCCGGACATAGAGATTGGGATCATCCAGGGCGTGGATCAGGGCAACCTGTGCTTCTTTGGCTTCCAGTTGTCCCAAGGCGATAGCAGCGGCGCGACGCACAAAGGAGCTCGAATCGCGCATTGCATCCACCAGCGGGAAGGTGGCTTGTGAATCGCCGATATGCCCCAACGCCTCAGCGGCGGCGGTGCGAACGTAAGTGTTGATATCTGTGTTGAGGACGCGGATTAATGCGGGGACGGCTTCGACGGCATGATGCTCTCCAAGCTCCCCGGCAGCTTGGGAACGTTGGCGGGGGTTGGGGCTTTCCAGGTTTTCGATGCAGCGGCGAACAACAGGCGATACAGGCGGTGAGGATCCATTTTGACTCACTTCCCAATCCTTTCTCACATTATTATGCCTCGATTCTTGATCGAGTAATTCAAGTATAGCACAACGTGGACGAATTACCAACATAATCCCGCTTCGGGCAGCGCTCAAATGACCAGTAACAAAATGTCCTGGCGTACTCTATGAGCCGTGCTCGAATCTGCCTCAGGCATATTGTGGGGCGCAACAGGCAGCGGGGAAGCGCGCCCCACAGTATTCACTTTAGTCCTCTGCCCGGAGTGGGATGGGAATCCATCCAGAAGGTGGCAGTGAGGGGAACTTATGCTTTACAAGATTAGGATCGGGCTGCGCGCTTCAGTGGCGCTACGGTGATCAGTGATAGCGCGATGATAGCCGCCAGGATGCCGGCGGGAAAGGCTACCAGTGGCGTATTGGAATGTTGTACAGCGATGCCGATATATGCCCAGACGAATACCGCTGCGTAGGCGATGTTGCGATGCCGGAGAACCATGGCAACAGCAATGGCTGCCGCGATGATCAGCATGATTAGCGCCCAGATTTCTGGAGCAATGCCCCAACCGCCCCAATTCAGAAAGTACAGGAGCTGGGTGGCATTGGCAACCGTCGCGACGCTGATCCACCCCAGATAAATATTGAAGGGTAGGGCAATAGCCCAGCGGTCAGCCGTGCGCTGTTCATTGCGTCCCTGCCACAGGTGCAGGAAGATGAAGATAAGGCTGCCGAGCAACACCAGCATGGGGATGAGAGTCAGGGTAAAGACCTCATAATGCCAGAAGAAAATCCATATGATATTGGCAATGCCACTCACCGCATAGGCAGTGCTAATGCGCGCCACATGGGGATTATTGCGTTGTGCGGGCAATGCCTGATAGATAGCAAAGGCTATCAGCCCTAAATAAATCACACCCCAAATGGAGAAGACGTAGCCTGCAGGCACAAAGTAGATTTTGAAACGGTCTGAGATTTCGCCGGTATTGAGCCCATTGAGGGGAAGCGCGTTGGCAACTGTGTTGATGACGATAACGGCGAGAGTGATGAGCACATTGATGATTTGGCGCACAGTTGCTTTGTTCATAGTTCCTCCTGGATAGGTTACTTTCTTTGTGGAACAATCAGGCATACTATATCATGTTTTAGAGAGAATTTCAACGCCGCGCATTCACAGGTGAGACGCACGGGTATAGGGCAAACACCTGGTTGTGGGGTGCTTCATATACGACATAGCACGACTGTCTGGCTTGGCTTGGTAAATTGTGTTTTTGGGACGCACGAAGCGCGTCCCAAAAACACAAAAAGAAAATCCTCTTCGCTTGTTTGCAGGACCTCTTCCGGTTTCTTCCCATTACCTGTCGTATACCCGAGCACCGGTGCGACAATTCGTGGGCAGAGAGACGCTTGCCGACCCTGCGGCGTTGCAGAAAATTCCCCCTGATAGGTGCGTTTCTGCTGGGATTGGTACGATCTCCAAAATGCGGTACACTGCGTATGCTATCTCAAAACGGAGGCACGCTATTCTCATGCTGGATCTACTTGAAGTTACACCCGCTGAGGTCACGCGCTTGATTCTGGTGCGGCATGGACGCACAGCTCACAATGCGCAGGGTCGCATTCAGGGTCGCGCCGAGATTCCTCTGGACGCTCAGGGACGCGAGCAGGCGCAGCGCGCAGGGGAATGGCTTCGGAAGCAGTACGTCATTCACGCGCTCTATGCCAGCCCCCTAAGCCGCGCCTACGAAACTGCGACGATCATCGGCGATGCTATTGCGTTATCGCCGTTGGTTACCACTGACCTCATCGAGTTCGATTTCGGTATCGTCTCTGACCGTGACGCTGAAGAACTCGCACAACTCGAACCTGCTCTCTACCAGGAATTGCGGGAATGGCTCACTGTGACCTGGGATTCCCCTATGATTCGCCCGCGTATCCCCGGTATGGAGGATGAGGCTGCTTTCCGTGCCCGGATTGTTGCGTTTTGGGATACTATTCAGCAGGCGCATCGGGGGCAGACGGTTGCTGCGGTCACTCATGGCGGTGTGATTAAGGGAATGTTGACCCTGATCGCTGGCGGTGACCTGCGCCGGCACATGCCTTTCTGGGCCGATAATGCCTCTATTTCTGTGATTGATTTCCACAAAGGCGGAGCCACTATCTGCCTCTTCAATGAGCGCAGCCATCTGGGGGAACCGCTCAAACACCGGCGGTACATCATTCTATGAGTGCGATTTTCGTGGACGGGGCTTTACCGTCCACGAAAATCGAAAAACCTACTTCTGCGCCTCTTCGGCGCGCCAAAGTGTCCAAACGCATTGTCTCACCATGCTGACCGCGGTTGAGGGGATTTCGTAGCAGGTCGCTGACCGAAACCGCGCTACGCCCCGCACACTGCCCTTGAAGCGCAAGCAAGGCATTCGTACCGGGGTTGACGAAGCAACCATATCGCACAGCGAGCCTCACAGGGTACGCAGAAGCCCGCTGAACTGCTACGAATGCCCTTGAGTACAACCGTTTGAACTTCCCAATAATCTGTCCTATACTCACGTTACAACTTCTGGCAGAGAAAATCCGTATTACAATAGGGGCAGTTGGCTTTACACGGTGTTCTGCATGAGCGATTTTTGCAGGAGAGATTATATGGACAGGATCAAACGCTCTCTGGTGTTGTTGACTCTATGGTTGGTGCTGTTGCTAGGGGGGGCGTTGCCCGTTCATGCCGCCGAACCGCCGCAACTCCTCAAGGCGGAATCCCAGGTGGCGCTTCAGAGCGATGGCAATCTCGATATCAAATATCGCCTGACCTTCCGCGAGGTGGATGTCCGGAGCGGAATTACCACTATCGGTCCCTTTGACATGGGGCATACGATTCTGGACTCGACGATCGAGGAGGGGGGTACCACGCGTCCGGTGCAATTGCGCAGTCAGGGCGGCAACCTGTACGGTGTGGACTTTGGTTTCAACACGGAACCTGGACAGGATTATACTGTGTTGATTCACTATTCGGCGCCGGCGCGATTGGATCAGACTACCTACAAGGGCGAAGCCTACCGCGTCCTTGCCTGGGCGCCCTTTCAGTGGGCATTACCCATCGAAGAGCAGATTGTCACCTTTATCCTGCCCATTGAACTGCCCGCCGATGTCATAAAACCGGAGCAGGTGACCAGCGATTTGGTGAGCGCGACCGGTCTCACGGTGAACTCGAGCGTTGTAGAACGCTTTGATCGTTGGGTTTACTATCCTACGCCGGATGAGACGACTGGGAAGGTCTGGCTTTCGCTCTACATCTCCAAGGAAAATCTTTCTCCACAGGCGGATTTCACGCCTTCCATTTACATCCCCGAGCGTCACTTGACATTGGCGCCTGCGGGCGCTGAGGATGTGATTCCGGGTGGTGGGACCGTTCCCACGCCGGAGCCGACGGGACTCACTGCCAGAGAATGGGCAACCGCAGGGCTTTGCTTCGGCTGTCCTGGTCTGGCGATCGTGGGATTGATCGGTTTCTTCGCCTTCCGCTGGACACGCCCCAAGCAGCCCAAGCCTGTGTATCAGGCGCCTGCCATCGAGATCGAGACTTATGAACAACCGGGGAAGGTGCCAGATTTGAGCATGATTGAGGCGGCGCTCTACATCGGCGATACCACCAAGGTGCTTACGTTGATTTTGATGCAATTGACGGCGCGTGACGTGATAGCGGTTCTGAATCACAAGCCGCTGCAACTTGAGGTCCATTCCACTGACGCGCCGTTGGAAGATTATGAGAGGGCATTGATTGATGGCATTGCCGATGATGGAACGTTGAGCCAATCGGCGGTGGATCATGTGCTGCAGCTGCTCACTGCGCATCTGCAATCCAAACTCTGGAATGCCGATAGCCAGGCGACCCGCAAGGCTTATGAGCAGAAAGCTGATTCTGCCTTGGGTGAGTGGGAGCGGATGCTCGAAGGGGATACGGCAACCCGTCCCGTCATCATGACCGATCCGTTATGGGGCTGGTCCATGCTCTCGCGGAACTATCGCCCCATGCCTATCGAGTCTGGCGGTAAAATCGTGGGAGGCAAAGCGTCGTCCGGCGAATCGCGCTCATTGTGGGAGAGCGTCCGCGAATCCACACCGGTGCGCACGGCAGGCATGATGGCGGGTCTGATGGAAGGGGTCGCAGGCGACCTCACCCGCAAAGCGGAAGGCTTGGCTGCATCTGCTGCGCAGGTGGTGGACCGAGTTACGGGCAAAGCGCCAGCCGGTTACGATGCCTGCCATAGCGCGTGCCACTCTGCTTGCGTCCATGATGCCTGCCACAGCGCTTGCGTCCATGATGCCTGCCACAGCGCGTGCCACTCTGCCTGTGTTCATGATGCCTGCCACAGCGCGTGCCACTCGGCATGTGTGAGTAAGTTCTAGAGCGTGCCCCGCATGCGATGCGGGGTATCTGCTATCACGGATAGATCATTGATGGACCAGGGTTTTCTTGACACCACAACCTCCTTTATCGCAACGACGCGCGATTTGATCTTTGTGCGCCCCGAAGACGGTGTGCTGATTTTGCGCCCTAATCGCGTGCAGTATCTCAACGCTACTGCCGCGGAGGTGCTCAACGCGCTCTATCGCCCTTCGACCGTGGATGTCGCGGCGGTGATTGCGAGGCTCGCAGTGCGCTATGAGACGTCGGAAGAGCGTATTGCTGCCGATGTGGAAGCACTGTTGCGCACGCTGGAGACGCTGCTGCAGAATCGCCCCGGTGATGCTCCTGCCATTCAGCGCACCGGTTTTGGCGCTCACCAACGTAAACTGCCGGTGATTTCTGAAATTGCGCTGACCTATCGCTGCCAGAACCGTTGTTTCTTCTGTTATGCCAGCGCCCCCGATAGAGGACGCCAGACACCGGAGATGAGCGCTGACGAGGTCAAGCGCGTCATTGATAAGATTATAGATCAGGCCCGTGTGCCGATGATTTCCTTCACGGGGGGCGAACCGACCTTGCGCGCCGATTTGCCCGAGTTTATCGCCCACGCGCGCGGGCGTGACATGCGCACGAACCTGATCACCAACGGTATCCGCTGTGGCGATGCAACTTACGTGGCGGAGCTGGCGGCGGCAGGATTGCACTCCGCACAGGTGAGCCTGGAAGCTGGCGATGCAGCGACGCACGATGCGGTGGTGGGGCATCCGGGTGCTTTCGAGAAAACCCTGCGCGCCGTGGAGAACCTCAAGGCGGCAGGCATCCACACGCACACGAATACCACGGTCAACCGGCAGAATCTCGCGGCATTGCCAGCTATGATTGACCTGCTGGCGGACATGGGCCAGGAATACCTTTCGATGAATATGCTCATCCGCACGGGAGATTCGGTGGGTGTGCCGGATATCAGCTACACTGAGATTGGCCCGATTATTCTGGACCTCAAACGGCAGACCGAGGCGCGGGGAATGCGTTTTGTCTGGTACTCCCCGACTCCGATGTGCCTCTTCAACCCTGCTGCACATGGATTGGGCGGCAAATCTTGCGCCGCCGCTGATGGTTTGCTCTCTGTGGCGCCCAACGGCGATGTGTTGCCGTGTTCCAGTTTTGAGCAGGGGATTGGAAATCTGTTGCGCGAGGATTTTGAGGGTATCTGGAACCGCCGCGCTGCCCGGTACTGGCGCGAGAAGAAGTTTCTGCCGCCGGGATGCCGTGAGTGCGAGCATGCTGACCTGTGCTGCGGCGCCTGTCCGCTGTATTGGGATGAGCAGGGTGGCTTTGCGGAGCTTGGCGTGCACCAACAGAGCGGTGCGTTATCACGGTTTGTCTGGCGCGCCAGGCGTCGTTACGAGGGACGTGTGCAAGGTGTGGGGGTGAAGTGATGGCAACGGTTGCAAGTCTGAAGGACCTGGATACGACGTTAACGGGGCGCATGGAGGACATCAAGGCTACCTTGCCGGTGTTCCAGACGCTCAAAGCGGCTTATGCCAAAGTTTACGGCGAGCATGACCTGCGTTACCAGACCGCCATCGGTCCTGCGGTGGACCAGTTGATGGCAGCGGATAGCACTGCCGGGCCGGATTTGCACCGGGAGATTCTGGCGCTGTTGCCTATGGAAGAAGAAAGGGCTGAGACGCGCTATGCTGAACTGCGCGAGAAGCTCTTGCCCGACCTGGCTGCAGAAATCGCCATGTTGTTAAGACGTAGTCAGGTTGGCCGTGAGCGCCATCATGCGGCAAATCTGACGATTGCAGAGCGTGAACGAACGCTGCAAACCGATATTGCCGCCGGTGAGGCTGAACTGGCAAACCTCAACGCCACCGTAAAACAAAAAGCGCGTTGGCTTGGCGCTTTTTGGCGTTTTTTCGCGGTGAATAAGCTGGTTCGCCAGCGGAACAAGACCTTCAAAGCGGTGACCGCATTGCAACAGCAGCTGGAACAGACCCGCAAGGATTGGCAGGCGGCGCGTCAGCAGGAGTCTGAGACACAGGAGCGCTACCGGCAAGACGTTCAGGCGAAACTGTTGGAGCAGGCGCGGTTGCAGGCGGAGTTCGATTACCTGGATGATACCGAGCGTCGCGCATTTCTGGCGCACCAACGCACCGCGCGTGCCGTGATTGACGGGCTGCGGGAACCGCCTGCATGTCCTCTGCCGGATTTAGCCACAACGTTGACGTCGTTAGCAGAGTTGAATGTGGTGCGCGACCGCTACCAAGAGGGCTTGACCAAAGCCGCGCATTTGGAAGGGCTGTTTAACGGCTTGACGCAGGGCTTAGATGGTTTTCGTGGCGGCGTGCGGAAGATGATTCAACAGCAGACGGAGTACAGTTCATATCTCAAACCCCTACAGATTACGATTCCTCAGGAAAGCCTGGACTTCTTCAAGACGTTAGCTGCGGCAAGAAAAGCCTTTGGAGCAGCGGGTGGATTTGCTGAAGACCCGGTGGTCTTTGCGCAACAAGCGCAGGGCTTCGTTGCGGCTTTGGACGACGATACCATTCGAGTGGCTTTCGAATCCCTTGGCGCGGCGCTCACAGAGGCTACTGAAAAGCAGTGGAAATAGCCGGTTTGAGTTGTGCCTGATATTATTCATGACTCTTGTGGAGGTCAACGATGAAGAAATTCCTACCGCTGGCGATGGTGATTGTGGGTGGGCTGATGATTGCCCCGGGGTTGCTCTTTCTGTGTGCAGCGATTCAGGAGCCTAAGCGCTTATTGCTGAGCTTATTGTTATTGGCAGGCGGTGGCGCGCTGGCGTTTTTTGGCGGTCGCCAGTTGGCGCGGGAACGCGCGCTTAGCCCGGCGTACCTCGCTGAGCGCATCACTGGACTGGCACGTACCTCGGATGCCGAAACGACCGTTGCGCAGGCAGTAGCTGACCTGGGGGCGCCGCATGAGGCGGTGTTAGCTGCCTTTGATTTGCTGCAGGAGCGCGGCGAAGCTTACCGAGAGAAGCGCGAGGATCGGGAAGTCTACGTCTTCCCCGGCTTGATGCCCTCTAAAGTGGTGCGGCGCTGCGCCTATTGTGGCAATAGCTTCAGCGTCAAGACGCCGGTTCACAAATGCCCCTATTGCGGCGGTGTGGTGGAAGTCGAACGGCAGTAACCGGCTGAGGCAATCGGCTCTTCATCTCGAGTCTAGCGGAAAGCTCCCTTCTGGCGCGCTCCTTTGCGCTGGAAGGGGGCTTTTTGTGTCGGTGCCACTATCGCGGGGTTCGCTATCTGCTTGCGGTGATTCTGCCCTGCTCTATGGCGCTACCCTCGCCAGAAATTCGTCGATCGCTGCCATGACCGCTTCCGGTGTCTCCTCGTGCGCCACGTGCCCGGAGTTGGGAATGACGACAAGTTCCGCGCCGGGGATTTCGTTCGCAAGCCGCACGCTATCCGCCGTTGGCACGATGCGGTCATCGTCGCCGGTGATGATCAACACCGGCAGCTGCAATTCTCCCAACCTGGAGACGATCTCGGGATAGTCTGTCGCCAGGGTCATTTCCCACAATGCCTTGTCCCAGTTTTCTGCTCGCAGGGGTCTGGTATAACCTGCCTGCATTTCTGGTGTGATTTTCGATGGATCGTGCCAGGCGCTATCGAGCAGCGACGCGCCTTGCCCCAAAAATGAGCGCACCAACAGCGGCCCAATCCGGCGAAGCTGCGGTGTTTGTAGCAGAGGACGCACAAAGCCCGGCGCGCCACCGCCGGTGTAAACGGCGGGGGAAATCAATATCAGCGCCTCCACGCTCTCTGGATACTGCAATGCCATGTGCAATGCCAGCGTGCCGCCCGCCGAATTGCCCACGAGAATTGCCCGCTCTTTGCCCAAATGCTCCAGTAAGCCGAGCGCGATGCGCGGTTGAGCTGCGGTGCTATACGGGTTTTCCCCCTCCCAGGTCAGAGGGCGTTCTGTCAACCCGAATGCGGGACGGTCATAGGCAATCACTGTGCCGAACGCGCCCAGCGGTTCCATTATGGGGTCCCAGGAGGTTGTGTTTGCGCCAAAACCGTGCAATAGCAGGAATGGCGGT
>JAKJAC010000003.1:44670-60772 GCA_022707705.1 Chloroflexota bacterium
GCCGCTGGTTTTGTAATGGATGTTCACCTCTTCGAGTCTCACGAACTGACTATCGGCGTCCGCCAGTTGTTCCGGCGGCAGGGTCCCCTCTAGTGGCGGAACCGGAACGAGCAATGGAACGGTCATGGCGAGCGCAATTGCGCTCGCCATGACGACGGTTGCCCCTTTTAATAGTTTTGCAGCAATGTTGCTGAATCCCATCGTTTCACTCCTGGGCTTCTATACCGGCGCCAGCGTGCCGGCGAAAATCTGCCATGCCAGAGCGGTTTTTGCCAGCAGGCTGAGGATGATGTACACCCGCTCGCCGAAGAGATAATCCTTCCAGGGTCCCACTTTCTTGTATTGCAGCACCATGTTTACGGCGAAGATGTTGAAGAAGACGAAGATGGACGCGACGATCGCGTAGACGAAAGCAGGTGGTCTGGCGTCGCTCGATTGCAGCGCGGTGACAAAGTAGATGCCCATGGCGACCCAGGGCATGATCCCCGCAAAGACGCCGTAGATGAAGGAGGTCCAGTTCACCCGCTCGGTGTACTGATTGTGGTACTCCATCATGATTCCGAAGAGATTCATCGTGGCGTTCACCGAGAAGAGCAGCACCAGGCTTGTGATATCCCACATGCCAATCAGCATAGCGATCAACACGATCATCCATGAGGAACTGAGCGCGTATTCGTAGAAGCGGATGGGGTTCATGCCCTTTTTCAGATTTTCGATATAGCGCTTATAGCCAATCGTGGAGAGATAGAAATGCGCGATCGCGGAGAGCAGCAGGAAGACAGCGACTGCGGGTCCGAACAGCAATTCGCCCGAATTCTTCACGGCGGGAACCAGTTGCCTGAGAACAGGATCAAAGCTTGGGAATGTGGTGGTTAAGGGGTAGGTGGTGTCGTTGCTGATGACGATCATAAAAATGCCCTGCATCAGGTGCAGAAAACCCATGATCAGGTTGAAGCGGCGCAAGCCCTTGAACTTGGCTTCTGAGGTGACTGTTAGCGTACTCTTTTTCATGGTGATGTTTCTCCTTGATCCTTCAATTTGCGTTTGAGAAAGAAATCTACTTTTAAGATCCTGCGTTGTGTCTTATATTCAAGATCAGAGGAGAGTCGAAAAACTCAACTCTCCTCTGAGTCCTTATCTCAATTTTAGCGCTTGCGCAGTTTGAGCACCGCGCCGCTACCCAAGAGCGATAGGCCCGCCAGACCCATCAGGATCGGGGTGAAGTCCATCGCGCCGCCGCTAACCGGAAGCATCGTCATCGGAGCTGCATCCACACTGGGTACTGCTGCTAGAGCGGGAGAGCCGCCGGCCAGGCCCATCGCGAAGATGGTATAGACAGTCTGGTTTGCCAGACTCACCCCGGGCACAGAGAGGACCACGGTTGTTGTGCCAGCGAGACGAACTTCCAGATCATAGGTGCCTGCATCCACCGGGAGGTAATCGCCCACACCCTTGAAGGGCACATTGCCGAAGAGTACCGGTCCACCATTGGCTACAGCGATGTCCACTGCGGGGGCATCAGGAGAAGCGTGTACAAAGCGGACGTGCGCCTTGCCTGCAGCTGGGGTAGCATTGTTATCTACCAGCACGAGTGGCTCGATGTTGGCAAGCGTGTTCACTGCCACTACGGTATAATCTTTGTCAGCTTCCAAGCCCAGGTTGGCTTCAATGACCACCGGAGTGGTGGCGCCGGCAGGTACCACTTTGACATTGTAGGTCGCGGGATCGAGCTCCGCATAAGCGGTGATGCCTTTGAAGGGGGCATTCGTGAAGGCTTTGATACTATCATTGACCCACACATCTACGGCGGGCGCATCGGGTGAAGCGTGAACCACGCGGACGCGAGCTTTTCCATTGGCTGCCAGCGTCGGCATAGCCATGGCCAAAACCAGAACTAACGTCAGGACTGCAACTGTAAAGCGTTTCATTTTACCTATCTCCTTTTTTGTCTAACTTTTACTTTTTATCTGTATGGGATATTCCTCAACTGTGCATATTGTATAGCATTATCTAGTTTTTGTCAATAGTTTATCTAGTATTTGTATATATTTTGGAGAACTTCTAGGAATTACCGGTCGTTTGAGGCTTTTTTAATAATTCCAGGAGGTTTTTGTTTACCATTGTTCCACTCGCCACAACAGACGGTCAATTCTGTTGTGTGTTTTGCGACACCGTGAAGTGCCGTCGCAAAATCACTTCTTTCTCTGCTGCTTTAGCGACTTGCTTGGGCTGAGGCGTTTTTGACCACCGCACTGAATGGATGGGGATGCATTTATGAACATGCCCCCTCTTGGTGATGAAGGGGCATGTTCCGTTCAGACTTGATTCGGAATTGCGATCTTTACCTACGACCCGCTAGGCAACTGACATGCTGGTGTGATGGGGTCAGGTAGGCTATGCAGGCGACGTTGCGCGTAGAAGGTAAGTCCCGCCATCACCACCGCAGCGGCAATGCCGGGCGCCCAGGTGCCCAGTTCCTCCAACAGAAAACCGCCTGCAATCGGCGAGATGATTCGCGCGAAACTGCTGAGCGCCGCGGATAAACCCAGTGCGCCACCTACTTCCTCTGGCGGCACAGCTTTGCTCAGCTGGCTGTTCAATACGGTGTTCAGAACTCCTGAGGCAAGTGAGAGCGGCACCAGTATGACGAGCAACACCCCTATGCCCGGCGCTATCGCCCATCCCACCAACGCTATTGCTAATAACCCAACGCCCGCAAGGGTGAGCTGTCGCTCACTGAAACGCCGGGTCAGGGCGCCGATAGCACCACCCTGGACGATGACGACGACGATTCCCACGTAGGCAAGCACGTAACTCGTGCTTTGCGCGGTCAATGCAAAGCGATAGAGCGCATAGGTGGAGAAGATTGTCTCGAAAATAGTGAACGCCAGGCGATAGAAGAGCTGTATGTTGAGCAGCGGTCCTACACAGGGAAGGTGCAATGCTTCCCATAGGAGCGGCAAAGAGAAGCGCGTTTCGGGGTTTGCACGTCGTTCCATCTGGTTTTGCGCCGGGAGTGACTCCGGTAGCCATAGCAGTACGCCCAAGAGGTTGATTGCCGCAATGCCTGCCGCGATGAAAGCGGGCAGAGCATAGTTGCCGCCAGCGCTGAGAGCGCCCCCCATCGCCGGACCCAGGATAAAGCCCAACCCGAAAGCTGCCCCAATCAGCCCCAAGCCCTTGGCGCGATCTTTCGTGTCGGTGATATCGCTGATGTAGGCTTGGGCAAGGGTGATATCACCCCCAAGCAAGCCATCCAGAATTCGGCTCAGGAACACCATCCACAGTGAACGGGCAAATCCCAACAACAGGAAACTTCCCAACGTGCCGATGAGGCTCACAATCAATAGCGGACGGCGTCCATAACGGTCGGAAAGCCGTCCCAGCATCGGTGCGCCGAACAATTGGGTCACTGCGTTGGAGGCAAGCAGGAAGCCAATCACTGTCGCCGAGGCGCCAAACGTATCCGCGTAGTAGGGCAACAACGGCAGAATCAGGCTGAAGCCCAGGACATCCACGAAGACGAAGATCAGGATTTGGAGCAGCTGTTTGCGCATGGGTGTTTACGCTGGCTTTTGGACTTCGTCCATATACGCTTTGATCGTTGGCAAACCTGCCATCTTCTCGTAGAAGAAGTTGTTGACGATATTAATGACTTCTGCGCGGGCAGCTTCGGCTTGTTCGGTTAGTGTCTCGCCTACCTGTTGGCGGCTTAGGAGATCGCGCAGGCGCAGCAGATAGCGCACAATTTCGGTTTCCTTTTCCCCTTCCAGCGCCTGAATCACGGCAACGATCAGGTGATCGGTCTCAGCCAGCAGATTATCCAGGGGGATGGTCGCCCCTGGTTTGAAAGCGTCATCAATGGTGCGGATGAGCGACCAGACCTGATAGAGGATGGTGGTCGGCTCATCGAAAATCTCGCGCAAGAAAGCCGCTTCCTGATAGCGTCCGGTTAGCCGGAAGAGGTTGTACATCCGTTTGGCGGCTTTGCCGTAGTTTTGCGGTGTATAGCGCAGGTATTGTTGAACCTGTTTCTCCATCGCTGCAACGTAGTCCGCCAGAACGTCTGGCGAGACGTGTTTGACCAGCTTGGAAAAGATGGGAGCGGATTCGGCTTCGAGGTAGATTTCCTGGAAATAGGCATCCAGATAGCCATCGAGCGGTGTGATGGCGCCATCGGGTGCTTCCCAGGTCACATCGAGCATGTTGCTGGCGTTAGCCAAGCGTTGGTGTATGGGGTCGGCAATCACCCAGTCGAGTTTGCACCAACCGGGATTCTGGGCGGCGTCCTCCCAAGTGATCGTGACGGGTGCCCCATCTGGAAGTTCGGCGACGATGCCACCCGCCTCGACTTCGTTTGCGGTCCAGGCCATGGGTGATCCTGCGCGCAGGGTCTGCCCTTCTTTGACTACCTCGAAGGGATACGAACCGAATTTGACTTCGATGAGCTGGTAGGTTTCCCCGCGCAGTGTGCTCAGCGCCTTTTCGCGCATGATCTCGCTCAAAATGCGGCAGGCTTCTTCCCGTGTTGGGGCGATGATATTGACTCGCTCGAAGTAATCGCAATCACCGGGATGGGTTTGGATTTTCGATTGTGCCGCTGAGCCGGAAAGTGCCAACGCGGTTTCGACTACGCCTGGGGTATCGTGAAATTCCACCAATCTTCCGATCTCGCGGAAGCGCGCCAGCTCTGCCGGGCTGAAGTCAAGCATGCTGATTCTGTGCCCAAAAACGCCGGTCTTGACATCCATGGTGATGTCATCGTCGCCCTGCGCCGTTTGAATGGCATTGAGCCAGCGGCGGGCTTCGTCAGCGTTTATCTGCATTCCAAGTTGAGCAGCACTCTCTAGAATGCTATCCAGGCTCAGTTCCTTCTTCGGTTGCGTTGTGTCGGTCATGATGTGCGTCCTTTCGTTTTTATTCTTCAAAGTTCTTGTGTTCAATGTTACAGGCTTCTTCGTGCGCGCGTCGCGCTTGTGCTTCTGCCAGAACCCCCGCGAAAATCTCCGCCTGATCGCGTGCGTCTTGCAGCGCATTGTGGGTGAGCTTACGCCCTCCCAGGTAACGGGTTGAGAGGTATTGCATCGAGGTGCGTGTCCAGGAAACCCCCGTCAATCCCATGTAGAAGGCTTTGATATCCAACGCTGAGTGCCCAAAGGGATTGAAGCGCAGATAATGGTGGAAATACTCGTTGACGAACATCCAATCGAAGGGGGCATTGAGCGCCACAAAAATCGGGCGCTGCCTTGGGGGTACGCTTCTTTCAACCCACTCTGCAAACTGGCGCATGGCATCTCTCGGGGGAATGCCTCTTTCCAACAGTTCCGTCATGGAGAGATTGGAAATCGCTAATGCCCCAGGAACAGCATCCATGGTCACCGGTTGCAGTTCAATGTAGAATCCCACCTCTGGGTTCTGCACCAGACACGCGCCAATAGAAAGCATGGAATAACGAATTGGGTAAGGACCGGCAGTTTCTACATCTACCGAAAAGTAGCACTCGGTGGAGATATTGGGCTGAGGGCTGCGTTTTTCGCTCATGGCTCTATTGTCCTTGTTCTGGTGTTGTGTTAGTCTGGAACATCAGCCTTTGGCGGCTTTGTAGGCTGCCAGTGTGCGTTCCCGTGCCATGCTGTGATCCACAACTGGCGCGGGATAATCAACCCCAATCATACACCCGATTTCGCGTTGCATGGGTTCAGGCATGGTCCATGGACGGTGAGTGACCGCTGCCGGTGCGCGCTGTAGTTCCGGCACCCAACGGCGGATATACGCACCCTCGGGGTCAAATCTCTCGCCCTGCAAAACAGGATTAAAGATGCGAAAGTAGGGCGCGGCATCGGTGCCGGTGCCGGCAGCCCATTGCCAACCTCCATTATTCGATGCGGGATCTCCATCGAGCAATTGCTCCATGAAGTAGCGCTCGCCCCACCGCCAGTCAATGAGCAGGTCCTTGGTGAGGAAGGATGCCACAATCATCCGCGCGCGGTTGTGCATCCAGCCTGTGGCGCGGAGCTGCCGCATCGCGGCATCCACAACGGGATAGCCCGTGCGTCCTTCCTGCCAGGCGCGGAACTCCTCGGGATCGTTACGCCAGGGGATGGCGTTGAACTCGCGCCGAAAACTGCCACGCCGCACGTGCGGGAAGTGATAGAGGATGGTACTGTAGAATTCGCGCCACAGAATCTCGTTAAACCAGGTTTCCGCGCCTCGAACATCGTCGCAACGGCGGAATTGCCGCCGCGCTCCGATGGCGGTTGCTGCTGCCTGTCGCGCCGAAAGCATGCCAAAGCGCAGGTAAGGGGAGAGTCTGGAAGTGCCATCGAGGTCCATGCGGTCGCGGTCGGTGGCATACGCACACAGCGCGCGCTCCATGAAGCGTTCCAAGCGTCGCTGCGCCTCTGTTTCGCCGGGGGGAAATTCACTCGCTACGAAGTTCACTCGCTTGAGGACTTCGCTCTCCAGATGCATCCCGGCGACACCCGGCGGCGTTGGAATGCGCGCCGGAGCGGGTTCCAGCTCCGCCAGGGTTGGTTGTGATAGGGTCTTCCAGGTGCGGCTAAAAGGCGTGAACACGGTATACGGCGCGCCATCTTGCCGGTGTACCGCCTCCGGGGGCATGATGGTTACCCCACCGTGCAGACGTAGCGTCAGTTGCGAAGCTACTTCCTCATCGCGCCGCCGCGCATACGGAGAAACATCTGCCTCCGCGAAGACGGCTTCGGCGCCGGTTTCTGTCTGCAACTTTGCCAGCTCTTCCGCCGGGCGCCCCTCGCGCACAATGAGTTTGCTGCCCCGTGAGCGCAGGTCTTCATCCAGGGCGCGTAAGCCCCCCAACAGGAACGCTAACCGTCTTTCGCTCATATACAGCGAGCATAGCAGCGCTGGGTCGAGGATGAAGACCGGCAGCACTTGCTCCGCGTTTCGCAAAGCTGCTGTCAGAGTCTGATTGTCGCTCAACCGTAGGTCGCGGCGAATCCACCAGATGCCCGTTTCGATGGCGTACCTCCCTGTGGCTGCGAATTCAGCCAGCCCTTAACTCAGCGGTGCGCTGAGGGCATCGAGGGCGGCGACCTCGTCTTCTGTTAATCGCCAGCCCGCTGCGCCGATATTCGACTCCAGTTGCCGCACGTTTTTCGCGCCGGGAATGGGAAATGTTCCCTTGCAAATCGTCCAGTTGAGTGCCACTTGTGCTGGTGACTTGCCGCCGTGCGCTTCGCCGATTTCTCGCATCATGGCGATGAGGGGCTGAACTTTCTGTAGCCGCTCCCGGTTATAGATTCTACTGCGGGCGCCTGGGGGTGGGTTCTCCGGGGTGTACTTTCCGGTGAGGATGCCTTTGGCGAGTGGGCTGTAGGCGATGATGGTTACACCCAGGTCGCGGGCGGTTTGCAGCTGCCCATTGCGCTCGGGTTCCCGGTGTAGCAGGCTATACTCAATCTGGTTGGATGCCAACGGCACACCGCGCGCGGCAAGGGTGTTGAATGCGCGTCCCATCTGTGTCGCAGAAAAGTTGGAGACGCCCACAGCGCGGGTAAGCCCGGCTTCCACAGCCTCCGCCAAGCCTGTTGCCCATTGTTCGACCGGTAAGGGGGGCAAGGGGAAATGAACTTGATAGAGGTCCACACGGGCCAAGCCCAGGCGTTTGAGGCTACGTTTCAATGCTGCGACCAATCGCGAGCGGTGCAAGCGCCAGGGAAAGGGTGCGAACTTGGTAGCGACGATAACATCCTGCTTGCTCTCATGAATGAATTGCCCAAGCAGTGTTTCGGAACGTCCCATGCCGTAGACCTCGGCAGTGTCGAAAAAGGAGATGCCCGCGGCAACAGCGGCATCGAAGACAGCTCGGATATCGGCATCGGTGTAACCGCCTTTGCCGTAATCCCAAATCATCCGGTCACCCCATTGCCACGCGCCGATGCCCAGTACCGGGATATGAATACCGGTCTTTCCCAATACAATCGTTTCACTCTGCATAGCTTTGCTCCAGTTCATTGATGGCGGCACGGATGGTTTGGGCGCTGTTACGCAGCGCCGAGGTCTCGCGTGCACTCAGTTTGAGCGGCAGGGCTTCCATCACACCTGAACCGCCTACCATATGCGGCAGTGAGACGGTCACATCGCGCACCCCTGCAACTTCGGGCATAGGTGCGCAGATGGTGAGAATGGCTCTATGGTCATGCGCGATGGCATCCACAATGCGCGCCAGCGCCGCGCCGACGCCATAATAAGTCGCGCCTTTGCCTTCGATGATGCTATATGCGGCATAGCGCACTTCATGGTCAATTGCGGCGCGGACAGCATCGTCGAGCGCTACCCCGCGCAGGTGGGCGAAATCCTCAAGTGCCAAACCACCGATATCCACGATGGACCAGGTAAGCACTTCCGAGTCGCCATGCTCGCCGATGACATAGCCGTGAACATGCTGCGAGTCCACACTGAGATAAGTACCCAGAAGCGCTCGGAAGCGTGCCGTATCGAGGGTAGTTCCCGACCCCATGACCCGGTTCACAGGCACGCCGTGTTGGGCGGCAATCTGGGCTGCCAGATGGGTCATCACATCTACAGGATTGGTGGTAATGATGAGGATGGTCTCTGGGGCATGATCCAGCACCTGCGGGATGATTTGCTTCAGGATGGCAGCGTTACGCTCCATCAGTTGCAGCCGCGTTTCGCCGGGCTTCTGAGCTACACCTGCAGTGATGATGACGACGCCCGCGCCCGCGAGATTGGCATAGTCGCCGGCGGAGACTTCGACGGGGTGCACAAAGGGTACCGCATGGAGGATATCCGCGGCTTCTGCCTGGGCGCGTTTCATATTCATATCCACCAGCACGATATCGGTGGCGATACCGCGCATGACGAGGGCATACGCTGCCGTCGCGCCCACAAATCCGCTGCCAACAATGCCAACTTTCATAGCATCACCTTACCGTTGATTAGACTTCGACCCACACGCTGCCCTCTTCAATGCGTGTTGGATAGGTGGGCAGGGCTTTTTCAGCCGAGACGGCGCCCATCAATTTGCCCACCACAGGGGGCCAGGGTGACCATTCCTTGACATCGCCCGTCTGCAAGTCAAAAGCGCTGCGGTGTAGCGGACATACAAGCGCACCTCCCTCAATTTTGGCGCGTTTGAGTGGCGCGCCCATGTGAGGGCATTTGCTCTGCACAGCGTAGATTTGCCCTCCATGGTGGAGTAGCAGAATCTCTTTATCTTCAATGTGGACCACAGTGCGTTCACCTTCTGGCAGTTCCATCAGCGGTAGTGCTTTTACCCATCCCATCTTCAGCCTCCTTGTCAAAATCATCTCACAGTCTTCAGTGTTCCGCAAAAACACGCAGCCGTGATACCTAATTTGTCCTACGTGTATCTACTTTACTGACTATTTTAGAGCATATTCGGATTCCCGCAAGCCGTTATTCCCATGCGATACCACTCGGGCATGGGTCGCCCATGGTTCCATCGCGCGAACCGGCTTTTATCGTGCAGGTAGAAATTGCGATAGCTGGCAACGGCATCTCCGCATTTGTAGGCCTCCGGCATAGCCAGTGCGAAGGGCGTCAATCCTTGCTTGGGAAAGATGACCTCGTTGCTATGCTCGCGGCACCAGAGGATCACTTCTCTGGATTTGTGAACTTTTCTGTACCGGTATTGGTATTCCTCAGTCAATGCCAGTGCGTGGGCGACCAACCACAGAAAGTTCTCGCGCGAGCTGCGCGCCCAGATTCCACACGGGTGTTTGTAGTGTGTCCAGCGATAGGGCGCGCTGCCATTCTCGAAGGCGGTACAGAGCATCTGTGCTGACTCGAGCGGCATCTTGACCACATGTTGGTCGCATTGCATCACCGCTGCTTCAACGGGATTCTCGCTAAGCACAAAGATGTTCACACTGCGTCCCCTTTTTGGAGCAGGTTTCGCAGTGCTGCTTCCATTTCACCGTAGCGGAAATGGAAGCCCAGTGTCTGTAAGCGTTGAGGAACTGCGTTCTGACCGTCGAGCAGCACCGTTGCCATTTCACCGAAGAGCAAGCGCAGGGCAAAGGCGGGCACGGGCAACCATGAGGGGCGTTTCAGTACGCGCCCGAGGGCGCGCGCGAATTCTGCGTTTGTGGGCGGGACAGGCGCCGTGAGATGGAAAACGCCTTGCGCTTCCTCATGCTCAAGGAGAAAGCGCAGCGCGTTCGCGACATCTGCCAGGTGAATCCAGGGGAACCGTTGGCGTCCATGGCCCAGGGGACCGCCGGCGAAGAACCGGAAGGGCAGAACCATGCGCGGCAGCGCGCCGCTATCTGCGCTGAGCACCACACCCAGACGCACAACCACGCGACGCACGCCAAAAGTGTCCACCGTTGCTGTGGAATCTTCCCAATCTACAGCTACATGGCTAAGAAAATCCGTTCCCGAAGGCGCGTTTTCGTCAATGATTTCATCGCCATGTGGACCGTAAATCCCCACTGCCGAGGCTTGCAATAACATCCGTGGCTTGACGCGCACTTCTAGTAGCGCTTCGGTCACAGCGCGCCCCGCGTTAATACGGCTATTCCGGATGCGTTCACGCCGCGCTGTGGTCCAGCGTCCTGCCGCAATGGATTCACCCGCCAGGTTGACGATGGCGTCGAAGTTCTCAATGGTATCACCCCACCCTTGCGCCGTGCGCCCATCCCAACCGAGATATTGTACTCCAGGTTGTGGCTTGCGGATGCGCTCAGGATTGCGGCTTAACACGATCACTTCATTTTTGCCGTTATCCTGGAGCAGGTTTGTGGCAAGCGCCCGTCCGATCATTCCTGTTCCGCCGGTAATCAAGACTCGCATGGTTCTTGCTCCTGAAAAACACATGATAGTGTGAGCAGTCAATCTCTGGCGGCTTCGAAGGCGCCGAGATTGGAATTGCTTCAACTGTTTATAGTGGTGAGTATAGCCGATTTCTGTTGTCTTGTCAATATCTTGGATATAATTTATATACAAATGCTTGACATGCGATTGCGATTGTGCTACAATAATCAAGGATAGTGTGTTATAGTGCGGCGTAGAATGATTACCGGATAGCTGGAAGTGACATCGATAGACGATGCTGGCTATCTGAAGCCGGGTTGTTGATGATAGGTAGGTGGATGATCAAGGAGCAAGGCGATGAGCGCTGAAATGGAGAGCTCACAGACTGAAGCGGCGATTTATAACATTGGTGCAGTCACGCGGATGACGGATATCCCCGTGGCAACTTTGCGCGCATGGGAGCGCCGTTACGATTTTCCAAGCCCTGCTCGCACCTCTGGCAAGCATCGTCTGTATAACGAGAGCGAAATCCAGCAGCTGTTGTGGGTCAAGGCGCGACTTGCAGAGGGCATGCAGATTCGGCACGCGATCGAGGCGCTGCGACGGCGTGATGCAGTGTCGCCAAAGATCGAACGTGTGCCTTCCATTGCCCTGCCTGCTATTGTGGATTCGGGCAGCCCTGCGACCTCGCTACAGGCGTTGGCAGGGAGATTGCAAGCGGCGTTGTTTCACCATCGCCTCGTCGAAGCCGATGCGGTTGTCAATGAAGCGATGGGTCTCCATCCATTGGAGGACCTCGCATTGCATATGATTGCGCCGGTGCTCTTTGCTGCTGGCGAAGCGTGGGCATCAGGACGCATGACGATTGCCACCGAACATCTGGCAACGGAATACCTTCGGCACCGCTTGGCGATGTGGCTGGAGTTGGGACCTCCACCGTACGATACTCCGCCAGTCGTTTTAGCTTGCCCCCCTGGCGAATGGCATGATACCAGCCTCTTGATTTTGGGAGTGTTGCTCAGACGCCGGCGTTGGCCCGTCATTCACCTGGGGCAATCGCTTCCGTTGGCTGATCTGGCATCTTTCGTGCAGCAAATCGCCCCGCTCGCTGTGATTTTTGTGGCGATGCGTGAGGAATCTGCCACACAGCTGGCGGATTGGACCCAGTGGCTTCCGGAAGCATCAAGAGCGGGACAGCCTCTGGTTGCCTTTGGCGGTAACCTCTTTGTGGAACGCCCGGAATGGCAATCGCGAGTCCCAGGGTTTTATCTAGGGGATAGCCTGCAGGTGGGGTTGGAAACGGTTGACCGGCTATTACGCGAGCGCGTAGGGCATTGACCTCGCAGATTTATAGGACATCTACTGGATCAATATCCACACGCCAGCCCGGAGGCAGGGGGAAATTCCGCAAAAAAGCCGGTGGGTCGAAGTGCCGCAGCAACAGATGCCAGCGATAGCGCCCCCGCGCCCGTGAAAAAAATGCTGGCGCAGGTCCAATCAGATCGGTTTCAGGTAGCCCCGCCCGTTTGAGTGCTCTTCGAATCTCAACCGCGAGGGCTTTTGCCGCTTCTTCTGCCTGGCGTGCGTCACTGTGCTGGAAGAGCAATCGCGCCAGTCTGTAGAATGGCGGATATCCTGCTGACTCGCGAAAAGCGAGCTCCCGTCGTGCAAAACCGACCGTATCATGAACGGCGGCATATTGGATGGCATAATGCTCAGGGTGGTAGGTCTGGAGGATCGTGCGCCCACCCAGCAAACCGCGTCCCGCACGCCCTGCTACCTGCGCCAGCAGTTGAAACGTCCGTTCTGCGGCGCGGAAGTCCGGCAGAAAAAGCCCCACGTCTGCGGAGATAATGCCCACAACCGTCACCGCCGGCAAATCGAGACCCCGCGCCACCATCTGTGTGCCAATGAGGATATCCGCCTGCCCGGTAGCAAAGCGCGTGAGCAAATGCGTGTGTGCGGCATGGGTGTGTGCTACGTCGCGATCCCAACGCAGCAACCGTGCGTTGCCCCAGCGTTCGGCGACTTGTTTTTCCAGACCCTCTGTTCCCAAGCCAAAAGCACGCACGCGCGCGGATCCACATGCCGGGCAGCGGGTTGCCATCGGTGTGTGGAAGCCGCAGTGATGGCAGGTGAGAGCATCTGCTTGGTGGTGGAAGGTTAGCGGGATATCGCACTTGGGGCATTGCGCCACCCAACCGCAATCGCGGCAGAAGATATGCGTTGCAGTGCCGCGCCGGTTTAGGAAGAGAATGACCTGTTCGTGGCGCGCCAGAGCCTGATCCACGCTTTCTTCTAGTACCCGGCTGAAGATGGAGCGGTTTCCCGCTTTGAGTTCGGCGCGCATATCTACCAGTTGCACCGGCGGCAGCGTCGTGGTGCAGGCTTGTGGGGCTTCTTCGAGCGCGCGATAGCGGTTGTGGGGTAACTGCAGGTGCTGTTGCCAATCGCTGATTCGTTGTTGGTGACCCAACACGCGCCGCGGCATTTGCAATAGCCGGTAGCGTCCTTCCAGGGCGCGGAAATACGTCTCCAGCGAGGGCGTTGCGCTGCCCAGAAGCAATTGGGCGCCCGTCAGATGTGCCAATTGCTCTGCTGCCTCGCGAGTGTGGTACATGGGCGATTGGCTCTGTTTGTAACTGCTATCTTCTTCTTCATCCAGCACGATAAGCCCTAGGTGGGCAAAGGGCGTGAACAGCGCGGAGCGTGCTCCCACGAGCACCTGTAAGTCCCCACTGCGCGCTCGCCGCCAGGTGTCATAGCGTTCACCCTCGGTCATGGCGCTGTGCCAGACGCCCACTTTCCCGGGAAAACGCAGCACGAAACGCCGGACCGTCTGTGGCGTCAGGCTGATTTCGGGCACGAGAATGAGCGCTTGCCGTCCTTGTGCCAGTGTCCGCTCTGTCGCCCGCAGGTAGATTTCGGTTTTTCCAGAACCAGTGACCCCGAGAAGCAATGCCGGTGTAGGGTCGGGAGTTTCCAGAGCTGCTGCCAGCGCATTCCATACCTGTTGTTGGTCAGGGAGTAGCGGCGGAGCAGTTGTGGGAACGAAAATCATATCGGTCAGGGGGTCGCGCACCATTTCTGCGCTGCTGAAGGCAACCAGTCCCCGATTGTGCAGCGTTTTGATTTGGCTGGTTTGCGCTCCGGTTTCGGCGCGAATCACCTCAAATTCCACAGGATCGGATTCGCGTTCGAGAAATTCGAGAATGGCAAGATAACTCTCGGTCTGCCGCACGCCCTTCAGCGCAGTGGCCCATGTGTCTCGTGGCATGAGCAGGGTTGCCAATTGTACAATCCGTGGTTGCACTTGCGGCAATATCTGTGTGCGTTCGACCTGAATCAAGCCCTTGTGCTGCAACCAAGTCATTGCTCGTTGCCAATCTTTTCTGTGCAGCGCCGTATTAATCTGTTCCCGGCGCAGGGCCCCGCGGGCGAGCAGCAGTTCCAGAAGCCTGTGCGCGTGTGGGGGCAAGTCAGCTGGCAGCGCGGTGACCAAAGGGGTGAGGCGCAGCAATTTCTTGGGTCGCAGCCCGGGCGGGAGCATAGCGCTGACGCAGGTGTGGAGTTGGGTCAGCGTTTCCGCGCTCATCCAGCGCGCCAGCTCGAGCAGCGCAGGGGTGAGCACAGGCTCCGCATCTAGCAGACTGTCTATCGGAAAAGGATTGGGAACCGTGGGGCGCATTGATAGCGCCATGACAATTCCTGGAAGGCATTTTCCGCGGAAGGGCACGAGCACCATCATCCCCGGGCGAATTTGTGCTTCCAGGTTCGCGGGAATGGCATAGTCGAAGAAGGGTGTGGTCTGCGCCTTGACGGGCAGAAAGACGAGCACTTGGGCAAACATGGTTGGTTTCTTATTTTCCACTGACGCTCATGGAGGATTATCCACGATTTGATCTAGCGTCTCTTGCCAGGAAGGAGTGCCCGGCGCGACCCCCTTGACAGCGACAAGCGTGCCTATCGGCGCCCATTCGAAGAGTTGCTGAGCATCGCCTACATTCAGGATAATACAGCCAAAAGAGGCGGGCCATCCCAGCACACCTTGCGAGAGACGGTAACCTCCTCGCGTGATGGGGAGTTCATGGATGCCATTGTAGAACTCTGGACCTTCTTTGTAAAACCCCATGAAATACGGCATATCCAGGTTCCACCGTTGCGCGAAGGCGTTCTCCTCCTTGGTGAGAATCTGGAACAACCCGGCGATAGTGGGCGTTTTTGACATTCCACTGGAGATAGCGAACTCGAAGGTGAGTTCGCCATCCTGATAGGCGCGCAGTTTTTGCTCCGGTAGATTGATTTCGATGCGCTTATCGAGAACGACGGGTTCGGAAATCAGTATATCAATGGAGGGGATGATAAGCTGCTGTCCGATAAGCAGGCTGCGCGAAATTACATCTGGATTGGCTTCGATGACCCTCCAGAGGGGGAAGCCATAGTTATAGGCGATATCGAACATATTGTCGCCTGGCTGGACGACATAGATTTGATCGGGATGGAGCACGCGAGCCATAGCTCGGTGCTCCCCCAGGTCGAGTGCGTCCAGCGTTCGGGTGAGGGTTTTGGTGATATCGAGCAAGCGCTCTGCGCCTAGCTGCAGCTCGACCTCTTCCAACCAGGAACGGATAGGGCCTGTCTCGATATCGAGCTGGATGGTTGGCGGGTTCGGCTCAGTGTGCGAGGTGAGCCATTCTGCAATTCGCGCGGGCGGCGCCTCGAATTCGCTGCGGAAATCGGTAACCGGGTCGTTCACTTCAAGAATAAAGGGGGCGGCGAGCAGACCTGCGGCGCGAGAGTAAGCAGGTTCTGGCGTCTCCAGATGTGGCGGGAGAGGCTGCAGCTGCAGGCGCAGCTCTGTCTCACCCCGTTGCAGGGCTTCGAGCAGCGCTGCACTTGCGCTTGCCACATCAAGTTCTTGTCCCGGTTGCCCCGAAGTGCCTGTGGTGCCTTCGGGTCCAATGGTGAGTGTGGCATCTACCGGGGCGCGGAAAACGGCTTTGGCGATGGTCTCCATGGCGAGGGTGGCTTTTGCAGGGTCGGCAGAAATCGTGACCACCGGTATGTCTTGACCTCCCTGACGCACGCGCCAGGCTGCTTGCAGGCGCTTGAGCCAGGTGTCCTCACGGGCAACTTGAAAGGCTTGGGTGATGGTCGCGGGGATATCATAGTTCTGCCCTAATGCAGCCCAACTGAAGCGCCAGGTCTGGTCAGCAGCCCGCACAGTGATCCCTTCAGCCTGTGGGTCAGGCAAGGCGTGCTCCAAAGCGCTCTCGGCTTCAGGGCTGGTCATACCACCCACATCCAGACCGTTGATTGTAAC
>JAKJAC010000400.1 GCA_022707705.1 Chloroflexota bacterium
CACAGGTTTTCTCCCAAGCGTCCCACTGCTCACGCGCTGATAACCATTTCCGATACGCCATACGTTCGCACTTATAGCGGCTTTTTGCTTTGTTACCCGGGATATGCGCTTCTAATTCCTGGTCAGTAGTGTAGTAGGGCCAGGCACCTGTTGCATCGAGAAATTCTGTGCTATCGGGTTGAAAGCATTCCGGAGGACGTGCGCCAGCAGGCGGTGACGGTAGTTTTGGTGTGGCCATAAGCCAACGATGCACCAGCAGATATGCGCTGGGGATTTCAGCCACTGCTCGCCCCATCCCGGCTGCGGCTTTAGCGCCAAATCCAGTTTCGGCAAGCAAAGTATAAACAGCGCGCCCGGTCAACTCGAGATCGGTGAGTACCCGCTGCCAGTCAGGTAACGGCTCCTGCGCAGAATCAGGCGGCACAGGTGTATACAATAATGCGAAACAGCCCTGGGCGCCCTGCGGTACGCCTTCAATGTGGATAGGTTGCTTGCCAACGCCAGTTTCGCGGTAATGAGGATTGATCACCTCAACCTCTAGAGCATCGAAAAACGTGGGGAAGAACGTGAGTCTGCCGCGGCGAAAATCCTTCTCCGCGCCTTTGGCGTTACCGCACAGGCGCACAATCCGCGCATCGTCATCGTCTGTGGTTAGCACATAACGCAAGGCTGCTCGCAACGCCCCTTTCCAGCCCGTGGAAGACACCATTGGGACGCGGAATGCGAAGTCTTTGCGCACCGGATTGTCATGTACATAAAACGGCTCGTCATCTTTGCTCAAATAAGGTGCCGCCAATGTGAAGGGCAGATACAGGAAAAAACTATACTCTGGTAGATTAGCCAGGTCCGCCACCGTCAATGCAGAAGTTGCCAGCCCTAGCGTGGCCCACAACTGCATGCGGGCCGCCATCTCTGCGCCGTATGCTGGCAGGCGCTCTGCATAAACTACTTTGGCCTGCACGACCCAGTTGGAGTCTGTCGCGCCTATTGCCTGGCTGAGCAATTCTAGCTCAGCATAAGGGTCGGGGCAACACGCCAGTGCTTCGCGTAAAAGTTGTTGCGCTAGCTTTTCGGCCCTCTTGGTAATTTCCCCCGGCAAAGGGTTGTGCTCCCCAGCGCGGACTAATTCTGCACGAGCCTGATTCTTCAGAGCTTCCCAATCTCTTAACTGGAGCGCATATTCAGTATGCCATTCATAACTCATTGAATGCCTCCTATCCCTCAAATCATTGCATGAGTGAATCCAGATAAAGCACGGGAGCGTTAAACTGGCCCACGGTGTCACGAGTAGACGCATACTCGCGCCACTCCACTTTACCCAAGGCGCCAATTTGGCCATGCAGCAAATCCAATATCACGTCGCGGCTCAACCTGCCAGGCAATTGCTCCGGCACCCAGCCCCATACGCGCAGTGTCTGCATTCCAGGCAGCAAAGCCATCTTGATTTTGCTGGCCTGGTTGGGGTTCTCCCGTACCGTACCCAACAGGAAATGGCGTAAGCGATCTTGATCTCTGGGGTCCGGCACGTCGCCTTGAATAACCGGGCTGGTTCGGACCACCATACGCAAATCATTCTTGAAATCAACGAATCCAACAGCGCTCCAGGGTTTAGGTAGCTGTACTGTAGCGAAAAACATCCGCCGCAAATCGGGCCACAAAGGATTGTTGCCAGCCCTGGCGGTTGCCCTGCTCTCTACCTGTTGTGACAATTTCGGCGCTTGCTCCAATTCTGCGGGCGAGGTAGCCCATTCAAAGAGGCCATAACCCAGATTGGTTTTGGCGCCCAATGCCGCGTAGCGCCGGATGAACTCCAACAGGCTTGCCAACAAAATAAGAGTGGCATCATCGCCGGGCCGACGCGGTAGCAGAGTGAGGTTCACTTTACCCTGGCGTCCAGGGGGAAAGTA
>JAKJAC010000401.1 GCA_022707705.1 Chloroflexota bacterium
TTCGACCGCGCAAACCGGAGCTTGAAGGTGCGGCAGGATCCCGCGGAAGCTGCCCGGCGCTACAGTCTGGTCTACGATTGGATCAAGGCGCACGATCCGCGCGCGCGAGTCTTTGCCGGGGGGCTGTTGCATCTGCGTGCCGCGAGTACGCAGGAGTGGTGGGTGACCTTCCTCAAGACGCTCGACGCAGAAGGCGCCTTATATAAGGTAGAGGGTGTACACGTGCACAGCTATCCCGAGTGGACCACGGGCGGGGGTTGCCTGGGGCATTTCTGCGCGCCGGAGATGGCGCAGGCGCTCAACGCGTGGTATGCGGATTTTCACGTGGGGCAGGGCTTGGCCGACCGCCCTATCTGGATTACGGAAATCGGCGCGGGGGATTGCAACTGGTATGGCGGCGCGCGGTGGGATGCCGCGGGCTGGCTGAGGGTACGTGATGGGCTGATGGCGCCGGTGAGCGGGTGGTTTGCGGGGGATGCGCGGTGGACCTACGCCGGCACACCCACCAATCCCGGCTACAGCGCGATGTTCTGGTTCATCCCCTGGTGGGGCGGGAAGGCGGGCGAGCAGTATTGGTGCACGTTCCTGGAGGATGGGCGGAAAGCCGGCGCCGTGTTGACCCCGCTGGGCGAGTATTGGAAGGCGTGGTAGGGGCGGACCTCCATGTCCGCCCGAATCCGGATTTTTAGCCACGAATTTCACGAATGGCACGGATGGGGAAAGGCAGAATTTAACGCAGAGAGGCAGAGAGGCAGAGGCGCAGAGGGGGAACCAGCTTTACAAGGGGGTGATTATGTCACTGGTTATCGTGTATTATTCCGAGTACAACAACACGAAGGCAGCTGCCGAATATCTGGCAGGGAAAACGCAGGCGGTTCTGGTGCGGCTACGCGGCGCGGGTGGGGTGAATCCGCTCAAATCGCTGCTGCAAGCGACGGCAAACCCCCAGAATGACATTGGAGCACAAATCGCGGAGCATGAGCGCTTGATTCTGATGTCACCCATCTATGCGTTCAACGGCGTCCCCGAGATTCGCGGCTTTTTGAAGCATGCCGACCTGCGCGGCAAACGCGTGGCGATCATCACCAGCGGCCTGGCGGTTGAGGGCAGGTTCTCGACCAAGGTCAGCGGGCAATACCGGGAATTGATCGAGCAAGCCGGCGGGAAGGTGGAACTGATATTGCACCATCAGGGCGGCAAATTCCAGGCGTTTTCCGGCGAGGCGTTCATGCAGCAGCAGGTGGACACGATTCTGCCCAGGGTCGAGGAGTGGCTGCGCGGCTGAGGCGCCGGATACGGCGGCGCCGGGTACGGCGGCGGCAGGAATTCGCTGCGATGAAGCCGCGGCTACAGAAAGACGCGATTTGAAATCGCGGCTACGGGATTGCGGGTGTGCGTCATTTTTCCGCATTTGTCGCTGGCATGCTATGCCGCCGGGGGGTTATTGAACTTCAGAATTTGGTCCGGTAATAGAGTGCTCAAGTAGCACAAGCCTTTTTCAGCCGTCCCTACAGGACGGGATTTGTTGGCCACGTGGTTGTACAGGCACTAAAGTGCCTGCCTACTCTCAGACGTCCCTACGGGACGAGGCCCGTCCTGTAGGGACGGGGGAGAGGGAAACTCCCAGTTTCTTGGCGATGTGGGGTGCCGCGGCGCGCGCAGCGCGTGCCAAGAAACCTCGAAAAACCAATCCTGGA
>JAKJAC010000402.1 GCA_022707705.1 Chloroflexota bacterium
TCCGCACTTGTTGCCGCTCGCGCAAGTGCAGGGGTTCCAATGGACGCAAAACGCCTTTTTCATAGATCGCTGTGATCATCTCTGTCATGGCTGAACCTCCCGCATCATCTGTTGCCTTCATTATAACATCGAAACGCCGAGATTCTATACCCTCCCCGCCTTGCCAAATTCGCCGCCAGGATTACACTTCTCCCATATCCCATACCATCTGAGGCATCAATGTCACTCACGACTCATACACTCATCTGGCTGTTTCCGGTAGCCTTCATGCTCCACGATTTCGAGGAGCTGCTCTTCTGGGAGTCCTGGTTGAGCCAACACGGCGCCGAGATCAAGCGCCGCGTGCCCGCCTTTCTCGCGCGGCGCATCGGTTCGATTGCGGATAAATCCACCGCGCAAGCCGCCGCGTCCATCGGCTTGATCTTCAGTTTGACCGCCCTATCCGCATTCCTGGCGACAGAAGCCCACGCCTACGGCTTCTTCCTCGTGGCGAGCGGGTTGTTCTTCGCGCACGGCTTTGTGCATGTAATCCAAGCCATCGCGTGGCGCAGCTACATCCCTGCCGTCATCACCTCGGTAGGCATCGTGCTTCCCTACGGGTTCCTGCTGTATGGCAGGCTCACCGGTGAGGGGCTGGTTACCTGGAGCGGATTGGCGCTCGCCCTGTTGCTTGGCGCAGTCCTGATGGCGCCCTTCATCCTCGCGATGCACGCCATCGGCGATTTCCTGCTCACCAAAGCCGCCAGGCTGCTGCTCCATTGACCGGCGCCCGCCCGCGCAACCACAGAGAGCCAACCATGACCCCCACCAGCCGCAACGACCTTTTCGATAACTGGGCAGAGGCATACAACCTGACACCGGAAGGAGTCTGATCATGGACCGTCAAAAAGGGATTGCTTTTTGTGGACTCGCCTGCGCCCTGTGCAGCGAGGCCGCGCACTGCGTGGGTTGCCGCGATGATGGTTGCGCGGACCGAGAGTGGTGCACCAACCTGAAATGTTGTCGCTCCAGACGCCTGAACGGTTGCTGGGAGTGCGCGGAATTCCCGTGCTCCGGGACGATGCTCGACAAGGTGCGCATCCGCGCCTTTGCCACCTTCGCCCAGCGATACGGCGTGGAAGCGCTCTTGGATTGCCTCGAGCGCAACGAGCAGGCAGGGATGGTCTACCACTATCCCGGAAGCCTGACCGGCGATTACGATGTCGCGGAGTCGGAAGCAGGCATCATGGAGCTGATTTTGCACGGCAACGCCCACCGTGAAGAACCGCACGACCCGGCAAAGGCTCAGGATTCAGATGCGGTACCTTTGCGCCCTTTGCATGCAAAGCCTTAGCGCCTTAGCGTGAGATTTTCTTGGAGGCAAAATGATGACACAGCTAATAGCATGCCCGATTTGCGCCTGGTCGCCCGATAATCCCGTGTATGTCCTGCTGTACGAGACAGACACCTGGCGTGTCGTCCTGGCGCCCAATCAGGCACTCGTCGGCAGATGCATCCTGCATCTCAAAAGGCACTGTGCGGATCTGGCGGATCTCACGGCTGACGAAGTCTTCGATTGGCTCGCCGTCATCAAGGTCATGGAAAATGCGCTCCGCACCGCCTTCGATGCGACCCTGTTCAACGTGTCCTGCTACATGAACCACGCCTACCGGGAAAATCCCCCCAATCCGCATATTCACTGGT
>JAKJAC010000403.1 GCA_022707705.1 Chloroflexota bacterium
GACGCTGTACAACGGGTGCGGGAAAGCCGGACCCTCTAGCGTCAGCTTGCGGTCCTTGGCGCAGAGTGTATCGCCGGTGAGAGTCTCGCTCAATTTCGCCACCACGCCGATATCGCCCGCGTGCAGGCGTTCCAGGTTGAGCTGTTCCTTGCCGCGCATGGAGAACACCTGCGTGAACCGTTCCTCGCCGAGGGCGCGCATGTTGTAGAGCGTGACCCCCGATTCGATGATACCGCCCATCACCCGGAAATAGGTGAGCTTACCCACGAAGGGGTCCGCTGTGGTCTTGAAGACCATCAGCGCGACGGGTGAGGTGTCGCTGACTGCGAAGCTCTCCTCGCCGGCAGGAGTCTGCGCGGTGAAGGGACCCCGGTCTGCGGGGGCGGGCGCCAGGCTAATCAGCAGTTCCAGCGCGTGCGCTACCCCTACCGTGGTGGTGCTTGAGAGAGCCAAGACCGGCACCACGCTGCGCTTCACGATGGCAGCGCGCAGACCCCGGATGACCTCTTCCGGGCTGAGGGTCTCTTCCTCGAAATACTTCTCCAGCAGTGCGTCGTCGCCTTCGGCTGCGGATTCCATCAGCTCGGTATAATACGCGTCTACCTGGGATTGCAGGTTTGCGGGGATGGGTCCTTTCTCGCCCTTGGGTCCCAGATAAGCCTGCCGCTCCAGCAAGTCCACCACGCCCTGGAAATCGGACTGCGAACCGATGGGCAGCAGCACGGGCACAAAGCGCGCTTCGAAGGTCTCGCGGAGCGCCGCGAGAGTCTTTTCGAAGTTCGCATTTTCGCGATCCATCTTGTTGACCAACACGGCGGCGGGCATGGCGCGCTCTTCCGCCTGCACCCACGTCAGCTCCGTGCCTACCTCAACGCCAGAGGCGGCATCTACGACCGTCACGGCGAGGTCGCTCACATGGAGCGCTCCAATCACCTCACCGATGAAATCGGTGTAACCGGGGGTATCCAGAACATTGACTTTGAAGCCGTTCCACTCAATGGGCGCCAGACCCGTGTTGATGGAAATCTTGCGGCGAATTTCTTCCTCATCGAAGTCAGTGACGGTGGTGCCATCCTCGATGGTGCCGCGCCGGGTGGTGGCTTTGGTCAAGAACAACAGCGTTTCCGTGAACGTCGTCTTACCAGAGCTGCCGTGTCCGATGAGTGCGATATTCCGCACCTGTTGGGTCATATACTCTTTCATTAAAAAACACTCCTCCACGCTGATTGCTAATTACATACAAAGACGGCCCTGAAGGCCGTCCCGTAGATACGGTGGGTCGTGACGCTATTCTATCCGAAAATGGTGGTTTGTCAAAGTGGTAATCGGGGAGAAGAAGGTGATTTTTGTGGTGAGGCTTCGCCTCATCACAAAAATCACCTTTCCCTTTGAGGTTTTCACCCCCATTTCGAAATGTACCCTGCCTGTGGGCTTTCGTAGCAGGTCGCTGACCCAAACCGTGCTATGCCCCTTGCGCAACATCTGAAGCGGGAGCAAGGCATTCG
>JAKJAC010000404.1 GCA_022707705.1 Chloroflexota bacterium
AATTATCTCGGTCTCACCACACACCCCAAAGTGCGTAAAGCCGCCATTGAAGCACTGGAAACCTTTGGTCCCAGCTGTAGCGGCTCACGCTTTCTCAATGGCACGCTGGAATTGCACCTGGAACTAGAGCGACGGCTTGCCCGCTTCATGGGTAAGGATGCCGCCCTGGTTTTCAGCACAGGCTATCAGACCAACGTCGGGACCATCTCGTCATTGATTGGACGCGACGATGTCGTGATTACCGACAAAGAGGACCATGCAAGCATTCTCGATGGCTGCAAGCTCTCTTATGGCAAGAATCAGCGCTTCGTCCACAACGACCTGGAATCGCTGGAACGCGCTCTCGCCGGGGTGCCGGAGACGGTTGGGCGGATGGTGGTTGTGGATGGTGTCTTCAGCATGGGCGGCGATATCGCGCCCTTGCCTGAAATCGTCACGCTATGCAAGAAATACGGCGCGCGGCTTATGGTAGATGATGCGCACTCCATCGGCGTCCTCGGCGGGGGGAGAGGAACGGCGGCTCACTTTGGTCTCACCAAAGAAGTGGACCTGGTCATGGGGACGTTTAGCAAGTCCTTCGCCTCGTTGGGCGGCTTCATCGCGGGCGATGCCGATGTGATTGATTACATCCAGCACACGGCGCGCTCGTTAATCTTCAGCGCCAGCATTCCACCGGCGAACGCTGCCGCGGCGCTGGCAGCCTTGGAAGTGATGGAAGAAGAACCGGAGCGTATCGCGCGCCTGAACGAGATTGCAGCCTTCATGCGCCGGCGTTATCGGGAGCTGGGCTTCGACATCGGCAACACGCAGACCCCCATCATTCCCCTCCTCGTCCGCGACCACACCAAGACGCTGCAAGCCTGGAAGGCGCTTTTCGAGGCTGGCGTCTACACCAACCCCATCCTCGCGCCGGCAGTCCCTCCCCACATGACGCTGCTCCGCACCAGCTACATCGCGACGCACACCGATGAGCAGCTGGAGCGGGTGCTGCAGATTATGGAAATGGTAGGGCGGCAAATCGGGTTAATCCCGTAAGCGTCGCACGAAAATAATCAAGGACCACGGAGGCTCTCCGTGGTCCTTGCGTTTTACCCTTAGCGAGTGCATTTCGAGGAAGGTGCGGCGACCTCAGCCGCCGCTATGGGGCGCACAAGGGCAGGTTTTCCCAAAGTGAAAAGGTGCCCCCCAACCGGTCTTTGTGATTGAAAAATAAACATCACGATAGCATCATTTCAGCAATAGTTTTTGTAAATGGTCAGACATGCGACCGTGTCAAGACGCTGTCGGACCGTAACGCTTCAGATTTCCAGCGCCGGGCACCAGTTTCGGGCTCCAGACTTTTCCATGATTTCGGTGATTTCGGTGATCGAAAAAACGCCAGAACGAACACCGAAATTCACCGATATTCACCGAAACACACCGAAAGAAGCAGCGCGTGCCGGGGGCAGAGAGCTTGGG
>JAKJAC010000405.1 GCA_022707705.1 Chloroflexota bacterium
AAGAGGTATTAGGGGCAACCATCGGGGACCCAGAGCGAATTGACGAGGTGTTGTTGTCTCAATTCACTTTTACCCCGCAAGAGTTGAGAGCGGCAGAGGTTGAGATCATGCGCCTGCTGAAGGTTGAGGGGTAGACCGGGGCGGATATCCGAGAGTGTGAGGGTGTAAGGCGTGAAGCTTGCGGATGCAATCGGGGCGTTGTTGTTAGCGACACAGGCCGATGGGCGAAGCCCTCGGACTGTGAGCGATTACGTCCGCAAGCTGCGCCCCCTGACCGAGTTTCTCGGCAATGTAGAGGTTGAAACGGTCACGCCCGATGATTTGCGGCGGTATGTGGTGAGTCTGCAGAATCAAACAACCAGGTGGGTTGAACATCCAAAACTAGAAGCGCAGACCGGGCCGCTTTCGGATTTCAGTATTGCTGGATATGTGCGAGCTGCAAAGCGCCTGTTCAATTTTCTTGAAGATGAGCGGCTCATTGATTACAATCCAGCGCGGCGGATTCGCAACCCACAGCCAAAAGTCAAGATACCCAAGGCTATTGAAATCAAAGATTTCTTAGAATTGTTGAGGGTGACGGCGGGCTCTGGGCTGGCAGATCTGCGAGATCGGGCTGTTATTTTGATGTTGGCAGATACCGGGTGCCGTGTTTCTGGGCTGGCTGGCTTGTGTCTCTCTGACCTTGATCTTAATAGCGGCGTTGCTATGGTGACCGAGAAGGGGGACCAGACGCGCGCGGTGATGTTCACAGAACCCACGGCGGCAGCGCTGCAAGCCTGGCTCGCTGTGCGGCCGGGTGACCGGGGCTCCTCGGTATTTGTGAGTCTTGGTCCAAAGTGCCGAGGTGGTATGTCTGCCGGTGCTATTGGTGAGATGCTCAAGCGGCGGGCCGAGCAAGCGGGTATTTCTGGCAGAGTCAACCCTCACAGTTTTAGACATGCTTTTGCGCGGCATTATCTGTTAAGCGGTGGTGATCTGGCGACACTCTCAGATCTCATGGGGCACAGCGGGGTTGAGGTGACACGGGCATTTTATGCCATTTTCACGTTGGGAGAGCTGCAGGCGCAACACCGCAAACACAGCATGGTCAACCGACTTTTAGGGGGTGGGAATGATAGCGGCAACAACGGCGACTCTTAATCAATTGGTTACAGGTTCGAGTCCTGTGCGGGTCATAGTCTAGGGTAGGCGCCCCATTCACGCAACGAATGGGGCGCTTTTTTTCTACAGTGGCAAAATCGGCTAGATCACTCAAAAAACCCTCTGCGCCTTCCTCCGCGAGCGTGATTTTTGCGGGCTGCGCCCGCAAAAATCACAAAAAAGCTACCTCTTTGTGTTCTTGCATCGCCCACATGCTTGTTAGTCTAGCCACTATTGC
>JAKJAC010000406.1 GCA_022707705.1 Chloroflexota bacterium
GCCTGCGCCTGCCACCAGCCGGTATCCTGTCGCGAGACTGACCAGGGTACGTTGTAGTTGTTCCCCGTCGGACGGTCGGCTTTGAGCGAGTCGGTGATATCCAGCAAGCGCACCGTGCCCGTGCCGTAGGCGCTGGAGTAAGCGTCGTCGGTGAACGCCACGCGCTGGTAGCTCTGCACTTGCGCGCGGTTGTTGAAATCGTCGTGGAACAGGGTCACCTGCCCCAGGGTTTGGGCCGCAGGCGCGGCGCTCCCGGCAACACCCGGCGCGGCGCTCGCCGCCAGCGTCAGGCTCAGGGCCAGCAGCAAGCAGCCTGCCAGCCAGCGGGTTGCGTGCGTCATGGCGTCACCTCCTCCACTTCAAGTTCCAATGTGATGCCTGCGGGATTCAGGTCCACTGCGTGGTAGACCCAGGCCGTCGGCAGTGCTGCCTCGTCGCTGATGCGCAAGACCAGCTGCAGCTCGGGCTGCAAAGCCGTGAGCGGTAGCGAGAGCCGCAGCACGCCGCTGCTCACCTCGCCCGCGCTCAGGAGCGTCGGGGTGTAGGCTTGCCACAGCGCGCCGAGCGTCAGCGTCAGGGGTGTGGTCCCCGCGTAGACCTCGACCGCGCCGGAGAGTGCGCCCGCCGGAACCGCCGCGCCGGTGAACACGAGAGTCGCCCCCACCGTGCGCGTGAGCGGTACGGTCGCCAGATCGAAGGCCAGGCGCGTGCGCTTGGCGATGTACGCAGGGGGGATGGGGTCGGAGCCGGGTAGCGCCAGGCGACCCACGCCGCACAGGTCCGGGACGGTGCTGCTGAACACCTGCGTGCCGGTCAGCACCTCGGCCCACGTTGTCTCAGCGTAGCTCTGCAAGGTAACCCAGGCGGTGGGCGTGAGGCTCACGCTCACGCGCGGCAAGAACACGCCGTCGCGCAAAGTGAGCGGCAGGTAGAGCGTGTGGGTGAAGGGCGCCGGGTCTTGGGCCGTGAACGCCGTAGCGGGCGCGGCCTGCGCCGGGATGCTGGCCTGCAAGCTCAGCCACAGCAAGAGCAGCAGCATTCCGCCTAACGCTACAGCCAGGCTACCGAATCCGATGCGCGCGCGTGTCTGTGTCCGTGCCATACCTCGCCCCTCCGGTGCAAACAAAAACGCCACGCGAGCCCACCTGAGCGTGCGGTGGGCGCGTGGCGTCTGTTTTTCTTTTGATTATATGGATTTCGTTACGGGGTGTCGAGGGGGAGGGTAGAAACTCTCTTT
>JAKJAC010000407.1 GCA_022707705.1 Chloroflexota bacterium
TTCTCTACCGTACATCTGAAGTAAAAGGTCAGTCATGGTATACTCCACGGTGACCAAACCAAAGGAGTGAGACCAATGACTGACCGTTACCAAGTATACCGCAAAGTGCTAAAAGTGTTGAAAGAGATGATGCAGTTATCGCATCCGGGTCACTTAGTAACGTTAGCGATGCTGATCGCGGGGATCGTGGTCAGTCGCCATGCCCAACTGGCGCGCATCAGTAGTGAGACCGCCACCCCAGCCAAAGATAAGAGCACCGAGATGCGGTTTAGACGTTGGGTCAAGAACGCGCACTTGGATCCCGAGGTGCTGTATCTGCCTTTTGCGCAGCACCTGTTAGCGGCTTTGGCGCATGCGCCGTTGCTGCTGGTCATGGACGGGAGTCAGGTGGGGCGGGGTTGTATGGTGTTGATGGTGAGTGTGGTCTATAAGAAGCGGGCTTTGCCCCTCGCCTGGTTAGTCTACCGAGGCAAAAAGGGCCATACCACCGCCCAACGGCATATTGAAGCACTTGAAAAGGTACGTCCGCTGATCCCCGCGCAAGCCGCAGTGATCTTACTGGGCGATGCCGAGTATGACACCAGCGCCATGTTGCAGTGGCTCGCAGCAAACACCGCTTGGGACTATGTTTTGCGCACCTCCCCGCAGATCTATGTCCAAGATGGCTCTACTAGTCAGGCGATTGGTGACTATCCCCTGGAAAAAGGCCACCTCTGGGTCCGGCCTCAGGTAGGTTTTACCCAACAAGCTTCAAGTACCGTGAATCTAATTGGCTGGTGGGGATTGCGCTATGCACACCCCGTCTATTTGATCACCAGTATCGCGGCACGTTACCAGGCCTGTCAGTACTATCGGCGCCGGTTTCGCATCGAGACTTTCTTTTCCGACCAGAAAAGCCGCGGCTTTCACATTCACAAAAGCCATCTGGCGGATCCCGCACGTTTGGCACGGCTGTTGTTGGCAGCCTGCCTGGCTTATCTGTGGGTCATTGCCCAGGGACTCTTAGTGCTTACCAACCAGCAAACCGGGTGGATTGATCGCACTGACCGGCGAGACAAAAGCCTGTTTCGCCTCGGCCTGGATTGGATTCACTATGCTTTGAAACGCAATCTTGACTTTGAACCCATATTTCACCCACAATTCAGTGCGTCATTGACTAATGTACGGTAGAGAA
>JAKJAC010000408.1 GCA_022707705.1 Chloroflexota bacterium
GGCGGAAGTCAGACTGGTTCCGCAATCTGCTGGCGCACCCCGAGGTCGAAATCATCCTGCCCGGCGGGGCGCTCTTTGCCCGCGCCGAGGAGGTGAGCGATGCTGCCGAAAGGCTCACGGTCGCCCGCCAGGTGCTGCTCAACGCCGGTTTCGCCGGTTTCTTCGAGGGCTACAATCCGCGCACCATCAGCGATGCGGCGCTCGGGGAGAAAATCAGCGATCTGCCGGTCATACGCTTTACGCCGCTGGGTCTGGCGAACGGACCCTTCGATCCAGGCGGATGGGGCTGGATTTGGGGCGTTCTGCTCACGCTCGCAGGCATTCTCGGGCTGAAGGCGCGACGGAGACGAAAGTAGCCGCGATTTCCATATCGCGTTCTGCCAGCAACCCTTGAGGCATGCTTATGGAAAGTCCTGAACCTATCCGATCTCGCATTCACCGGTGGTATGTCCCCAATGCACTCTATTTCATCGTGGGCGTAACACAAGACCGGCGCCCGCTGTTTGCCGAGACAACTCACGTAGCTTTGTTGCGTGAAACTTTGCATCGAGTGAAAGAACTCCATCCGTTTGAGATGAAGGCGTATGTCTTTCTGCCTGACCATTTCCATGTGCTCTTGTTTGTGCCCGAGACCACCAACATCAGCAGACTGTTACAATCGTGGCAACGCAATTTTACGTTGAACTACAAAGCAGCGCATGGTATCGCCACAGCCTTACGCTTATGGCAGCGGGGATTTTGGGATCACGTCATCCGCGACGCGAATGATTACGAGCGGCATTTCCATTATATCCATTACAACCCGGTAAAACACGGGCTTGTGAGGCAGGTGTGCGAGTATCCCCATTCGAGTTTTCACGAGTACGTCAGGCGCGGCGTGTATACGCCGGATTGGGGTGTAGCAGAAGAGGCAACCCTATCCAAATTGGATTTCGAGTAGCCGCGAAATCCATTTCGCGTCTGGGAATAGCCTATTCGAAAGCCGCACAACCCCCAGAAACGCGATTTGGAAATCGCGGCTACAAATTCAACCTGATACCACGGAACCAGTAGCCGCGAAATCCATTTCGCGTCTGGAGAAAGCGTGATTCGGGAATCGCACGGATCTCCGGAA
>JAKJAC010000409.1:0-372 GCA_022707705.1 Chloroflexota bacterium
TTTCGCCGGGCGTCCGGTACCTCCAGAAGCACGGCTACCCGGTGTATCAGTTTCCGGAAAATGCGGCAAAGGCCATGGGCGCCCTCTACCGTTACGCCGGATGGCTTGACCGAGCCGAACTCCGGGAATCCCCCGTCGCCCACGATAGCGGGCGCGCCGCATCGATCATCTCCGGTTGTCTTGCCGCGGGGAAAACACACATCGGGGAAATCGAAGGGAACGAAATCCTGAAATGCTACGGATTCGACGTCCTGCCGACTCGCCTGGCCGAAAGCGAAGACGCGGCGGTCCTGATCGCCGCCGAGTTCGGCCTTCCCGTGGCCATGAAGATCGTCTCCCCGCAGATCCTTCACAAGACGGATGCCGGCGGGG
>JAKJAC010000409.1:406-1112 GCA_022707705.1 Chloroflexota bacterium
AAGAGCGATCGAGAGGTCAGGCAGGCTTTCCGGGACATCGTGAAACGGGCAGCGAGCTACAACCCCGATGCCGTGATCCAGGGTGTTCTCGTGCAGAAGATGTCCCTTCCGGGGGAAGAGGTCATTCTCGGCCTGAACCGCTACGCCATGGGGCCGCTGCTGATGTTCGGCATGGGCGGCATCTTCGTCGAGGTATTCCAGGACGTTGCGTTCCGTCTTGCACCCATCGGAAAGGCCGAGGCGGACGGAATGATCCGGGAGATCAAGAGCTTCAGGCTGCTGTCCGGGTTTCGGGGCAGACCCATGGCCGATCTCGCGGCTCTCGAGAGGGCCCTCGTGAACCTGTCGGCGCTCGCCGTCAACCACCCCGAGATCAGCGAGATGGACATCAACCCGATCCTTGTTCACCCTGAAGGAGAAGGGGCGACTGCTGTCGACTGCCGAATCATCCTGAAGAGACCCGGATAACAGCGCGGGGCGCATGGGCAGGCGGCGGCTTTGCATTTGCCCTGGCCCCCGGCCCGGCAGACGGGCTCTCGTCCCCTCGGCGCGGCCGCCTGCATACCCCTCTTCCCAGTGTGAAGGGAAGTATACACGCTTCCGCCTTTCCTCCTTTCCTCCGCCTGCCGCCGTCGATCCAGATTCTTCTTTCGTATCGATACCTTATCCCGAATCCATCCTCTGTCGTCTGCCTGGCACGACGGTT
>JAKJAC010000040.1:0-2385 GCA_022707705.1 Chloroflexota bacterium
AGCCGTCGAAGTCATTCTGTTCGTTGATGAACTCGAAGGGGGGATAATCGGCTGAGGTGCCAATTACTAGCTTGCCGGCGGCTTGAACACGGCTCCAATCGTCATTGATGGGTGCCTCAGTTGTTGGGACAGGAGTCTCGGGCGCCGGCGTGGAATTGCATGCACTTGCCACTAACACCAATACCACCATGAGAGACAGGACTAACATATACCAGTTGCGTTTCATTTTCACTATTCCTTCTGCAAAACAATGTGGGACCAGACTAGCGATACTATGCCCGCTTTCCGTGATTGGGGGGTATCGCATTCCTTTATGGTACTCAAACCCGGGCTGCTGTCAAGTGCTGTAAGGAACCGGGGCAGTTCCGCCGAAATCACCGCATTATGACTCGCTGATTTTGCGGAACGCGGTATACTGGGGTTTTGTATGTGACGAAGATGCTCGAGGTCAGGCATGCAGATACAGATTCTTGATGAACAACATAATGCGGTGACCTGGGAGTTGCGTTCGCCCCTGATAATGGTGGGAAGCGGTCTCCTGGTAGGCACGGTGTTGATGGTGACTGTGTTGCTTTTTGTGCACAGTGCGCTGCGCGGTTCGCTCATTGTTGGGGTGGTGCTGCTGGCGGTCGCGATGGCTGTGTATGGCGCGCTCACTACACCCCTGTGGGAACGGGGCACGATGGAGCGCACTCCTGAGGGGGGCGCGGTGCGTTGTGAACGGCGCTGGTTACTGCGCCGGGAACTGGAACTCTGGGAGATGCCGCTGGAGAGGCTCTCCGGTGTGGGTGTGGCGATCCGTATTACAGAGGAGACGGATGGCGCAACGACTTCGGTGGCACGCCTGTGGCTGCGCCCTGCAGAGGGAGAGTCGCTCATCTTCGTGACCGGCTGGGCGAGTATCTCTTCAGTGACTTCACTGGCAGAGACTTTTGCCAAAGCTGCACGGCTCCCACTGGAAGAAGCGGGCTAACGCAAGGCGCTTCTGTTTCTCTGATGCTGTGATTATCCGGTGAGATTTCGATGGGACGCGCGAAGCTTTACCAACTCGATGCGATCATTCTGGAACGCCGGGACCATGGTGAGGCTGACCGCGTGCTAATGGTGCTGGCCGCGGACGGTCGCCATGATTTGTTGGCGCGTGGGGTGCGCAAACCCCGCTCCCGGAAGACAGGTCACCTGGAGCTCTTCTGCCGGACGCAGATGCTGGTTTCGCGCGTGCAGGGTTCGTGGGATATCATCAGCCAGGCGGAGGCGCTAGAACTGTGGGAGAAGTTGCGTGAGGACTTCATCCGCGGCACCTATGCGCGGCACGTAGCCGAACTGGTGTTGCGTTTCTTTGAGGGCGAGACGGAACCGGAGCTCTTTGAGCTCGTGAACACGACGCTCGCGTTGCTGGAGCACACGCCAGATCCGGAACGCCTGTTGCGCTGGTACGAGCAGCAGGTGCTCCACCTGGCGGGTTTCCGTCCGGAATGGCGGATGTGTGTTGGAGAGCGTGGGGGGCAACCTTGCCGCACACCTCTACGCCCGCGGCCTGATGACCGGAGCCTCTATGGCATTGATTTTGAGCGAGGCGGCGCTCTGTGCCCAGAGTGTGCTACTCAGGTATCCGATGTGACTGGGGGGCTGCTTTCTCCCAGTGCGCTTTCGTGGTTGCAGGCTTTGCAACGGGAAGACTACACCGCGCTTGCCACGCTGCCCTTTCCGGTGCGCACGGCGAGGGAGTTGGCGCGCTGGATGGAGCGTTATATCTCCTATCATCTGGAGCGACGATTGGCTGCCTTGCGGATGATGCGGGAATTTCGTGCGGGGTTGGTTTCCCCAGCATCAACGAACCCGACAGAATTGCCATATTCGATCAGTGAGGACTACACCGAGACGGTATAGAAATTCACCGAAGTGATATAGAGAAGGCATCGGGGTTCATGGTGGAGCAGCAATGCCGGGACGCTTCTTCACCTTCTCGTTTGATCGCCTTTTCGTAAGGAGGGCATTATGGGAACGGAATCATACATTGCTCCGGAGCGTTGGGTGACACCGGATTTCATTGTGCGTTGTTATCACCCTGGAGATGGCGTCTTGCTTTCTGATGCAGTTAACGCTTCCTATGAGCACCTGACGACCTTTATGCCGTGGGCGAAGCCCTATCAGAGCGTCGAGGAATCGGAGACCATCGTCCGGCGTTTTCGCGGGCGTTATCTGCTGAACGAGGATTTCGTCTTGGGTATCTTCAGTACAGATGAATGCCGTCTGCTGGGCGGCAGCGGCTTTCATTTGCGGGAAGGGGGACTTGCACAGCGCTCCGCGGAGATCGGCATGTGGATTCGCGCTGAGGCTGCGGGTAAGGGCCTGGGCACGGCAGTATTGAGGGCGCTGTTGACC
>JAKJAC010000040.1:2395-19743 GCA_022707705.1 Chloroflexota bacterium
TTTTACGGTATGGCCCTGGGAGCGTCTGGCGTGGCGCTGCGATGGGCGCAACCTGGCAAGTTGCCGCACCGCCGAGAAGGCGGGAATGGTGCACGAAGGGGTCTTGCGCCGGCATTTGCTGATGCCCGATGGCTCACGTAGAGATACGGTGCTCTTTGCGATGTTGAAAGATGAGTGGGAACACAGTCATTAAGCTTGAAGAGGTGCGAATGTTGACATTTCAAGAAATCATCATGCGTTTGCAGCAGTTTTGGTCCGAGCAGGGGGCGCTAATCTGGCAGCCCTACAACGAGAAGGTGGGCGCGGGCACAATGAATCCCGCGACGGTGTTGCGCGTTCTGGGTCCCGAACCGTGGAATGTGGGCTATGCCGAGCCTACGTTCCGTCCGGATGATGGGCGTTACGGCGACAATCCCAACCGGATGCAGATGCACACGCAATTTCAGGTCATCCTCAAACCTGACCCCGGCGACTCGCAGGAGCGCTATCTGCGCAGCCTGGAGGCGTTGGGCGTCAAACGCGAGGAGCACGATATCCGCTTTGTGGAGGATAACTGGGAAAGCCCGGCGCTGGGCGCGTGGGGTCTGGGTTGGGAGGTGTGGCTGGATGGTATGGAGATTACCCAGTTCACCTATTTCCAACAGGCCGGGGGGCTGAACCTGGAGATGCCCGCGGTGGAAATAACCTACGGGCTGGAGCGTCTGGCGATGTACCTGCAAGGGGTCGCCTCGGTGTGGGACCTGGCATGGGACTGGCAACATACCTATGGCGAAATCTTGCTGCGGCAAGAGGTGGATTACTGCCGCTATGATTTTGAGTTCGCGGATATCGAGCGGGTGCAGGCGATGTACGACCTCTTCGAGACCGAGGCGCGCAGCTGCCTGGATGCGGGTCTGGTGGTGCCAGCGTTGGATTATGTGCTGCGCTGCTCGCACGCGTTCAACCTGCTGGATTCGCGCGGGGTGGTGGGAGTGACCGAGCGCGCGAGTTTCTTCAAACGGATGCGTGGGCTATCGCGGCGCCTCGCCGAAGCCTATCTTGCTCAACGGGAGCAGGTAGGTTTCCCCTGGCGTGGACGCCCTGGATTGAAATTCACTCTGGCATCGCAAGGACGTCCACTCCGCCTGCCTATGGGAGATATGACCGCTGCGGTGGGCGGGAGTGCTTCGCTGGCGAACGCGCCCTTTGTCTTTGAGATTGGCGCAGAAGAACTGCCCGCCTCGCATGTGAATGAAGCTCTGGTGCAACTGCGCGCTGCGATCTCGGCGGCATTGGATGAGGCGCGCCTGGAGCATGATGCCGTGCACATCTGGGGAACGCCGCGCCGGTTGATTGTATCCGTTGAGCATTTGGCGTTACAGCAACCAGACCAGGAGCGCGTGGTCAAGGGACCGCCTGCGCGGGCAGCCTTTGATAAGGACGGCAATCCCACACGCGCGGCTGAGGGTTTTGCACGCGCGCAGGGCGTGTCGGTGACCGATCTGCGCGTGGAGACGCTTGAGGGCGGCGAGTATGTGGTGGTCACCCGGCGTGAAGTGGGGCGCCCGGCGGGCGAGGTGCTGGCGGGGCTGCTCCCTGGTTGGATAGCGGGTTTGCGCTTTCCCCGCTCGATGCGCTGGAATGAGACCGGGGTAGCTTTCAGCCGCCCGCTGCGCTGGATTGTAGTGCTGCTGGGCGAGGAGGTGATTCCCTGCACCTACGCGGGCGTGGAGAGCGGGCGCGTGACGCGGGGACCCCGTCCTGCCGGTTCGCCGGAAGTGGCGCTGGCGGATGCGACCGCGTTGAAATCTACATTGGCTTCTTATGGGGTTGTGGTGGAACCCGAGGCGCGCGCCGAGATCATACGCGCCCAGGCGCAGGCTCTGGCGGATAGCGTCGGCGGGCAGATTCCCGCGGATGTGGCATTGTTGGAGGAAGTGACGCAGTTGGTCGAAGTGCCTACCGCCCTGTTGGGCAGTTTCGAGGAGCGCTATCTGGAGCTGCCTCAAGAAGCGCTCATTGCGGTGATGAAGAAACACCAGCGCTATTTCCCGGTACTGGATACTAAAGGGCGATTGTTGCCCTTTTTCATCGCCGTGCGGAACGGTGGGCGCGAACATCTGGACCAGGTGCGCGCCGGCAATGAGGGCGTCATTCGTGCGCGCTATGCGGACGCGGAGTATTTCTTCAAGCAGGATAGCCGGCGCACGCTGGAGAGTTTCGTCCCAGACTTGGCGACGTTGACGTTCCAGGAACGCTTGGGCTCGATGTTGGACAAATCGCAACGCCTGGAGCAGTTGGCGCCCTGGTTGGGTTTGCGCTTGGGCCTTGCGCCGCTCGATCTGGATGTGCTCTCACGCGCCGCGCACCTGGCAAAGGCGGACCTGGCGACGCAGATGGTGGTAGAGATGACGAGCCTGCAAGGGGTGATGGGGCGCGAGTATGCCCGGCTTTCGGGCGAGGCACCCGCCGTGGCGCAAGCCATTGCCGAGCACTATCTCCCCACGGCGGCGGGCGGCGCTTTGCCGCAATCGCCTGCGGGATTTGTCCTGGCTTTAGCCGATCGCCTGGATAGCCTTGCCGGGCTTTTCACCGTGGGACTTGCGCCGACCGGTTCGGCAGACCCCTACGGGCTGCGGCGCATGGCGCTGGGATTGGTACAGCTATTGCTCGCCTGGCCTGGCGACTTCTCAGTGCGCGAGGGCTTGGCTGAAGCGGCGCGGTTGCTGCCGGTTGATGCGACGCCCGAGGCGCTGGAGCAGGCTGTAGCTTTTGTCATCGGGCGGCTGAATGGTGTGCTGCGCGACGAGGGCTTTGCCTACGATGTCGTCGAGGCGGCGCTGGCAGCGCAGGGCGAGCGTCCCTTTGCCGCGCGCGAGGCGGCGGCGCAACTGACGCGCTGGGTGGGGCGCGTGGATTGGGCGGCGACGCGGGACAATTACGCGCGTTGTGTGCGCATCACGCGTGACCAACCGCGTCTGGTGTTGATCCCTGAAGTTTTGCAGCTGCCGGAGGAACTGGCGTTGGCAACGGCGTTATCTGCTGCAGAGGTACAGCTGGCGGGAAAACGCAGTGTGGATGCCTTCTTCACGGCATTCCAACCCTTGACCCCTGTGATTCAACGCTTCTTCGATGCGATTCTGGTGATGGACCCTGACGTGACTTTGCGGGAGGCGCGGTTGGCGCTGCTGCAACGTATCGTGGCGTTGCCGCAGGGCATCGTGGATTTGAGCAAGCTCGAGGGATTTTAGGAGAGCCTGGGCACGAAGGGCATGAAGTAGGGCTGGAGATTTTTGAGCTGCATAGAACGGACCTCCGCAAGCCATTGGCTTGCGGAGGTCCGTGTTACCCTATCTGTTCGTGCCGCCCGAACGTCAGAGTATTATTTGCGCCGCCGTTTGAGGCTGAGGAGCGCGAGCGCGCTCAGCGCTGCCGGCAGTGCCCAATCCGCTCCGCCGCCCGCGGAGAAGGCGGTGACACTGACCGCGCTGGGACCTGCAGCGAGCGCTGTGGCTTGCACCGGACCGTTGAGCGTCGTGTTGCCCTCGATATCCACATCCTCGAGCTTGTAGAAGTAGGTCACACCGGGGGTCACACCCTCATCCAGCCAGGTGTAAACGCTGCCGAAGACTGCACCGGGATTCTGCGCCGGGATCAGGGCTTCATTCAACTGGATGTACTCGCCATCCACCGCCGTGCTGCGATAGAGGTTGAAGCCGAGATTATCCATTTCCGTCGCGGTTTCCCACTCGATGAGAATGCCCTCTGCCTGCGCCGCCGCCTCGAAGCGCGCGAGCTCTACGGCGGTGGGGTCTGTAGGTGAGAAGTACCAATCCTCGGTCTCGCCCTCGGCGTAGCAGTACTCGTTGGTGGCGCCTGCGGCGCGCCCACTGCCATCGAATTGTGTCGTCAGGTCAATCGGCTCATTGGAGAGCGTGATTCGCACCCAAACCGCAGTCTCATCGTTGAAGGGAGCGGGGTTGCACGGCAGCAAGTCGCTGGTGAATGTCTGTGAGGCGCCTGGTGCAACACTGACGACCTGGTTCTGGAGCACGTGCTCGGCTGCAGTACCTCTCAGTGTAGTATCGCAGACGACTGAGGCATCCGCCCAATCGCCGTCGCGGTTCCAGTCGAACCAGACATTGACGTAGCGATCGCCCGTTGCACCGGTTGCCGGCACGCTGACCGTGTAGGCGAAAATCGTCGGAATCTGATTGAACCACCCTTCGGGCAGGTCCAGACCATTGTCGCTATCACCATCGCTGATATTGGCTGCGGGCCACAGATTGAAGTCTATGGTATCTGCGTCTGGTCGCAAATCAGCATCTGCCTCCTCACTTACACTGGCACCCAGGCGTGCTCCGGAGGGCTTGATGTAGTGGCATATGCCGGTCTTGCCAGCGCCGGCAACGCCCGGGTCAGCGACGGTGGGGAAGAAACCACCGACGCTGGCGGGAAGACCGTCGTAGGTCATGCCTGCAACAGGGTGATTGCTGCTATCGGGGGCGTCGCCCGTGTCAATGTCCTCTATTGTGCCGGTCATGTAGATCACGGCATCCGTTCCATTGCCATCGTTGCGGCAAGCTGCCACCCAACGGATGCCTACGGTCTCACCGTGCTTGGGACCATTGGGGTGTCCATCGTAGCTGAGTGAACTGCGCGGAATCGTGACCGCAATGACGTAAGTCTCCTGAGCATTCTCCAGTTGCACATTGCCGCTGGAATTGTAGAGCGTTTTCTGCTCGTAGGCCACCGTCACGGCGCCGCGTGATTCCGAGTAGCTTCCATATGCGGGATCGAAATTGGTGCGTTCCTGGCCCGCGGTCACTGCGCCGTTAGGGGCGCCTAGATACCAGGCAGCATTCTGGGTCTTGTAAAGCTCGTTCCCCAGAGTATGCGGCGATGGTTTGACGATGTTTCCAGATGTGGGACGTTCTTCTTGAACCAGGTTGACCCCAAAATCGTAGCTCCAGGAGCGATAGCGTTCCGCAAGCGGAGCGTTGATCCCCAGGTTGAGCGAGAGATCGCCAGGGGCAATCCAACCATAGCTGCTGTGCGTATAGCCATCGAAGGGAAATGACGTGACGATGGTGATGTAGATGTTGTTCATGTCATTATCGAAATAAATGGCTTCCACATCGTACAATTCACCACCTGAGGGCCAGGTACCCCACAGTTTCGTTGTCTCGTTGTTGCCAAACCAATCTGCCTGAATCCAATCAGCAGTTAAGAGCCGCTTGGTCGGAGCAAAGCTGCTAGTGACGAAGGAGTATTTGTTGTACGGGTAGCCATGATATGCAATCTGCAGATTGGTTCCAAACCAATTCTCCAACAATGTTGGCGCCTGCACCTGATTGTCGCCGGCAGGTTTAACCGGTGCGGCGATTTGTGCGTCTGGAGGGGCATCCACAGCCAACACTGGCGTTGCTGCCACTGCCAGCGCTAACAGAGCAATTCCAATAACCAACCACGTTTTCGTCCAGATAGGCCTTTGCATATGAATCTCTCCCTTACTACTAGAATGAATACGCCTGCTAAGCCGGTTCTCTGAGCGGTTGTTCAGAGGAGTACAGCTTACGTGCGTTGCATAAAATCATTTTTAGTATATGAAGGAGAGGTAAATTTAGCTAGGCTTATTACCTAGACAATTCTTAAAATTCCTGTGAATCGGCGGTTTTCTGTGCACAGGGTTGGTTCAAATTCCCGTTACTTGTCTGAAGTATGATTTCAACGGCGTTTCATCTTGGCGCGTGACAAACTGCAACTCGGCGGGCTAAACCAACCTGCCTATCAAGGGGATCAATGGAGGGGAGATCTCAGACCTCGTCGGTGGGCGTGTCTGCGTGCTCCTCGTGATGGGCGAAGTAGACCAGACCCAAGCCAATGGGTAGACACACGCCACTGACCAGGGTAAGCGGAATGGGACACACGCCAACGATGACGGCAAAACCTAACAGGTTGTTGTCGAAACCGTGGGGATCCATGGATTGCAGAATTACTGCCAGGCAGGTAAATGAGAGGCCTAGGATGAGACCGATCAAACTGACGATTGCCATGCCCCAACCGATGTTTTTACGCAGTGATGGCGTCATAGTTCCTCCTGAAGGTGAGATGTGGAGAGCACCGAACAGGTCTACTCCGGTTGCGCTTTACGCATTTCCAGTAGAATAGTACGAGATTCAGGGTAGTCAACAGCAGGTGACTTCTATGGAACGGCAGCAGCAACTATTACGGCGGTCATCTGACAAGCAAATGTCGCTCAAACAGATTTTGGGCGCGCTCTTGGCGTTGATATCGCCTTTGGCGCTCATCACTTTCTTGATCGGTTGCCTTGTCGTGTTGGACAAATTCGGGGCACATCTCGGCCAGCTGCGACGCTTGGAACGCGATGGGCGCGTCACTGAGGCTGTAGTTGATTTTGCTTCCCCGGATTACGATTGGGTCTTCGTAGATTACCATGATGGTGCGGAGGAGCGGAGCGGTGTCCTGGAGATGCGCTATTATCCGGCGGAGACGTGGGCGTTGATGCGGCCAGGCGCCACCATCACAATTCGATACTTGCCTTTTGCGGAACGTGGCAGCGATCGGGTGGCGCTTGTCGACCGCTTCGATGATCTGCGTTCCTATCGCGGTTACCTTCAGTCCGATGCGCTCATCTTACTCGGGCTTTCCTGGGCGGTGTTTCTCTTCAAGCCGCAATTGCTCTATGTAGGTCTGGTGGATGGCAACCTGCTTGGTGATGAAGCACTGAATAGCTGATAGCAGGGTTTGGAAGAATGCAACATGCCGATAACCACGTTTAGTGCGTTTTTTCTGGGAATTCTGTTGGAGATTATGCTGTTGTGGGAAAGCTCCCGCCTGCAACGGATTTCTCCTGGCACGCGGTTGATTGCGGGGATTTCTTTGACTCCAGAGAAGCTGATGATGGCGGGGTTGACTCTTTTCACTGCGTGTTTTGTTGGCGTATCCACGCTCTCCGGTTGGAATGATGCCCTGGTATACATTGATAGCCCTCTCATTTTCGTTGCTTTCGTGCTGCTAGGATTGGGCATGCTCTATTTTGGCGTGCTCGATCCACGTTTGTTGCCACGTATCAATGAGGAGGCGGCGCTCTCAGTGCATATCGTGGTGGCGCTAAGCCTGTGGCTCAAGCGCCCGCTTGAAATACCCTGGGTGTATTATGCGCTGGGGTTGGGGCTGCCGTGGTTGTTGCTGCTGGCAGCAACCCTGCCGCAGAAACCTCCGGCGGCGCTTGTCAAAGCCTTCATCTATCTGTGGTATCTCATCAATCTGCTCGCTCTCACCCTGCAGACAGATTTTTCGGCGCTTAACGCGCCGCCTTCTGAAGCGCCGTCCTTGTTCGAGGCGTTTGTGTTGGGCGCCGGAGGGGTCTTTCTCCTGCTGCATGGCTTTTTCTTAATTCGTTTTGCACTGATGGCGAGCAGCCTTATTGGAGCCCGCAGCCGGCGCTATATGGCGCTAGCCATTCCGCGGCTTTATTCGGATGAGCAATTGCCGCTGCTGCGCTTGCTGTTGTTGCAGGGGTTGGCTGTGGCCATTCTCATCTTGAATGCGCGCTATGGGCTGGTGCCAGACCTGAGCGCGGTGACCTTGATGGTTATGGCTTTTGCGCAGGGCATGCCGGCGCTACAGGATGCGACCGTCCCTGTGGCAGATGTCCGGTGAATGGTGTATTTTGCACCCTCTGGAGGGACAACGTATGGCGACTAAGTACATTTTCGTTACTGGTGGAGTAGTTAGCTCCTTGGGCAAGGGCATTACGGCAGCTTCTTTGGGACGGCTGTTGAAAGCTCGTGGGCTGCGCGTTTCGATCCAGAAGCTGGATCCCTATCTCAACGTTGACCCCGGCACGATGGCGCCCTATCAGCATGGCGAGGTCTTCGTCACCGATGATGGGGCGGAGACCGATCTGGATTTGGGGCATTATGAACGCTTCATTGACGAAAGCCTGGGCAAAATCAACAATGTCACGTCTGGGCAGGTTTACAGCGATGTCATCGCCAAGGAGCGGCGCGGTGATTATCTTGGGGGTACCATTCAGGTTGTGCCACATGTAACAAACGAGATCAAACGCCGGATTGTGCAGGCAGCGCAACGCCTCAACGCGGATGTGGCGCTGGTGGAGATTGGCGGCACCGTCGGCGATATCGAAGGGCAACCCTTTCTCGAAGCGATCCGGCAAATGCGCAACGATGTGGGGCGAGATAACGTGCTCTACATCCACATTACCCTGTTACCGTACCTCGGCGCCAGCGGGGAGCTGAAGACCAAACCCACGCAGCACAGCGTCCGCGAATTGCGCGGCATGGGGATTCAGCCCGATGTCATCGGGTTGCGCGCCGATGCACCCATAGATGACGATATTCGCCAGAAGGTCTCCCTGTTCTGCGATGTCGAACCGCGCGCAGTCATCCCCATCGTCACTGCCTCCAGCATCTATGAGGTGCCGTTGCGCCTGGAGGAGACCGGGTTGGCGGATTTGGTGTTGGCGCGATTGGGCTTGCAAGCGCGGGTTTCGCCACCGGACCTGACGGATTGGCGTACGGCAACAGAGCAATTGTTGCACGATAAACCCAGCGTGCGCGTGGCATTGGTGGGCAAATATGTGGAATTGCAGGATGCTTACATCAGTGTGCGCGAAGCATTGATTCACGCGGCGCTTAAATTCGGCTACGGCGTGCATATTGATTGGGTGCACAGTGAAACCCTGGAACATCCAGAGGGATTCGGAGCGCTGGCTGAAGTGGATGGCATTGTTGTTCCCGGAGGTTTTGGCTATCGTGGCATTGAGGGCAAGATTCTTGCGGCGCGTCACGCGCGGGAGGGGCGAATCCCGTATCTGGGGCTGTGTCTGGGGATGCAGGTGATGTGTATCGAGCTGGCGCGCTACGCCTTGCAGAGCAATGAGCCAAACAGCGAAGAATTCGCGCCCAAAACGCGTTATCCAATCATTTCCCTCATGCCGGATCAACACGCGCTGGGGGATTTGGGGGGTACGATGCGTTTGGGGAATTACCCATGTCTGCTACAACCGGGGACCAAAGCGCAGGCAGCTTACGGCGTGGATGAGGTGCAAGAACGGCATCGCCATCGCTTTGAATTCAACAATGCTTACCGGCAGCTGCTGTCTGGGGCGGGCATGACCTTCAGTGGATTATCGCCGAATGGCAGGTTGGTGGAGATCGCCGAATTGCGAGATCACCCGTGGATGGTCGGAAGTCAGTTCCATCCCGAGTTCCGCACGCGGTTGCACCGTCCACACCCGCTCTTCTGTGGTTTCATGCGTGCGGTGATCGAGCATCATGAATTGGCTGGTGGGGACGAGTCTGCGGATTGATAGCAGTGGCTCAAATTGCCAATTTGTGAAAAAGACGTTAGAATGAGATATCAATCACAGAGGGGGAATAGGATGAGTCCTGCCCAAGCCCCGGTTTCCGATCCCAAAACCACCACACTCATTCAGGACTTGCGTAGTGTGTTCATTGCCGTCGGAATTCTTACCGCCGGCTTGAGCGTGCTGATTTTTGCTGCCAGCGAGCGCAGTATTGCTCTGCAAATCCCCTCACGTCCGCTCACCGGGTTGGCTTTTGGGACACTGCTTTTCAGCCTGGGAGGGCTGTTGGCGCTGGAGCGTGGGTGGCCCGTGCGGGTGCTCGCCTGGGTGGCGATGATTGTCTATACAGTGTTGGTCACCCTGGTGGTTCAGCTTACCGGTGGTCCAATGTCACCGACCGTGGCGCTGTATCTCCTGTTGGTGGTGGGGGCGGCTTTTCTCTTGGGGCGGAAGGGCGCGATGGGGGTCGGCATCGTGAGCGCCCTGGGTTACGGACTCATGTTGTTGTTGCTCTATGCGGGACGCATTCCCCTGGTTCCGATCTGGGGATTGGAAGTCAATGCACCGGAATTGGGGGCGCTGTTACTGGTGAACTGGGTCACCCTGTGCATCCCCATGTTAGTCACGGCTGTGCTGGCAGGCACGGTCACAGAGCGCTTGCATCGTTCAAACCAGGAACTGCGGGAATCAGAACGCTTGCGGCAGAACCTCACCGATATGCTGGTGCATGATCTGCGCAACCCGATTACCTCTTTGATGGGCGTGCTCGATCTTTTGGGGATGACGCTCGGAGAGCATCTTACGGCTGCACATCAGCAGTTGCTGAGCAATGCCCGTCATAGCGGGCATACGCTTATTACTCTGGTGAGTGAGATGCTCGACGTGAGCAAGATGGAGGCGGGGAAACTGCAGTTGGTGCAGGAATCAGTTCGCCTGGATGTGCTGCTCCAGGAGAGCGTCGCAGCGGTAGCGGGGTTGGCTGAATTGGAGGGCCTGGGTTTGCAGATTGAAGCGGATGTAGAGCTCCCACCAGTATCCTGTGACCGACATCTCGTCGGACGAGTCATTTCCAATCTGCTCTCCAACGCGATCAAACACACGCCTGCCGGTGGGACAATTACCCTCAAGCTGGAACGCCGCCCCGTTGAAGTGATTGTCAGTGTGGCGGATACAGGAAGCGGCATTCCAGAGGAATATCTGGGGCGCATTTTCGAGAAGTTCACGCAGGCGGAGAACGATGCGCGCGCGCATCGTGGTACCGGTTTGGGCTTGACTTTCTGCAAGATGGCGGTCGAAGCCCACGGTGGGCGGATCTGGGCGCAAAGTGAAGTGGGCGCAGGTAGCACGTTTTCGTTTGCGTTACCGGTGCAATAAAAAGGCCATTTTCCCAGACTGCTCCGCACGCGGCGAGGCGTGTGAAGGGCTATCCGTTCCTAGCTCCGAATTGAATTCGCTCCCCGAATTGGTTTCCGGCGTCTCGATTCGCGGTTATCTGTAACACTGTCACAGAGATGCAATGCCTTCGTAACATCTTGTGTTTGTTTCCCCTGGTTGGTTGCCGCTATAATGAAGGTATACACCTCATTCTTCTTTCCTTGCCTTTGCTCAAAAGTTGTGCAGTTTTAGAGGAGGCGTTGGCATGAAGATTGTGTGGCTTAGGTTATTGGCGCTTCTGGCGTTGTTGCCAGCGATTACCCCCACTGGTTTGACCTCCGCGACGCTTCAGGTGAGTCAGGAGTTACCTGGTGCGCAGGTTCTTTCTCTCGGTTGGGAAAGTGTGTTGCTCTCTGCGCCCACCCGCGTCTGGCGCTCACCTTGGTATGAGGTCAACCGTACCCTCTATGCCATCACCGATAGAACAGCGTACCAGACCACAGATGATGGTGATACATGGTCGGTGCTCTACCATGATGGGACGCAACCCGAATCCGTGACTCTCAGCGGCTTAGCGGTTGACCCGGGAGCGCCGTTGAACCCGGTACTCTTGGCGACCCTTCAGGGACCCGGAGCGCAGGGGCGAGTGTTGCGGTCTACGGACAATGGCTTGAGCTGGCAAACGGTATTGACAGATACTGAGAAGCCGCTTTCCGATGTGGTTGCGGTTCGTGATGCCGGCGGGGCGCTGGTGGTCTTTGCTGCTGGGGAGACCCATCTCTGGCGCTCATCTGATGGCGGCACGACTTGGCAAGCGCTCCACGCGGCGCTTCCCGATATTGCTTATCTCTACCGTGTTTTCCCCTCTCCCAATTTTGCCGTCGATAGGACAGTGTATCTCACCGGCTTCAACCCGCCCATCCGTTCCACGGATGGCGGATTGACCTGGCAGGAGTTTTCGATTCCGTGGGTGGATATTCCACGTGAGGTGGTTTTCTCCCCGAATTATGCCGCTGATGGGACGCTATGGGTGAGCTATTTCTGGGTCGAGGGCAGCGGTGAAGAGGACCTACCGATGAATGGCATTGTGCGCTCCACCGACCGGGGCCAAACTTGGCAGAAGGCGCGCGAGGGACTGCCGGTTGATTGGCCCGATGGGTGGATTCTGGGGTTGACGGTTTCTCCGGAGGTTGCTGTTGATAAGGCGCTGTTTGCGGTGGAGCGCACCGCATCAGGTGAAGGTACTGCCTACGAGCTTTACCGGAGCAACAATCGAGGGGATTCCTGGGCATTGCAGGGACTCGCGCCCAATATCACCCCGCGCGGTATGATTGCCGTGAGGCGTGACTTGCTCTTTCTGGCGACCGCTGAGGGCTTATTCCGTCTGCGCGTACCCTGTGCGGAACTGGTCCGTAACGGCAATTGTGAGTTGCTTGCGGCGTGGGATTTTCCCGTGACCCCCATCACGGCAGATTACAGCACAGAACAGGCGCACAGTTCTGTGCGCTCTATCCGGTTGGGGTTGACGACTGCGACCAACAAGCTGGGGTATTCTTCTGCGCGCCAACGCATCACCTTACCTTCTACGCTGGTCACCGCTACATTGACCGCCTGGCTCTATCCTGTCTCTACGGGGACACAGATGGCGCGGTTGAGTGCCGAAGCCACGACCTTGCCTGCCACGATGGCGGGCGATGCGCAGTATGTGCTGTTGTTAGATGATCAGGGCAATATCCTGCGGCAACTGCTGTGGACTCGCTCGAATAGCCAGCATTGGGATGCTTACTCCTTCAATCTGAACGACTACATTGGTCGGAGCTTCTGGTTGCTTTTTGGCACCTACAATGATGGGGCGGGAGGCAAAACCGGGATGTACGTGGATGATGTCTCCCTCAGCGGCTGTAGACCACCCTCTGCGCCGCCGGAGACACCGCCGCCGCTCCAGGGTAACCCCATCCCGCAGGACTTCCTGTTGAGCGATACGGCGGGTGCGCAGCGCAACCCTGAAATCGCCTATAACCTTGCAGATGACGAGTACCTGGTCGTTTGGGAGACTGAACATGGTGCAACAACCTCGGAAATCATGGCGCAGCGGCTGAGCAGCGAGGGTAGATTGCTGGGAATGGCGACTCCGTTGACGATTAGCCCCACGCTCAAGACTCTCCCGGATGTGGTTTATCTTCCGGCGGCAGAGCGTTATTTGGTGGTTTGGCAGGCGCAGGCAACGCCGAGCGACCCTCCCGATATTCATGGGCGCCTGGTTAACCGCGCCGGTGTCCCCGATGGCGCCGTGTTCCCGATTGTCGTCACCGAGATGGGGCAGGTGCGCCCAAGGGTTGCCGCGGGTTCGAATGCCTTTTTGGTGGTGTGGGGCGATGCGCAGCCAACGCCTGCGCGAATCCGTGGGCAGCGGGTTGAGGGTGGGGGTGCGTTGCTGGGCAGCGCTTTTGATATTTCGAATGGCGCGGGGTGGGCGGCTTTTCCTGAGGTTACCTATAGTCCCGCTTTGGGCGAGTTCATTGTTGCATGGGAAGATACGCGGGCAGGCTTGCACGAAGACATATACATGCAGCGGGTGACGATGACAAGTGAGCTCAGCGGTAATAACGTGTCGGTCAGCAATGAGTTGGACGATCAACGCATGGTGGCTCTGGCAGCGAACACTGTAAATCACAAAGTCCTGTTTGTGTGGAATGATTGGCGCCTGGGCGAACCACTGCTCTATGGCAGAGAGATGGATTTCAGCGGCGGCGTGCCGCAGGCTCCCGAATTTCGAATAAGTACCGCTTCTATTGAGGAAGGCGTGCCAGCTGTGGTTGCCTTGCCTGATGCGAGTGGTTACCTGGTGGTCTGGCAGGCGCCAACAGGGGCGGGTGACCTGTTCGTGCGGCGGGTGAGTAGCGGAGCGGGTCCCGCGGGGACGCCGGTTCCCGTCAGCGATGACCCCCGCGCGCAGACTCGACCGGCGCTCGCGGTATCCGCGACGCCGGCACCCCACGGCGCGGTGGCGGTGTGGCAGGATGCCCGCGCAGGAACGAATACCGCCATCTACGGGCAGCGCCTTCAACCTGACGGCTCGGTTTTAGGGCTGCACTTTGGCCTTGCCCCATTGCCGCGACTGCAGACCGTTCCAGTGCTCGCCTATAGCGGTGAATCTGATCACTATTTGAGCGTGTGGGCCAATGTCTTCGGTGGGGGTGGAAACCAGAGCACGGAGGTGATGGCTTATCTCTTGAATGGGGATGGCGCGTTGGCGAGCGCGCCCATCACGCTCACCGACCATATCCTCACGACCACGACTGAGGTGGCTGTGGATTGGGCTTACGGCGAGGATGCGTTCCTGGCAACCTGGAGTGACAATGGCACGATTGTTGGGCAGCGCGTCAGCGGTGCTGGTAACCTTACCGGCGACAATTTTGTGGTCTCGGCATTGGCATCTCATCAAGAAGCTCCGGTTGTGGTTGCGGGTTTCAACCAATATCTGGTCCTCTTCGAATCCACCGGTCCTATCAGCCAGACAACTGACATCTTTGGGCAGTTGCTTGCGCTTGATGGTCAACGCGTGGGTGATGCTTTCAATATCTCGCGCCTGTCAGTGGCGATGCAGCAGGCGCGAGAGCCGCACGCGGCTTATGATGCGATCAACAATACCTTCCTGGTGGTCTGGCAAGAGCAAGATCCTACCAGCCCTGGAATTGCGCTGTGGAACATCGCGGGGCAGATGGTTGCGGGTGAGGGTGGAGGGCTTTTAGGACCCCGCCGGATGCTCGCAGCTGTCCTGGAGATACAGGAGAACCATCCGCAACTTGCCTGGGTTGGACCGGAGGACACGCCTTTCTATTTGTTGGTTTGGACCTCCTTCAACATGAGTACCGGTCAATCTGATACTATGGCACGGCGTTTGGATCAGGATGGTACGCCTTTAGATTCTGCTTACCCGCTTGTCGCGACACAGGTGGAGCAGGAAAGTCGTCCGGTGGTCAGTTATGATCCATTCTCGCGGCGCTTCCTGGTTGTCTGGGATAGGACGGTTCAGGGTATGTCTTTTGCATCGGCGATTCAGGCGCAGCAGTTGGATGCGCGGGGACGACCGGAGGGACCTATGCTCAGTTTGGCGGATAACGATGAGAGCGTGCGCTGTTGTTCCGCGGTGGTAGCCCGTCGTAATCACGGGGAATGGTTGGTCGCCTGGGAGGACGGGCGCACAGACACAGCACTCGAGCATATCAACGTGTATGCACGCCGGATAAAGGTGGCTCACCAGGTTTACTTGCCGCTAATCCTTAAGCAGGGTGAGTACTGAGTTGTTGGCGTAAGAGTGCCAGTAGCTCTTCGAATGAGGTGATATGGAGATCGACTTGGGGGACAGGCTCTTCCAGGGGACCCGAGTCAAATAAACAGGTCTGGAATCCTGCAGCGCGACCAGCATCCAGATCCAGGGCGCGATCACCGACCAGCAGCGTGGTGGTGGGGTTCAGAGCGTGGCGCTCGACCAACGCATTGAGCGCTGCGGGGTCGGGTTTTCTAGGGAAGGGGTCCTCAGCGGTGATTTGGTCGCTAAAATACGACTCCATGCCGTGAGCGGCAAGTAGGGCATCGAGCGAAGTACGCTTTCGGTGTGTGACGATGAAATTCCGCCCACCCTGGGAACAGATGGCAGCGCAGACGGCGATGACCCCAGGAAAAGGCAGCTGGTCTTTGGGGGCGGTCGCATTGTAATACCTGCGGAATGCCGCTTCGAAAGCGGTGGGTTCTGCAGCGCTCTCACGTGCCAGGGTGGTGATGGCGTGCTGCGTTGACTGGCGCGCCAGCTGCAAAATGCGCGTTTGGGGAACGCAGTAGCCACGCTCGTGCAATGCCTTGGAAAATGCCTGCACCAATGCCGGATAGGTATCGAAAAGCGTACCACCGGCGTCCCAGACGATGTCATGGATCAGAGTATGCTCGGGTTTCATCGCTACCTGACTGGATTCATTCCAGCTCCTCGAATTTGCCGGTCTCCATAAAAATGATGCGCTCCGCAATATTGGTCACGCGGTCACCGATGCGTTCCAATCCGTGCGCCACCCACAACAGATAGGTGGCGCGCTGGATATTGTGCGGGTCCTGCATCATATAGGTGAGCAGATCGCGCAACGTCTGCTGGTAGAGCGCGTCAATTTCGTCATCGCGGGCTGCAGCGGCTTTGCCTGCAGGGACGTCTCTGGCGATGAAAGCATTCACGGTCTCTTCCAGCATCTCACGCGCAATCTTTGCCATGCGAGGGATATCAATGAGCGGTTTGAGCAGCGGTTCTTCCGCAAGTTTGGGTACTAGACGAGCGATGCCGGCGGCGTGGTCTGCCATGCGCTCGATTTCTACCGCCACATGTGCAGTAGCGATGATGGCGCGGAGATCGCTTGCCATCGGTTGCTGTGTGGCAATAGTGGTGACGCAGAGTTTTTCGATCTTGTAGCGTAGCTCGTTGATGGCAACGTCGTTGGCGATAACGGCGTCGGCAGCTGCGATGTTTTGCTGCAGCAGCGCCTCAATGGCTGCCTCGATAGCCGCATCTGCCAGGCGGACCAGCTGCAGCAGTTGTTCGCGCAGCTTGGCAAGTTCTTTATCCAATAATGGACGGGTCGTCATGGGTGCCTCATCGATTGGGTTGTGTTCATACTTGAGTGCGCACGGCGTCGTGCTCGCGGAGCTCGCTGAGCGTTTTGTTTTGGCTTTAGCCCATACGCCCGCTGATATAGTCCTCAGTTCTTTGTTGAGTGGGGCGGGTGAAGAGCTGCTTAGTCTTGGCAAACTCCACCAGCTCTCCCAACCAGAAGAAGGCAGTACGGTCGGAGACGCGAGCTGCCTGCTGCATGTTGTGGGTAACGATCACGATGGTGTATTCCTTGCGCAAGTCGCGCATCAATTCCTCGATATTGAGTGTGGCGATCGGGTCGAGCGCCGAGCAGGGTTCATCCATCAATATGACTTCAGGTTTGACTGCCAGGGTTCGGGCGATGCAGAGACGCTGCTGCTGTCCTAACGCCAGGCTGAGTGCCGGGAGCGAAGTGTCGCCTTTGATGTCATCCCATAGATGTACACGCTGCAGCAGTTGCTTGACCCAGTCCTGCAGGTCTGCGCCGCGCATCATACCCAGGGAGCGGGGTCCCATAGCGACGTTGTTGAAAATGGATTGCGGAAATGGGTTGGGTTTCTGGAAGACGAGGCCAATGCGCTGCCGCAAGTTAGCGACATCCATCTCAGGCCCGTGGATATCCTCGCCATGGAGCAGGATTTTTCCCTGCACATGCGTATCATGAATCTCATCATTCATCCGGTTCAAACAGCGCAGGAAGGTGGATTTGCCACAACCCGAAGGACCGATAAAGGCGGTTATTTCGTGGTTGTGGATTTCCATGGAGATATCAAAGAGTGCTTGCTTGACTCCATAGAAGAAGCTTAAGTGCTGCACTTCGATGACGGTGGCTTTCTTTCCGGAACCCGATTTGTGCGTTTTGGTTTCATCTGCCATGGCGGGGAGTATACCGTGAACCGTGGTAGAAGTCAACGCAATTCAGGGGCTAGGATGCGTTTCAACTTCGCGGTAAAAGTACCCCGATTTTCAACCAGATAATTCCCCTCTTTTGGTTTTTGCGGCGGG